>JAPPNV010000247.1 GCA_028818565.1 Rhodospirillales bacterium | reverse complement strand
GCGTTGCCGGCGCCATGACCTTCATGAGCACGGAGATGGAGGAATGGCTCTATCCGGTGCTGGTCAAGCAGCAGGAGATCAAGACCGATTCACAGGGCGCCGGCGAATGGCGCGGCGGTCCCGGTGTGACCACCCACGTCACCGGGCACGGCTCCAGCGCCATGGATGTCTATACGGCCTGCTGGGGGCACAACAATTTGAGCCACGGGACAGTGGGCGGCTCCGGCGGCATCGGCGGCACGGTCTACGCCTTCGATCCGGCGAAGCCCGACGAGCGGTATTTCTATTCCGGCCTCGGTAAGTTCCAGCTGCCCAAGGGCTGGGAATACGTGGTGATCGCGAGCGGCGGCGGCGGTTACGGCGACCCCTACGACCGCGATCCTGCCGCGGTGGCCGAAGACGCGCGCGATGAAATCGTGAGCATCGAGGCAGCGCGCCAGGACTACGGCGTGGTGCTCGATGCCGAGACCCTGGCGGTGGACGAAGCGGCGACCGCAGCACTCCGCGCCAGGCTCAAGGCGGAACGCGGCCCCGCGCCGCTCAACTCGCCGATGGAACCCGGCACCTCGACGCTGCGCCAAAGCCTGATGACCAACCGCGATACCTTCACCGACCTCGACCGCGACCCCGCCGAGGATTCCTCGCCCGACCTCTACGGCCGTTAGCCCCCACCCGCGCTCTGCGGACGATCAACGAGGAGCCGTCCATGGCCTATGTCGCCGCCATCGACATCGGCGGAACCCATACGGACTGCGTCGCGTCCAACGGGCGCGCAGTCCAGTCGGCCAAGGTGCCGACCACCGAGGACCCGACGGATGGCGTGATCCACGGCCTGGAGATGCTGGCCGCCAAGTTCGGCTCCGATATCGCCGCGCTGCTCGGCGACTGCGATCGCTTCGTGTACGGCTCGACGACCGCCACCAACATCTTCGTCCAGCGCCGCCTGCCGAAGACGGGGCTGCTCTGCACCCACGGGCACCGCGACATTCTGTGGTTCCGGGAGGGCAACAAGCCCGACCGGTGGAACCTTCGCACGCCGCCGCCGTGGTCGCTGCTGGACCGCCACCTGCGCCGGCCCGTGCGCGAGCGGATCGATCAGGCCGGCGAGGTGATTGCACCTCTGGAGGAGCAGGACGTTCGCGAGGCGGCCAGGACGTTGAGGGGCGAAGGGGTCGAGGCGGTCGCCATCGCCTTCCTCTGGTCGTTCATCAATCCGGCGCACGAGCGGCGCGCCCAGGAGATCGCACGCGAGGAGCTGGGAGACGGCATCCCGGTGCTTACCAGCGTCGATGTCCTGCCCGTGATCCGCGAGTGGGAGCGCACCTTCTGCACAGTGCTCAGCGCGGGGATCATGGTGGAGGTCCGCGCGCATCTGGAGAGCTTCCGTGCGCGGATGAACGAGCTCGGCCTCAAGGGCGAGCCGCTGGTGATGCAGTGCAACGGTGGCCACGCAACGATCGACGCCATCCTGAAAAACCCGCTTCCGCTGGTGGCGAGCGGCCCGGCGGGCGGCGCGCTCGCCGGCGTCTACTACGGCGAGCTGACCGACAGCGCGGACGTCATGACCATCGACACCGGCGGCACCAGCTTCGACGTGTGCGTGCTGCCGGGCCGCTCGATTCCGATCACCCGGGCGAAACGTCTCGATACCGAGCCGATCTCCATCCCCTCGGTCGATGTTCACACCATCGGTGCGGGCGGCGGATCGATCGCGTGGCTGGACGGGGGCGGCGCACTTCGCGTCGGCCCGCAGAGCGCAGGCGCCAATCCCGGCCCCGCCTGCTACGGCCGGGGCGGAACCGAGCCAACGCTGACCGATGCGTTCGTGCATCTCGGCTACATCAACCCGGACTATTTCCTGGGCGGACGTACACCACTTCAGTCGGCGCTCGCCGACGGCGCGATCCAGGAGAAGATCGCTGAGCCGCTCGGCCTCGATCTCACCGGCGCCGCTGCCCGCATTATGGAAATAATGAACAGCCGGCTCGCAGGCGCGATGCGGCTGCTCTCGGTCGAGCGCGGCATCGACCCGCGTCCCTATACGCTGCTGGTGGGCGGTGGCGCCGGGCCGCTGCAGGCCGGCACGCTCGCGAGCAGGCTCGGCATTTCCCGCGTGATCGTGCCGCGCTGGCCAGGCGTGCTCTGCGCGTCGGGGCTGATGCGGGCGGACGTGACGCACAACCTGGTGCGCTCCTTCAACACCACTGCCGAGGCGGCGGATCTCGCCAGGCTCTCCGCCCTCTACGACGAGATGGAGCGCGCGCTCACCCGCACGCTGGAGGAGGAGGGAATCGCGCCGGAGGACATGACGCTGAGCCGCTTCATCGATGCCCGCTACTCCGGCCAGGTCTACGAGATCGAGACGCCCGTGTCCTCGGCCGAGACCCTGACGGCGGACGATCTGAAGGCCATCGTCGCCGCCTTCGAGGACGCCCACGACGTGCTCTATCACTACCGGATGGAGGGCTATCCGGCGGAGTTCGTGTCCTGCCGGGTGGAGGCGGTCGGACGGGTCGATGCGGTGACGCCGGAGGAGCTGCCGGCGGCAGGGCCCGATCCCTCGGCGGCGGCGAAGGGAACCCGCCTCGCCTACCTGCCCGATGAAGGGCGCTTCGAGCCGGTCGAGACCTTCGACGGCGAGAGGCTCGAGCCCGGCAACCGTATAGCAGGTACCGCGATCATCGAGACCGAGGGCTCGACCCTGGTCGTCTGGAAGGATCAGCGGCTTACGGTCAACCGCTACGGCGACTTCGAGATCGACATCGGCACGTAGCGGAACCGGAGCCAGGCCGTGACAGCAGCGAGAAATCCGGGCTAGGCTGCCGTATAGCCATGGCCGCCGCGCCGCCCGCGGATTGCACCTCGGCAGCCGGGACGCGACGGTGCGCGCGGTGGAAGGCGTGAAGCACGGCGCGAGGAGCTCCCATGCCGGCCAACTCCCCCTCGGAAATTCCCCTGATCGACATCGGCCCCTATTTCGGGGGCAGCCACGCTGACAAGAGGCGCGTCGCGGACGAGATCAGCGACGCCTGCGAGCACATCGGTTTCTTCCTCGTCTCGGGCCACCAGGTGGACCCGGCGCTCATCGAGGGCGTGCAACGCGAATCGAAGGCGTTCTTCGCCCTGCCGTCCGAGGAGAAACTCGAAATCAAGCAGCGGAAGGAGGAGAAGGGAAGCCGGGGCTACGAACCGGTCGGCACGGAGCAGCTGTCGGCGACGATCGGTGTGGAAACGCCGCCGGACCTGAAGGAATCCCTCTCGATCGGGCCGCTGGCGGTGCCGGACCACCCCTCCTGCCGAACGGAGGAGGCCCTGCCCCTCTTCAGGCCCAACATGTGGCCCGAGAACCCGGCGGCGCTCCGCCCCGCATACGAGGCGTACATCAGGGCCCTGGACGACCTGAGCCTGCACCTGCACCGGCTTGCGGCGATCGCGTTCGACCTGCCCGAGAACCACTTCGAGGACAAGATCGACCGGGGGTTCAGCATCCTGCGCGTGCTCAACTATCCGGATCAGCGGGAGGAGCCCGAGGAGGGCCAGCTCCGCGCCGGCGAGCATTCGGACTACGACAATCTCACCATCTGTCTGATCGAGGACAAGCCGGGTGGCCTGCAGGCGCGGAGCCCAAGCGGCGCCTGGGTGGATGTGCCGTTTGTTGCCGGGTCCTTCGTGGTCAATATCGGCGACTTCCTGATGCGCTGGACCAACGATCACTGGAAGTCCACGCGGCATCGCGTGGTCAACCCGCCGCTCGCGGCCGGTGAGCGCCTCTCCGCCTGCCATTTCATCATGCCCAACCACGATGCGGTGATCGAGTGCCTGCCGACCTGCCACGGGCCCGGTCAACCGGTGAAATACCCTCCAATCCTCGCCGGCGACTACATGATCGAGAAATTCGAGAGCCAATCGTCCGGCGAAGAGTGGAGCGACGAAGACAGCGACAAGTTCGGCACGGCAGACACGGAATCGCGCTTCACCCACTGACCGTCGTTCGGCGCGTAGATTGGACGCCGAACGACACTCTTGAGGCTATGCGTCGGCTGGCACCCAGGGTGGAAGCAGCGTACCGCCGCAGTAGTGGTTCTCCGCCGGGTTCTCGCGGAATACGACGTAGATGTCGGCGGCGTCTACAGCCATCGTATCGTTCAGGATTTCGGCGATGGCGTCGACCAGCGCTTTCTTGCGCTCGGGCTCGCGGCCCGGCCGCAGGTCGACCTCGACCAGGGGCACGCCATCGCCGATCTCGGCGACCACCTCCCGCACGGCGACGTAGTCGTACTTGGTCTGCTTGGGCGCGAGGGTCTTGAGCACCGCCGCCTTGACTTCGGTGCGGATGGTTCTCTGCGTCTCGACGGGCGTGCCGGAGGGGACTTCGACGCGAATGACGGGCATCGGTGGCGTCTCCTTTCAGATAGCGGATGGCGTGTAGCGGGGCGCTCTGCGGCTCACGTGTCGCCGGGCACGGTGCCTTGGGGCAGGCTCTCGATGTGGGCGCAAATGTCGCGCGGGCGCGTCAGCCAAATTCGGTCGCGCTGGGGCGCGATGTGCTCGAAGAAGCGGCGCAGATGGCGCACGCGATAAGGCCGGCCCATCACGAAGGGGTGGATCGAGATCGGGAACACCAGGGGTTGCCCTTCGCTCTGCGCCAGCATCTCGTCGAAGCCGTCGATCAGCATGTCCACGAACTCGCGCGCCGTGTGGCCGTACCAGACGATGCTGCGGGTGTCGTTGCACTCGACCGGATAGGGCATCGCCAGGATGCGGCCCGCGCGCGTCGCCATCCAGATCGGCTGGTCGTCGCAGGTCCAGTCCATGAAGTAGCGGTAGCCCGCCTCCTGCAGCAGGTCGGGGGTGAGCGTGCTGTTGGAGAGCCAGGGGCTCATCCAGCCACACGGGCGGCTGCCCTCATGACGCGCGATAGTCTCGGTGACCTCGGCGATCAGTGCGGCCTCGGCCGCCTCGTCGAGGTGTTCCTGCATGTCCGAGTTGGTGATGCCGTGGCCCAGGACCTCGTGGCCGCGCTGCCGCAAGGCCTCGGGAATGTCGGGGCAGTGCTCGTAGACGCCGAGGTTCATCTGGGCTTCGATGGGCACGTCGAAGCCGTCGAACAGCTCGAGCAGGCGCCAGATGCCGACCCGGTTGCCGTAGTCGCGCCAGGAATAGACGCTGTGGCTGTTGGCCTGATCCGGCGGCGCTATGGCCGCGCCCTTGCCCTCACCGAAGCTGAACTGCTCGATGTTGACCGCGACATAGACGGCAAGGCGGGTGCCGTTCGGCCAGTCGTAGACCGGGCGCGTGGTGATGTTGGAGTAGGGATAGCGACCGTGGGTGCGAATCATGACGACTTGGGTCCTGTGCGCCGCCGTGGACCGTTTCGGTGAACCTAGCCCGCGGCCCCGCCGACCGGGTTGAAATCGTGCTCGCCCACGCCTTGTACCAGGGTGACGCGGCAGCCCCGGCCATCCTTGCCGGAGACCCGGTGCGCGGTCATGGGCGGCACGACGCAATGGTTGCCGGGCTCAAGCTCGTGGCGGGCGCGCGGCGCGCGGGTCTCGATCACCACCGTTCCTTCGAGGCCGACAAAGACGTCGGTCACGGCCGTGTGGTAGTGCCAGGGAACCTCCTCGTCCGCGCCGATGGTCATGACCTGCACGCGCATGCCGTCGGCTTCGGCAACGATTTCGTGGTCGGTGATCGTATAGGGCAGGTCTTCGAGCGCCGTCATTGCCAGCTCCGGTCCAGTCTTTGGCTGGGAGCGATCAAGATAGCGCCTTCGGCTAAGTCTGTGGATGGATTCGGGCGATTTCTCCCCGACAGAGAGTCTGGCTAGCATGGGGCGCTGATGGTTTGGATAGGGCGGTCGCATGGCAGACGACGCGCATCCCTGCTGGGCGGTTTACGATCTGGATCGGCTGCGCGCGAACCTCGCGGAGATTCGCCGTCGCATCGGGCCCGATCAGGCCTGCATCGCCGCGCTCAAGGGTAACGCCTACGGACATGGCGCGGCGCCCGTGGCGCAGGCGCTCGACGGCGAGGGGCTCGCGGCCTTCATGACCGGCTCCTTCGAGGAGGCCTGCCGGTTGCGCGCGGAGGGACTGAGCACACCGGTCGTCATGTTCGCGGGCGCGCTGCCGACGGGAATGGCCGACCTCGTCGGCGCCGGGCTGGTGCCGACGGTGGTCGACCGGGCAAGCGCCGAAGCTGCGGCTGGAGCGGCGCCGCCGGGGGAAGCGGTTCAGGTCTACGTCAAGGTCAATGCCGGGCTGGGGCGGCTGGGGGTGCCGCTTGTGGCGGCCGAAGACCTCCTCGCTGAACTGGCCGCCATGCGGGGCCTTGAGGTCCAGGGACTCTACACGCATCTGCCGTTCGGCGACGCGCGCGGACGCGACTGGGCCGAGCAAAGGCTCGCCGCCTTCGATGCGCTGCTCGCGCGCCTCGCAGCGCGTGGTCTCGTGCCGCCAGTTACCCAGGCACGCGCGAGTGCTTGCGTCGCCGCCGGGTTGTCCGACCACGCCAATGCGGTTTGCGTCGGCCACCTGCTCTACGGCCTTTCGCCATTCGCCGATGATTCGCTCGCGGACCTCTCGGCGTATCGGCCTCTCCTCGCCGAGGTTGGGAGCCGACTGATACAGGTCTCGAATCACCCGCAAGGCAGCGATATCGCGATCGGCGGGAGCTACGGCATACGTCACGGCCAACGCACCGCCGTCGCGCCGATCGGCGTCGCCCAGGGCCTGGTTCGGCCCGTGCCGGGTAGCCGGCCGCAGGCGTTGGTACGCGGCCGCCGGGCACCGATCCTGGCGGTGTCGCTCGAGCACATGGTCCTGGATCTCACCGATGTCGAGCGCATTGCGGTCGGCGATGTGGTACGGCTGCTCGGCGGAGAAGGCGACGCGGCGATCGGGCTGGATGAGCTTGCCGCGTGGTTCGGGATGACGCCGCTCGACACGGCGATGGCGCTCTCCGGCCGACTGCCCGCGTACTATCGCGACGCAGCAGGCGGGGCGGCCGGATCGGCTCCGCTCCGAAGCGAGAGCCCATGACGAGCCATCCCGATCTCCCTCGGCTGAGCGAGGAGCAGTGCGCCCGCTACCGCGACGAGGGCTTCGTGTTCGTGCCGCATCTCGTTTCGGGGGCGGAGATCGCCCGGGTGCGGGACGAGCTCGACGGGCTGTGCCGGCTCACCCGCGACGAGGTCATCCTGGAGAATGACGGCCGCACCGTGCGCTCGGTGATGAACCCGCAGGCGTTCAGCGATCTGTTCGGGCGTTTCGTGCGACATCCGGCGCTCCTCGGCCCGGTTCGTCAACTTCTGGAGCGTGAGATCTACCTGTTCCAGTGCGTGATCAACATGAAGCGACCGTTCCATGGCGCGGTCTGGCAATGGCACCAGGATTTCCCGACCTATTTCCACGATGACGCGATGCCCGAGCCGCGCCTGGTCAACGTGCTGGTCTTCATCGACGAGGTGCGGGAATTCAACGGACCGCTGATGCTCATTCCCGCCAGCCACGGGGCGCCGGCTTACGAGACCGCTGTGGACGATTCGACTACCAGCTACCCGCTGCGGGCGGCGGATGAGGCGGTCGTCGCCAGGCTCGTGGGCGAAGGAGGAATCGAAGCGCCGAAGGGCGGCCCGGGATCGGTGATTTTCGCCCACACCAACATCGTCCATGGCTCGGGGCCAAACATGTCGCCCTGGCCGCGCACGCTCGCCTCGATCACCTACAACGCGATTGACAACAAGCACGGCCGCTCGCGGCGTCCCGACTGGGTGGTGCGCCGTGACTTCGAGGTTCTTGAACCGGTCACTTCGCCGATCTGAGGAGGCCGGAGGCGGTCACCCGTGTATCAGGAAGGCACCGCGTCAATGCAAGCGGGCATGGCCTCCTCCACCGAGACCGGGCGAATGCCCAGGTCGTGCAGGGTTGGCGCCTGCCCGCCGACGACATTGTCTCGCTTCATCAGAGTTACCTGATCGCCAGTCAGCGGCGGCTCGGGGTGCGCTGCCATCACGGCCGCCAGAGCGTCCCAGACAAGGAAGGGGACCGGGACCATGAGCGCTCGCCCGGCTACCCGTTCGCGCACCAGTCGCACCAGCTCCCTGTACGCGTAAACCCTCGGCCCCCCGAGCTCGTACATCTTGCCACGCGTGGAGGGCTCGGCCAGCACCCTTACGCAGGCCTCGGCGACGTCGCCCACGAACACGGGCTGCAGTCTGGTGCTCCCCGTTCCGAACAAGGGCATGACCGGAGAGCGCTGCGTCATGCGAGCGAGCGTGTTGAGGAAGGAATCACCCGGACCGAATATCACGCTCGGACGCAGGATCGTCACGTCGTCGAATGCCTCCTTGACGAGCGTTTCTCCAATCCCCCGGGCGCGAACGTAGGGTGAGGGCGATCCGGGATCGGCGCCCACTCCCGAGATGTGAACCAGCCGCTCGGCCCCCGCCTGCTTCGCCTGTCGGGCCACATGCAGGGCCCCCTGGCCGTGGACCCTGTCGAATGTCGCGCCGCTCTTCTCGACGTAGTGACCGACGGTGTTGACCACCGAGGCCGACCCCTCCACGACTCGCGCGACCGTCGTCTCGTCCCAGACATCGGCTTGCACCAACTCGATCCGACCATCCGGGCCAAACCCGGAGAGGAACGTTGCGCGGTCCGGGTGGCGTACGGCCACACGCACACGGCGTTCTGCATCGGCCAGGCACTTGACGATCTGGCGGCCCAGAAATCCCGATCCCCCGAAGACCGTTACGAGTTTCGACGCCATCGGCTCAGAGCGGGATTCGTGTTCGGAAATTGCCGCACGAGAGGCCGCGTCGTTTTCCGTCGCAGCCCTGCAGGTGTCGCCACGAGACAAGGCTATGCCGCCGACGCCGGGAATCGCAACCGGCGGTGAGACCGATCGTCGAAGCCGCCATGACTCGGTGTGGCGTGTCGGTTAGCATCGACGCCGGCCCGCGCAGCGGATGGACGCCAGGCGCGAAAGGGAGGGACCGATGGAAGGGCAAGCCGCAACCAATCTGAGCCTCGAGCAAATGGATGTGGAGACGACGCTCCACGCCTTCACGCCGATCCACGAGCACGAGAAGACCGGCCCGCACATCATCGCCGACGGCGACGGCATCTACGTCACCGACAACAAGGGCGACACCTATATCGACGCCATGGCCTCGCTCTTCTGCGTCAACGCGGGCTACGGGCGGACTGAAATTGGCGAGGCGATCGCCAACCAGGCGCGCAGCTTCCCCTACTTCCACACCATGGCGGGTCACGCCAACGAGCAGCAGATCAGGCTGAGTGACCGGCTCATGGATATTCTGCCGGACAATATGAGCCGGATCCTCTACGCAAGTTCGGGCTCGGAGGCGAACGACGCCAACGTCAAGCTTGCCTGGATGTATCAGCGCTGCCGCGGCAAGCCCGAGAAGCGCAAGATGATCGCGCGGAGCATGGGCTATCACGGCGTAACCGGGATCGCGACCAACCTCTCGGGCCTGCCGCTCATGCACGAGGCCTTCGGGCTGCCGCTGCCGGGCTTCCTGCACACCGAGAAGGGGCATTATTTCTGGGAAGGCGAGGCCGGCGAGAGCGAGCGGGACTTTTCCAAGCGCATGGCCGCCGCCCTGGAAGAGCTGATCATCCAGGAGGGGCCGGAGACCGTCTGCGGCTTCATTGCAGAGCCTGTGATGGGAGCCGCCGCTTGCGTCGCGCCGCCCGAGGGCTACTTCGAGGAGATTCAGGCGGTCCTCAAGCGCCACGACGTGCTCTTCATCGCCGACGAGGTGATTACCGGGTTCGGGCGCCTCGGCTCCTGGTTTGCGACCGAGAAATACGGCCTCGATCCCGATCTGATCACGCTGTCCAAGGGCATCACCAGCGCCTACGTGCCGCTCTCCGCTTCGGTGATCTCGGACCGCGTCTGGGAGGTGCTGCACGAGGGCTCGAAGGACATCCCGATCTTCGCCCACGGGCACACCGCAAGCGCCCACCCGCTGGCCTGCGCCGCCGCCAACGCCAACCTCGCGCTGATGGAGCAGGAGGACATGGTGGGGAACGCGGCGTCGACCGGCGCCTACTTCAAGCAGCAGCTCGAGGAGCGTGTCGGCCCCCACCCGTTGATGGGCGAGATTCGAGGCGACGGCCTGATGCTCGCGATCGAGCTGGTGGCCAACAAGGAGACGAAGGAAGAGCTCGATCTGGAGTGGGATTGTTCACACCGGCTCTTCGATCTCTGCCTTGAGGAGAAGCTGATCACGCGCGGCTTCTTCGGCCACAACTCGACCTCGTTTGCGCCGCCGCTCTCGATCACACCGGCGCAGGTGGACGACGTGATCGACCGCTTCTCCCGCGGCCTCGACAAGCTGACGGCGGACCTCAAGTCGGAGTACGGCTTCACCCCGGCAGGCTGAGAAGTAACGTTTGAATTTGTCGCGACGCATCGCGCCGCTGCGACGGCGGTCCGGCGTGGGCACTGGTTTGCGCAGTTATGGCGAAATCACTATAATGCTGAATGAGTGGTGACACGCTGAGGCCAGTCGAATGGGTCGCTTCGAGCAAGGTGGACTTGAAGCGTTTTCCGGAGGCCGTGCGAGCACGCGTGGGCTTCGCGATCTACCAGGCCCAGGCCGGTCTCCGTCACCGCGACGCGAAATCGCTCAAGGGCTTCGGCTCCGGCGTTCTCGAGGTCGTCTCGCGCTATGACGGTGACACCTTCAGGGCGGTCTATACGGTCCGATTCGAGGCGGCGGTCTATGTCCTGCACGCCTTCCAGAAGAAGGCCAAGCGGGGTGCGGCAACGCCGAAGCGGGAGCTCGATGTGGTTCGGCGACGGTTGAGGGCTGCCGAGCGGCACTACCGTGACACACATGGCGGAGACTAGAACCATGGGCAACCCGGACCCGACAGTCGAATGCGGCAGCGGCAATGTCTTTGCCGACCTCGAACTCCCGGACGCCGATGCGCACCTCTTAAAGGCCGAACTCGTCAACCGTATCGACGGCATCGTCCGGCAGCGCGGCATCACCCAAACCGAGGCCGCTCGACTGCTCGGCCTGTCGCAGCCCGATGTGTCGCGGCTGCTGCGCGGTGACTTTCGCGCGTACTCGCTGGAGCGCCTGTTTCGCCTGCTGACCACGCTCGGTCGCGACGTGGACATCGTCATCCGACAACCGCGTTCGGCCAGCGGCGGCAGGCTCCGAGTCGCCGCCACCGATATCAACTGACGGCACCATCTCGTCGCCGCCCTGGGAGTCACAGTGAGACGGTTCCTGACTGAAACGCTCGAGAATAAGATCCCGCGCTGCATGGGCGAGGGGAACGGCGGCGGCTAAGCCGCCTGCTTCGTCTTCAGGCCGTTCTCCTCGATCCAGCGGGTGGTGTCGTCCAGCGCCAGGGTGAAGCGGCGCATCATCTCCTCGACCTCGGCCTCTGTCATCACGAGCGGCGGGGCGAAGGCGAGGCTGTCGCCGGCAAGCGCGCTTCTGATGATGAGGCCGTGCTCGCGCGCGCGGTCCACCGCATAGGTCTTCACGCCGAACGAGGGGTCGAAGGAACGCCGGGTCTCCTTGTCCGCCACCAGCTCGATGGCGCCCATCATGCCGACGCCGCGGGTGGTACCCACCAGCGGGTGATCGGCGAAGCCTCGGATGCGTTCCTGCAGCAGACCGCCCGCGCGGCGCACGTTGCCGAGCACGTCGCGCTCCTCCATCAGCTCCTGGCAGCGGAGCGCCACGGCGACCGCCACCGGGTGGCCGGTGGTGGTGAAGGCGTGGGCGAAGAAGCCCAGCTTGCGGCTCTCGGCGAGCATCGCGTCGTAGAGCTTCTGGTTGATCATCACCGCCGAGATCGGCTGGTAGGCGCTGGCCAGCCCCTTGGCGAGCGAGAGGCCGTCCGGCCTGATGTTGAATGTCTCCGACCCCAGCCAGTTGCCGGTCCTGCCTGAGCCGGTGATGACCTCGTCGGCGAAGAACAGAATCTCGTACTTGTCGAGGACCGCCTGCACCTTCTCGAAGTAGGTCCTGGGCGGCACGATGCAGCCGCCGCCGCCCATCACGGGCTCGGCGAAGAAGGCCGCGACGGTCTCGGGCCCTTCCTTCACGATCAGCTCGTCGAGGTTGTTGGCGAGCCTGGAGGCGTAGTCCTCCTCGCTCTCGCCCGGCTCGCCGTAGCGGTAGAAGTGCGGGCAATCGGTCTTGAGGAAGCGGTCGTTGACCGGCAGGTCGAAGTCCATGTGCATCTGCGGAATGCCGGTGACGCTCGCCGCGCCGCAGGTCACGCCGTGGAAGCCCATGAAGCGGGAGATGATCTTCTTCTTCTCCGGCTTGCCGATGGCGTTGTGGTAGTACCAGGCGAGCTTGACCAGCGTGTCGTTCGCCTCCGAGCCCGAGTTGGCGAAGAAGACCCGGGCCATCGGCACACGGGTCGAGCCCTTGAGCTTCTCGGCGAGGCGGCCCATGGGCTCGGTCGTCTTGTCGATCAGCGAGTGGTAGTAGGGCAGCGCCTGGAACTGCTCGATCGCGGCATCGACCAGCTCGCTCTCGCTGAACCCGAAGTTGGCGCACCACATGCCGGCGACGCCCTCGATGTATTCGCGCCCCTCCTCGTCGATGATCGAGACCCCGCTGCCGCGGGTGACCACCAGCGGCGGGGTCCTCTCGAGCGCGTCGAGATTGCCGTAACCGTGGGCGACGTGGGCCACGTTGCGCGCGCCGAGAGAGTTCGGCTTGCTGATCGGCGCGGCGCTCTCGCTGCCGCCGTTATCGGGTCTGCTGCTGGCATCGTCCATCACGGGCCATCTCCGTCTCTTGGGGTCGCCGGCGGAAGCGCACGTCCGGCGAGGTTAGGGCGATTCGAAAGTACCGGGCCGCAGGCCCGGGCGACGCGGCTGCTCCGGCACCGGCGGATACCGCCGAAGCCGGAGCGCCGACGCTCGGTCAAGCGGCGAGGGGGTATACCTCGTAGTCGGACTCGCAGGGATGCGTGTCGGTGATGTGGAGCGCCCGGTGCTTCAGCGAGATCATGATGGAGTGGTTGCTCTGCAGCCGCAGCGTCTCCGCCTCGTCCTCGTCATAGTGCGCGCAGATCGAGTGGGGATAGGCGAAGTGGTCCGCCATCGCCGACTTGATGGTCTCCGAATCGAGCTCCTGCGACTGGCGCAGCAGGCGCTCCAGGCGCACGTGGCGGTACATCGTGTTGGGCCAGAGCTTCACCACCTCCGACTCCACGTCCAGCTCGCAGAAGTGATTGGAGTGGGTGAGCAGACCGTCGTCGGGATAGATGAACGCCTCCTTGTCCGGGCTGGTCTCGATGTCGATGGCGATGCCGTCCTCATGGGCGATGAGGAAGTTCATCGATACCGAGCGGTTGGTGCCGCAGACGCCGAGGATTGCCTCCTGCATGTTGCGGGCGTTCAGGATGTCGCGCACCCGCATGCGGTAGGGCTTCTCGTATTCGTACTTGCCGTCCTCAGGCGTCAGCAGCGCGTTGATGACCACGCCGATGCCGTTCTCGTTGACGCCCTGGAGGCCGCCGATGGTGCCGACCTCGCCGATGTGGATGAAGTCCGGCCCGTCGTCCCGCTGCACTCGGGAGACCACGGTGTTGATGTCCCTCACCCAGTCCCAGTTCTGGCCGATCATGGTGTCGCCGTTCTTCGAGCGCTCGGGCAGCACGGCGAACGAGGTGCAGGCGTCCATCGCAGTGGGCTGGAACTGCGCCTGCGCATTGCTCTTCATCATGTTGACGAGCATCTCGTAGCGCACGTTGAGGAGGGTGATCTCCTCCAGGCTGCGGCCCGAGCCCTCGACCACACCGTCGATCTCGTCCCAGAAGATCGGGTCCTTGGGCCTCAGCGCTTCCGCCCACCTGGCCGATTCGGCCATCAGCGCATCCTTCTCGAAGCCCAGAATCTGGAATCGCTTGAGATAGCGCTCGAGGTTCTGGCCGATCTCCTTCGACATGATCTCGCCGTGAGCGCGGCCGCGATCCCTGGGATCGCCGGTCAAGTTGAGCACTGGCTTGGTCATCGATCGCCTCCTGCAGGGTCCCGTCGTGCGAATCGATCGCTTGTTCTTGGCCGCACAATCGGGCCGGTCGAATTCGTTGCCAGCGAAGAATAGCGCGGCGGCTGGGGCAAGAGAAGGTGGAAAGAAGGCGGATCTGCCGTGCGGCACGCGCATCCCGATGTGGTTGCAGACAAGCTTCGGACAGTGCTCTCGTGCTACCGTTGCTGCGTTGGGACGTGCCGCTTCCCGAGAAGCGGGGAGGCGGCTCCACCGGTCGGAGGCCGCCATGAAGACGATACCAGCGACCCTTTCGGTCATTCTGGCGACGGTGCTGCTCGCCGGGACGAGCGCCGCCGAGACCCCTCTCCAGCGGGGCACATACCTGATGGAGAGCATGGCCGCCTGCCCGGTCTGTCACACGCCGTGGGATGAGGACGGCCAGATCGCCGACATGCACATGGCGGGCGGTCTCAGGTTCGAGGAGGATGACTACACGGCCTACGCGTCCAACATCACGCCCGACCCCGAGACCGGAATCGGCAACTGGAGCGATGAGGAGATCATCGTCGCGATCCGCGAGGGCAAACGGCCGGACGGCTCGATCATCGGTCCCGCCATGCCGATCAGGCTATACCGCGGCATTTCGGACAAGGACGCGCAGGCGATCGTCGCCTATCTGCGCTCGATCCCGCCGATCAGGAACGAAGTGCCGGCCTCCGAGTACGAGATCGATCTGCCCGCCGATTACGGCCCGCCGCTCGGCGAGGTGCCCGAGGTCGCGTATTACGATCTCGGGGCCTACGGCGAGTATCTCGCCGGACCCATCGCCAACTGCGTCTACTGCCATACGCCCATGGAGGACGGCTGGCGGGACTACGAGAACATGCTGGGCGCCGGCGGCCACGAGATGGAAGGCCCCTGGGGCGAGACCGTGGCCCGCAACATCACGCCGGACTGGGGCACCGGGCTCGGCCGCTGGAACAGCCGCAAGATGCGCACGGCGCTGACCAAGGGGCTCAGGCCCGATGGCGACGAGCTTGGCCCGCCCATGCCCTACGAGCGCTACGACACGATGGATCGCCAGGACCTCAGCGCGATCCTCGCCTACGTGCGCTCTCTCCCACAAATCGAGAACGACACCGATTGACCGCCGCCCACTGCGGCACGATTGCGCCTTGACGGGTTAACGCGCGAGCGGGCAAGCTTCCGCAACTTTCGGGACGCGAAGGCAAAACCATGACCCTTCAGCAGGTTCCCGTTATCGACATCGCGCCGTTCCTCGGCGGCAACCGCGACGGCAAAGCGCGGGTAGCGGCCGAGGTCAGGCAGGCGTGCGAGGACATCGGCTTCTTCGTCATCACCGGCCACGGGGTCGACCCGTCGCTGACCGAGGCGACTTACGACATCAGCCGGCGCTTCTTCGATCTTCCGCTGGAAGAGAAGATGACGATCGAGCGCTGGGCGGACGACGTCATCAGGGGCTACAGCCCGGCCCTGAAGGAGTGTCTGGCCGAAAGCCGCGGCGAGCGCGGACCGGGCGACCTCAAGGAATCGCTGACCGTCGGCCCGCCGTTCGTGCCGGACGAGCCCTACTACTTCTGCGCCGAGGCCGGCCAGCACTTCGTCGAGAATCGCTGGCCTGCGCGTCCTGCCGAGCTCAAGGAGACGTGGATCGCGTACTGGGACGCGATGGAGCAGCTTGCCTTCACGCTCATGCGAATCTTCGCTTGCGCCCTCGACCTCGGCGAAGACTTTTTCGACACGCGGGTCGACAAGCACGTCAGCCAGTTCCGGGTGCTCAACTACCCTGACCAGCCGGCCCCGCCGCTGGAGAACCAGTTCCGCGCCAGCGCGCATTCCGATTTCGGCGCCTGCACGATCTGCTGGATCGAAGACAAGCCCGGCGGCCTCCAGGCCATGAACCGAGACGGCGAGTGGGTGGACGTGCCGGTTGTGCCCAATGCCTTCAGCATCAATCTCGGCGACCAGATGCAGATGTGGACCAACGACATGTGGGTTTCCACCCTGCACCGGGTCATCAATCCGCCGCGTGACAAGGCGAACGACAGCCGCCGGCAGTCGATGATCTTCTTCTTCTACACGAACT
>JAPPNV010000352.1 GCA_028818565.1 Rhodospirillales bacterium | reverse complement strand
CGGGGCAGCATGACGCCACCTGGGCGATACTGAACCACCCCGAGTGTCCGCCGGGCGGCGGCGAGGGTTGCATCGAGCGCGCGGCCGGAGACATCACCATCCACGACAGCTTCGCGAACATCGTCAAAGTCGAGATCTCGGGAGTCAACACCAGGTTCGGAGCCCGCGCGGAGACCGACTGGGGCTTCGTCGCAATGCGTGGGTTCTGGCGCTACGTCACCAGCAGCGAGGAGCACATCGCAGGCGAGGAACAGCCGTACCCGCTCCCGCGCAACGCCGTGCGTATCGTGACCTCAGTCGGGCGCGGCGACCTTACCGCCTTCTGGGCCATCAACTACCGCGACGAGATCGAGAACCGACGGGGCGATGGACGGTTCAAGTCCTGGACCGGCCACGACCTGACGCTCGACTGGAGAGCGCCGCTTGGCCTCGAGGACACGCGAGTGACCGCGGGCGTATACAACGTTACCGACGCGAAGCTCTCCACGAACACCGCGAACCCCTCCGCGACCGACGGACCCACCGCAGCCGGCTGGGGGCGCACCTTCTTCCTTACCTTTAACATGAGGTTCTGAGCAGGGAGAGAGCCGGCCCGTCTCCCTGAACGGCTCAACCTCGCGGTGAGCGCTGCGGGCTAATCCCCACCCCCGCCGTCGACCGTGGGCACGACCCCGGCCGGTTCGACGAAGGTCGGCTCGGCCTCGGGCGGCCGCGCCTCCGCGCCCACTGCTTCGGACGCCTGCGCCTGAGCCGCCTGTTGCTGTCGGTTGCGATAGAGGGCGAGGAAGTCGATCGGCGCGAGCAGGAGCGGCGGGAAGCCGCCGTCGCGGGTGACGTCGGCGACGATGCGCCGCGCGAAGGGGAAGAGAAGCCGCGGGCACTCGATCAGCAACGCCGGCTCCATCGCGTTCTCGGGGATGTCGATGAAGTTGAAGACCCCGGCATAGCTCAGCTCCACCAGGAAGACCGGCGTCTCTTCGTGGCTGGCGTGCGCCGTGATCTGCAGGACGACCTCGAAGGTCTGCTGGTTCAGCCGGCGCGCCTCGACCTGCACGTTGACCGTGATCTGCGGCGAGCGCTCCGCCTCGGGGGGCCGCTCCAGCGCGGAGGGGTTCTCGAACGAAAGGTCCTTCACGTACTGGGTCTGTATCCCGAGCTGCGGACGTGTTTCCTGCGCCCCTTGCGCGTTTCCTGCGCCCGCAGCGGCGGCCGACGCGGGTACTGGAGTTTTGGTGCCGGTCTCGTCAGCCATTATCGCTCTCCTTGGGGGCGCACATTCGGGGGGCCGGGTTCGGGTGTCTCGTCGAGCACTGTGTATTCGCCGTCGATCACCCGCCCGCCATCGGCGGCCGACGCCGGGCCGGCATCGGAGCCGGCATGGCGTGCGTGCGGCGCGAAACGGGCCAGCAGGCGGCGCAGGAGACTACGGCGGAGCGGCGGCAGCAGCAACAGAGTCCCCAGCGCATCGGTGAAGAAGCCGGGCGTGAGCAGCAGCACCGCCGCGAGCGCCAGCGCCGCGCCCTCGGCCATCTCGGCCACCGGCAGACGATTCGCCGCGAGCTGCTGGCGCGCCCGCGCCAGGGTCTGGAGCCCTTGCCAGCGCAGGATCATGCCGCCGACCACGGCGGTGCCGATGATCAGCCCGATGGTCGGCCAAGTCCCGATGACGCTCCCGACTTCGAGGAAGATAAACACCTCGCCGACCGGAATCGCCAGCAACAGCAGAAGAAGCGGCATAAAGTACGGTGTGCTCCGTGCTTGCGCTCGCGCGGCGCTCTACCTATCTTGCACTATGTCGGCTCCCCGCGCCGGGCTTCGGCGGGACCGTCGCTCACGCCGGGGTTGCCGGCGAGCGCCGCCGACGAGGGCCCGGAGTTCGCTGGCCGGATTCGGCAGCCATTTTGCGACGGAAGGCCGCCTGCCCACAAGGTTCGGGACATGTCCGACGGATTTCAGTTCTACGACATCATATTTTTCGCGCTGATCGCGATCTTTATCATTCTCAGGCTGCGCGGCGTCCTCGGTCGGCGAACCGGCCAGCATCGCCAGCGCCATCCCGATCGTTTCGCCCGGACCGACCAGCCCCCTGAGGAAAACCAGGGTCAGGGACCGAGCCAGGGCCAGGGCCAGGGCGAGGTCGTCCAGCTGCCGGATCGCACCCGGCCCGTGCGCGAGGCGCCGCAGGATGCGGCTCCTCAGGACGAAGAGCCGGAGCCAGCCGCACCGAGCCCGGCGTTCGCAGCGCAGATGGAGCCGCCGGCGCGGGACGCGACGGCGGACCAGGACGAGGCAATCGGCGGGCTCAGGGCCGGCCTCGAGCAGATCAGGCGAGCGGACCACGAATTCTCGCCGAAGCGCTTCGTCTCGGGCGCGCAGGCTGCCTTCGAGATGGTGGTGGAGGCCTTTGCCCAGGGCGATACGGCGACGCTCCGGCCCTTGCTGGGCGACGATGTCTATGACGAGTTCGCGGCAGCCATCCGCGAGCGTATGGCGGACGGCCACATTCAGGAGACCACTATCGTCGCCCTCGATGCAGCCGAGATCATCGCCGCCGAGATGCGCTCCAGCACCGCGCGGGTGACGGTGAAGTTCGTGAGCCAGCAGATCAACGTGGTGCGCGACAAGGACGGCGAGGAGGTCGGCGGCGACCCCAGCCTGATCGAGCGGGTTACCGACATCTGGACCTTCGCCCGCAACACCCGCTCGTCCGATCCCAACTGGTCGCTGATCGAGACCAGCATCCCCAATTGAGCGCCGGACTTCGGCGCTGGTCGTGGCTGCTGGCGCTGGCCCCGATTCTCATGCAGGCCTGCGCCCCCCAACCCGAGCGACCCGAGCCTGACCGGCTCGTGCTGCGGCCGGTCTCGTTCCACGACCTGCCGGGCTGGGAAGCCGACGACCTGAGCGCGGCGCTGCAGGCGTTGCAGCGCTCGTGTGCGTCGCTCGAGGAGCGCGCCGACGACGAGCCGCTGGATATCGCGCCGCTGGGCGGGCGCGTCGGCGATTGGCGCGCGGTCTGTGCCGATGCCGCTGGGCTGAAGGGCGCCGCCCAGGCCCGCGCCTTCTTCGAGGCACGCTTCGCGCCTTACGAGGCGCTGAACGGCGCGGAGGCCGAGGGCCTCTTCACCGGCTACTTCGAGCCCGAGCTGCGCGGCGCCACGCGGGCCGGCGGACGCTACGGGGTGCCGCTCTACGCGCGTCCGGACGATCTGGTGACGGTCGATCTCGGCCTGTTCCGGTCCGCGCTTGTCGGAGAGCGCGTCGCCGGCCGGGTCACCGACGGCGCGCTGGAGCCCTACGCGACGCGGGCCGAGATCGACGGCGGCGCGCTGACGGAGGAGGGTTTGGAGCTCGTCTGGGTGGACGACCCCGTCGACGCCTTCTTCCTGCACATCCAGGGCTCAGGCCGCATCGCCTTCGAGGACGGCACGAGCCGCCGCCTCGCCTACGCCGCCACCAACGGGCACAACTACTTCGCCATCGGCCGGCGGCTGGTCGATCTCGGCGCGCTCAGCCGCGAGGACGTGACGATGCCGGCGATTCGCGACTGGCTGGCTGCGAACCCCGAGCGCGCGTCCGAG
The DNA here is from genome assembly GCA_028818565.1 of Rhodospirillales bacterium. Lineage (GTDB taxonomy): Bacteria > Pseudomonadota > Alphaproteobacteria > UBA828 > UBA828 > WTGU01. Next base: position 12,613 of record JAPPNV010000352.1, on the reverse strand, counting down.
GTCATGCACGAGAACGCGTCCTACGTGTTCTTCCGCTGGCTCGAGGAGGAGCAGGCGGCGGATGGCCCGGTCGGTGCTCAGGGCGTGGCGCTCACCGCCGGGCGCTCGCTCGCGGTCGACCGCCGCTTTGTGCCGATGACCGTGCCGATCTGGCTGGAGAGCGCGGCGCCCGACCCCGATCCCGCCAGGGAGGATCGCCCGCTCAGGCGCCTCATGGTGGCGCAGGACTCGGGCGGCGCGATCCGCGGCCCGGTGCGCGGCGACGTCTTCTGGGGCACGGGCGCGGAGGCCGGCGCGGTCGCCGGGCGCATGAAGCATCAGGGCCGCTACTGGTTGCTCCTGCCCCGCGGTCTCGACGTGAGCGCGCACCTCGATTAACCTCCCCCGTCTGTTTTCCACGATTTCGAGCCGTCCATGCCCGCATCGCCCCGCCGGGTCGGCCTCTTCGTGACGTGCCTCGTCGACCTGTTCCGGCCGACGGTGGGCTTCGCCGCGGCGAAGCTGCTGGAGCGCGCGGGCTGCGAGGTGGTCGTGCCCGGGGCGCAGGTCTGCTGCGGCCAACCCGCCTACAACTCCGGCGACAGCGCCGATACGAAGGCCATCGCGCGGGACGTGATCGCCGCCTTCGAGCCCTTCGATGCGACGGTCGCGCCGTCGGGCTCCTGCGCCGGCATGATCAAGCGGCACTATCCGGCGCTCTTCGCCGGTGATCCTCACTGGGAGCCGCGCGCCCAGCGCCTCGCCGCGCGCACGTTCGAGCTGGTCTCGTTTCTGACCGACGAGTGCGGCGTCGAGGAGGTGGATGCGAGCCACAACGGGACCGTCACCTACCACGACTCGTGTTCGAGCCTGCGTGAGCTCGGGGTCCGGGCACAGCCGCGGCGCCTGCTTGCGAGTGTCGATGGCCTTGAGCTTGCCGAGCTCTCGGCGCCCGATGTCTGCTGCGGCTTCGGCGGTACCTTCTGCGTCAAGTACCCCGACATCTCGGGCCGCATGGTGGCGGACAAGGCCAAGGACATCGCCGGCACCGGCGCCGGCACGGTGCTCGCCGGCGACATGGGCTGCCTGCTCAACATCGCCGGCCGGCTGAGCCGCGAGGGCTCGGGCGTGAAGGCGCGCCATGTCGCCGAGGTGCTGGCGGGCATGACCGACCGCCCGGCCATCGGCGAGCCGGCGCGGGGCCGCTGAGGGCCGCGCAAGTGCCCCGGGCCATGGAAGCCACCAGCCGCACCTTCGTCGCCAACGCGCGCGCCGGCCTGCAGGACGCCGATCTGCAAACCTCGCTCGCGCGCTTCCAGGGCGGCTTTCAGGTCAAGCGGGTGGAGGCCGCGAAGCGCCTGCCGGAGTTCGAGGCGCTGCGCGACGAGGCGCGCGCCATCAAGGACCACACGCTCGCCCATCTGGATCACTATCTGGAGCGGTATGAGGCGCAGGTGACGGCGGCGGGTGGGACAGTGCATTGGTGCCAGACGCCCGAGGATGCGCGCCAGGTCATCCTCGGGCTCTGCCAGGAGGCCGGCGCCAAGACCGTGACCAAGAGCAAGTCCATGATCGCCGAGGAGATGGAGCTCAACCCCTTCCTCGAAGAGCACGGCATCGAGCCAGTGGAGACCGACCTCGGCGAATACGTCGTGCAGCTCGCCGACGAGCGGCCGAGCCACATCATCGCGCCGGCGGTGCACAAGACCCGGGATCAGGTCGCCGATCTCTTTCACGAGAAGCACACGCCGCTCGGCCGCACCCGCCGGCTCGAGCGCGTCGAGGAGCTGGTGGAGGAGGCGCGCGAGGTGCTGCGTCCGCGCTATCTCGCCGCCGACGTGGGCATCACCGGCGCGAACTTCCTGATCGCGGAGACCGGGTCGTCCACCATCGTTACCAATGAGGGCAACGGGGACCTGACCCAAATCCTGCCGCGCGCCCATATCGTGATCGCGACGCTGGAGAAGGTGGTTCCGACCCTGGAGGACGCGACCACGATCATGCGGGTGCTCGCGCGCTCGGCGACCGGGCAGGAGTTCTCCACCTACACCACGGTCTCGACCGGCCCGCGCCGGCCCGACGACGCCGACGGCCCCGAGGCCTACCACGTGGTGCTGCTCGACAACGGCCGCTCGCGCATGCTGGGCTCCGAGTTCCGGGAGGTGCTGCGCTGCATCAAGTGCGGCGCCTGCATGAACCACTGCCCGGTGTACGGCACGGTGGGCGGCCACGCCTACGGCTGGGTCTATCCCGGCCCGGTGGGCGCGGTGCTGACGCCCAACCTGATCGGCCTCGAAGAGGCGCGCCATCTGCCCAACGCGTCGAGCTTCTGCGGCCGTTGCGAAGAGGTCTGCCCCATGCGCATCCCGCTGCCGGGGCTGATGCGCAAGCTGAGGGAACAGGAGTTCGAGCGGCGGCTGAACCCGGCCGCGATCCGCACCGGGATCGGCGCCTGGGCCTGGCTCGTCCGACGGCCCGCGCTCTACCGCTGCCTCACCGGCCTCGGCATACGCGTGCTGGGTGCGATGGGCCGGCGGCGCGGGCGCTTTACGAAGCTTCCGCTTGCCAGTGGCTGGACCGCTGCGCGCGACCTGCCGGCGCCCGAAGGCGCGACCTTCCACGCGCTCTGGCGCAAGGGGGGGCGGGCGTGAGCGCGGCAGGCGGGCGCGACGCCATTCTCGGCTCGATCCGCCGCTCGCTCGGCCGCGGGCCGCTGGACGAGGCGGCGCGCGCTGTGCTTGACGAGCGCATGGCGAAGCCCCAGCCGAACCTCGTGCCGGCGCGAACCGACATTGACCAGGACGAGAAGGTTGCGCTCTTCACCTCGATGGCCGAGGCGGTGTTCGCGACCGTGGATCGCGTCTCCGGCCCGGAAGCGGTGCCCGGTGCGGTCGCCGACTACCTGGCGCAGCACAACCTGCCGCCGGCGCTGGTGATGGCGCCCGATCCCGGGCTCGACGCCTATCCCTGGGCAGACCGGCCCATGCTCGCCATCCGCCGGGGCAGGGCGGAGGAAGCAGACCGGGTCGGCGTGACCGGCGCGGTCATGGGCTTCGCCGAGACCGGGACGTTGATGATGACCTCCGGCCCCGACCACCCGTCCACGCTCAACTTCCTTCCCGAGACGCACATCGTGGTGCTGCCGGCGGAGCGGATCGGTGGCGCCTACGAGGAGGGCTGGGCGCACCTGCGGGCCGAAGCTGGGTCGGATTCGGACGGCGGCTTCATGCCGCGCACGGTCAACCTCGTTACGGGGCCGTCGCGCACCGCCGACATCGAGCAGACCATCGCGCTCGGCGCGCACGGGCCGCGCCGCCTGCACATTCTGATCGTAGAAGGCGGCGAGTCATGAGCGAGGGTGGCCGCCGCATACGGAACGAGGAGGCCGCACTCTGGCAGCGCATCGCGCGCGACGTGACGCCGCTGCCCCGCGCCATTGTCGAGCCGGAAGAAGCTGAAGCGCCGGAGGAGGAGGCTTCGCCGCCGCCTCCCAAGAGGGTCAAGGCGCGCGTGAAGAATGCGCCCGCAGCGCGCCCGGCGCCGGCGCCGCAGCCCGCGCTCCCCGCGCTCGACCCCGTGATACCAGCGGGCGTCGACCGGCGCACGGCGCGGCGACTCAAGCGCGGGCAGCTCCCGGTCGAGGCGCGGCTCGACCTCCACGGCAGGACCCAGGACCAGGCGCACGACGCGCTCCAGGGCTTCATCCAGGAGAGCCGCATGGCGCGCCGCCGCTGCGTGCTGGTCATCACCGGCAAGGGCTCGGTCGCGAGCGGCAAGGGCGGCGTGCTGCGCCAGATGGTGCCGCGCTGGCTCAACGAGCCGGCGCTGCGCCGGCACATCATCGCCATCACCAACGCGCCCGAGAGCAACGGCGGCGCCGGCGCGCTCTACGTGCTGCTCAAGAGCCGGGAGCCGCTCGAGCGCGACCGTGGCACCGGCTGAGCCGGAGCGGCCTGACAAGCCGAAGGCCGACGAGGTCGCCGACGGGCTGATCGCCGTCCTCGACCGGCTCACGCGGCGCCTTGCGCTGGAGGTCCACACCCTCTGGCTGGTGTTCCGCCACCCCGAGACCCCCTGGCCGGTCAAGGCGGTGCTGATCCTCCTGCTGGCCTATCTCGCGAGCCCCGTCGACCTGATTCCCGACGTCATTCCCGTGCTCGGGATGCTCGACGACCTCGTCGTGGCGGCGGTCGCGCTCTGGCTCGCCTATCGGCTGACGCCGCGCCACGTCATGGAGGAATGCCGCGCCAAGGCCAGCGAGGCGGCGGCAGGGAAGCAGGGCTGGATCTCCAGGATCTGGCGCTGGCTCAACGGGCAGGAACGCCCCGATCGCAGGCGCTGACGCCAGCGACCGCGGGCCGCAATTTGCACCGAAAGGTCATACCAATAGCCGCCCTTGTCATGGCTGAGACCGTGGGGCAATTTGCCGCCGGTTCCGTCGGCCGTCCTGCCTCTGGCGGCTGAGGGAGAGGCGGGACGTGCGTTAGGGAGGGAAAGGATGCGACCGAATATCCCCGAAGAGACCGGCATTCAGCTCGATCAGGGCCGGGCCTCGACCGATGACTTCATCACGCGCACCTATGTGCTGCCGCTGCTCTCCGACCCGGAGACGCGGGCGCGGCTGATCGAAGAGCACCGCAACAACCCGGTCGGCAAGCCCGGCAAGGCGGGCAAGGCCGGCGTCGGCCACAGCCCCGATCTCATCACGGTGATCGACAAGCTGCGGCGCGCGCCGATGACCGGCAAGTACGTGCGGATCTGCACCAGGCCCCACGAGGAATACCGCATCGGCATCACCTCCGGCGTGCGCGGGGAGCCGGTCAAGATCCTGGAGGACGAGGCGTATCCGAGCGAGGACGCGTGCGAGCACGCGATCTTCGTAAAGCGCGTGCATGATCTGCTCGCGCTCTACGGCTATGGCTCGTAGACGCCCCCTCTGAATTCGACGAACACACGGTTGGGAGACACGACATGCTGCGGATCACCGGATACAGCGACTGCTACTCGATCCGTCCGGGCGATGACATCACGTTCTATGTGAACTCCGAGAAGGGCGAAGACTACGAGGCCAAGCTCGTCCGCCTGATACACGGCGACACCAACCCCGACGGGCCGGGCTACAAGGAAGAAGAGATCGACGCGCCGTTCGACGGCAACCACACGGGGCGCAACCAGAAGATCCACGGCGGCTCCTACGTGGTCGTGCCGCACGACGAGCGCATGTCCGTCTCGAGCTTCACCATCCAGGCATTCATCTTCCCGACGACGCCGACCAAGGGCCGCCAGGGCATCCTGACCAAGTGGGTGAACGACACCGGCTACGGGCTCTTCGTCGACGACGACGGCAGCCTCGCGCTCTGCATCGGCGACGGCAACCACGTGCACAAGCTTTCGAGCGGCAAGCCGCTGCTGCGCAAGGTCTGGTACCTCGCAGCCGCCTCCTACGATGCAGAGAGCGGCGCGATGCACCTCTATCAGGAGCCGGTGGTCACGTCGGCGAACGGCGGCCTCGGCATGGCGCTGCTGCATCCGGCGGAGGAGACCTCGGCCGAGGTCTCGGACAGCTGCAGCACCGGACCCGGCGCCAATGACGCGCCCTTCCTCATGGCAGCATCGACCAGGGTCTCGGACTCCGGCCGCTCGATCTGCGGCGCGCACTACAAGGAGGCGTTGACCCCGGTGGGGCTGCCGGAGCAGTGCGACACTTACAACGGCAAGATCGACCGCCCCAGGCTCACCGCCGCCGCGCTCGGCAAGCACGAGATCGATGCGCTGGCGCGGGGCTTCAAGGGCTGCCCGGCGGACCTGCGGCGCGTGGTGGTCGGCGCCTGGGACTTCCAGGCCAACATCACCAAGAGCATCGCATCCTCCTACATCATCGATACCTCGCCCAACGTGCTGAACGGCTTCGCGATCAACCTGCCGGCGCGCGGCATGACCGGCTACAACTGGACCGCCGACGAGATCGTCTACCACCATGCGCCGGAGGAATACGGCGCGATCCACTTCCACGATGACGATATCGACGATGCCAGGTGGGACGCGGACTTCAACTTCACCGCGCCGGAGGGACTGAAGAGCGGCTTCTATGCCGCGAGGCTCCGTATCGGCGGCGAGGAGTCGTCGGCGACCGAGGACTACATCCCCTTCGTGGTACGCCCGCCCAAGGATCAGCCCTCGGCGAAGGTCGCGGTCATCATCCCGACCAACAGCTACCTCGCCTATTCCAACGACAACCTGGCGACCAACTCAGTGGTGGCGCAGCTCCTGGCGGGCAAGGTGCCGCTGATGCAGGCCTCCGACCTCTACCTCAACGAGCATCGCGAGTACGGGCTCTCGACCTACTCGCTGCACTCGGACGGTAGCGGCGTCTGCTATTCGTCGAGGCTCCGGCCGATCCTCAACATGCGGCCGAAGTACCGGCACTGGCTCTCGCCCTCGCTCTGGCAGCTCAACGGCGACCTGCACCTCACCGACTGGCTGGAGGCCGTGGGCTTCGACTACGACCTGCACACCGACGAGGACCTGGACCGCGAAGGCGTCGCGCTGCTCAACCAGTACCGCGTGGTGCTGACCGGCTCGCACCCGGAGTACTCGTCCGAAGCCATGATCGACGCCTACGAGGCCTACCAGCACCAGGGCGGCCGCTGGCTCTACCTCGGCGCCGACGGGTTCTACTGGTGCAGCCAGTACCACCCCGACAACGGCAACATCATCGAGGTGCGCAAGGGCGAGGCCGGCACCCGCGCCTGGACCGCCAATCCCGGCGAGTACAACAACGCCTTCGACGGCAAGTTCGGCGGCATGTGGCGGGCGCGGGGGCGCATCCCGAGCAAGGTCTGCGGCCTCACGTTCACGGCCTACGGCTTCGACGTGTCGTCCTACTACCGGCGCGAGCCCGACAGCTTCCGCTCCGAGTGCGATTGGATCTTCGAGGGCATCGGCGATGACGAGATCATCGGCGACTTCGGGCTCGTGGGCGGCGGCGCTGCGGGCCTGGAGCTGGACCGCTACGACCTCGAGTTCGGCACGCCGCACCACGGCTATCTGCTCGCCCGCTCCGAGGGCCACACCGACCTGATGCTGCAGGTGAACGAGGAGATTCACTTCGCCTGCCGCGGCTATTACGGCGGCGGTCACGAGAACCCGCAGGTCCGGGCCGACATGATCTACTACAAGACGCCCAACGACGGCGCGGTGTTCGGGCCGGGCTCGCTGGTCTGGTGCGGCAGCCTCTCGCACAACAAATACGACAACAACGTCTCCAAGATCATGGAGAACGTGATCAACGGCTTCCTCAAGGACGGGCCGCTGCCCTGACCCGGAGCAGCCGACGCAAGCGGCGGCAGCGCAAGGCCGCCTCAGCCTGGGCGGAGAGAGTCTGCGGATGAGCATTTCTGACAAGACCCGCAGCTCTCTCATGCCCATGGTCATGCCTCCGCCGGGCAAGAAGATGCTGCCGACGCGCGAACAGGCGACCGCGCTGGAGGAGGCGCTGCTCGGCGACCTCGATCCCGACAAGCTCAACGACCTCTCCGAGGTGCTGTTCGCGCTGAACGCGCACAAGCTCGGCCCGATCCCCGGCTTCTACGTCGTGGTCTGCACCAAGCCGGACGAGGAGTGGTGCGTGGGCCAGCTTGCGGCGGACCGCGCCAAGCCGCTGATCATGTTCGAGGACCTGCGCTTCGATAAGCCGGAGGCGGCGCTGGCTGCCGCCGAGAAGCTCAAGGCCGAGGACGACGCGGCGGGCCGGAGCCCCATCGTTACGGGCTGATGCGGAACGGCCCCGCCCGACGACGCGGGGGTCACAAGTCGTCCGGGGTCAATCCCGTCCGCTTCGCAATCCGGGCCAGCATTCGAGGCCCGATCTCTTCCCTGTCATGGAACGCAAAGACGAAGTCCGGTTATCCCTCTCGCGACAAGGTTCGGTGAGACCCCGACGTGCGCTTGATCTTCCAACCGATGCGCTCTAGAGCAGCGAGTACGCGGCGCGCTCGCGCGCTACCCCATCGGCTCATGCGGCGGCGAAGGTGATCTCGATCGGCTCGACAGGCTGCTCTCCCGCTTCGATCCTTTCCGCCAGGACCCGGAGTGCCAGGGCTTCGACCCGGGCGATCGCCTCGCCCCGGCTCGTCCCATACGTCATCGCACCCGGGATCTCGGCGATCTCGGCGATCCAGCGCCCGTCCTCTTCGCGTTCGACCTCAATCGTGAATCGCATCCGCCTATCGCCCGCTTGTGGAGCGCCCACTGCCAAATTCGCGCGCCGCTCTCGAATGCGAGTTTCACCGAGCGCGGACATGTTGTCCAGCCGCGGGCCGGAGCCCCATCGTCACGGGTTGATGCGGAACGGCCCCGCCCGACCGAGGGATCGCCGATGACCGCCGAAACACGCCTCGCCAGCCTGCCGATGTACTGCGAGGACGAGGTTCGTCCCGCGACGGAGCGCTGGTGGGCGGGCCTCGCGAGGCACCTGCGGGATCAGGGCGTGCGCGACGTTCCCGACACGCTGACCTGGCCGGACGACTATCACGGCCATTGGCGCGCGCCCGGGCTGCTCTTCAGCCAGACCTGCGGCTATCCCCTGGTGCACCTCATCGGGCCGGCGGTGAAGCTTATTGCGACACCAAGTTACGACGCGCCCGGCTGCGAAAGCTCACGCTATGCCGCGCACGTCATCGTCCGCGAGAGCGCAGAGGCTGAGAGCATCGGCGACCTGCGGGGCTGCCGTCTGGCCGTCAACGGCATGACCTCCTATTCGGGTTGCCACGTCTGGCGGAACATCCTGCCCGCCGCCGACGACGTGCAGTCCTTCTTCGGGGAGATCGTCGCCTCCGGGTCCCATCGCGCCAGCATCCGCCTCATCGCGGCCGGGGAGGCGGATGCCTGCGCGGTCGATTGCGTCACCCACGCGCTGCTCTCCGACCAGGCCGCAGACGAGTTGCGCGGCACCCGGATCCTGACCTCGTCGCCAACCGCGCCGGCCATGCCCTACGTCACCGCCGCCGCGACATCGGACGACGAGATCGCGAAGATTCGCGCGGGCCTCAACGCCGCCATCGCCGACCCGTCGCTCGCGCCCGCGCGCAGGGAACTTCGCCTCACCGGCGCAAGCGTTCTTACGGACGAGGACTACCGCAACGCGTTCCAGGATTAACGCGGCTCGGACACGGCGCTGCCGCTTGCGGGGCGTTCGCGCATGTGGCCGGAGAGGCGGTGCTCGAGGAAGCGCGAAAGCAGGATGAAGAAGTAGCTCATCACGAGGTACATCAGGCCGGCGGTGATGTAGAGCTTGTAGGGCTCGAAGCTGCGGGCGACGATGATGCGGGCGACCCCCGTGAGGTCCAGCAGCGTGATGATCGAGACCAGCGAGGTCGCCTGCAGCAGGAACACGACCTCGTTGGTGTAGGCCGGCAGCGCGAGGCGGAAGGCCTTGGGCAGCACGATGCGCCGGTAGAGCAGCGTGCCCGAATACCCGAGCGCCCGCGCCGCCTCGATATCGCCGCGCGGCACGCCCTGGATCGCGCCCCGCAGTATCTCGGCGGTATAGGCGGCGGTGTTGAGGGTGAGCGTCAGCACGGCGCAGAAATAGGCCTCGCGGAACAGCACCCAGAGCCCGATCGAGTCGAGGAAGGGCCGGAACTGGCCGGATCCGTAATAGACCAGGAAGAGCTGCACCAGCAGCGGAGTCCCGCGGAAGTAGAAGATGTAGCCGTAGACCGGCATCCACAGCAGCGGGTTGGACGAGAGCCGTATGATCGCGAGCGGCACCGCCAGCGCCAGGCCGATCGCCAGGCTGATGACCGTGATTTCCACCGTGAGCGCCGCGCCGTCCAGCAGGCGGGGCAGGCTCTCCCATATGATCGCGAGGTCCATAACCGCCTCAGGCCCGGCGTACGCCGCGGTTGGCCCACGCCTCGGCGCGCCGCTGCACCACCATCGAGACGATGGTGATGCCGAGGTAGAAGAGCGAGGCCACGAAGAAGAAGGTGAACGGCAGCTTGGTCGCGCCCATGGCGATCTGGGCGTTGCGCATGAGCTCCGGGAGCTGGATCACCGAGATCAGCGCCGTGGCCTTGATCAGCACCATCCATACATTGCCGAGGCCGGGCAGCGCGAAGCGCCACATCTGCGGCAGCACGATGCGGCGGAAGGTCAGCGCGCGGCTCATGCCGATGGCGCGCGCCGCCTCGATCTGGCCGCGCGGCACGGCGAGGAAGGCGCCGCGGAAGACCTCGGTGGCGAAAGCGCCGTAAATGAAGCCGATGGTGACGACGCCGGCGACGAAGGGATTGAGGTCGACGATGATCTCGTAGCCGGCGCCCTCGGCGATGTCCTGGATCAGCGTGGGCACGCCGTAATAGACCAGCAGAATCAGCAGCAGCTCCGGCACCCCGCGGATGACGGTGGTGTAGGTGCCGGCGGCCCAGCGGCCGGCCCGTGCGCGCGAGAGCTTGCCCCAGGCGCCGATGAGGCCGAGCGCCAAGGCCACCGCCATGGCCCCGAGCCCCACCAGGATGGTGAGCTCGAGGCCCTGCCACAGCATCCAGCCGTAGCCCTTGAGATCGAGCATCGGCCCGACCCGCTAACTCATTGGGGAGCGGGCGGCGTGAGTTACAGCAAGAGCCGACTTCGCGGGATCAAGGCGGCCCGCAGGATACCCACCTCCCCCTGTCCCCCTCCCCCCAGAGGGCGGAGGGGGAACGCAGAAGGCGCCGCCCGTTCTCCCTCTCCGCCCCTGGGGGCGGAGAGGGCCGGGGTGAGGTGGGGGGCTTGCTAGCCCTCGCCACACGCCATCCATGCGGCGGTGGCGATCAGTCGCCGTAGACGTCGAAATCGAAGTACTTGTCGTTGATCGCCTTGTAGGTGCCGTCGGCGCGGATGGCCGCGATGGCGCCGTTGAGCGCATCGAGAAGCTCGGCCTCGCCCTTGCGGACGGCGATTCCGGCGCCGTCGCCGAACCAGCGCGGATCGGTGAAGTCGGGCCCCACGAATTCTGCGCTCTCGCCGTCAGGCGTGTCGAGGAAGCCCCCCTGCAGGGCCATCGAATCCGCCAGCAGCAGGTCGACGCGGCCTGCGACGAAGTCGAGGTTGGCCTCGTCCTGGGTGGCGTAGGCCTTGATGGTGACGATGTCGCCGTAGTTGTCGCGCAGGAAGTTCTCGTGGATGGTCGCCCGCTGCACGCCGACGGCCAGGCCCTCCAGGCCCTCGTTCGTGATCTCGATGCCCGAGTCCTTCATGCGCACGAACTTGGCCGGCGTGGTGTAGTACTTGCCGGTGAAGTCGACCTTCTTCTTGCGCTCCTCGGTGATCGACATCGAGGCGACGATGGCGTCGTACTTCTTGGCGAGCAGGCCGGGGATGATGCCGTCCCAGTCCTGCACCGCCCAGGTGCACTCCAGGTTGGCAGAGGCGCAGAGCGCGTTGCCGATGTCGACGTCGAAGCCCTGGAGATCGCCGTTCTCGTCGATCCAGTTGAAGGGCGGGTAGGCGCCCTCGGTGCCGAGCGTGACCTTCTTCATGTCGGCGGCCGCGGTGCCGGCCGCGAGCGCGAGCGCCGCAAGCACGCCCAAGAATGTGAGTTTCTTCATCTCTCCGTTCTCCCTCGCTGGTGGTGAGTGGTTGGCATGGGCTAGGCGTCGCCGCGCTCGCCCGAAAGGAATTGCCTGAGCCTCGGCGATTGCGGGTTGTCGAGCAGCGCCCTTGACGCGCCTTCCTCCTCGATCTGACCCTCGTGCAGGAACACGGTGCGCGACGAGACCTCGCGGGCGAAGCCGACCTCGTGGGTGACGATCAGCATTGTGCGGCCCTCCTCGGCGAGATCGCGGATGACCTTGAGCACCTCGCCGACGAGCTCGGGGTCGAGCGCCGAGGTCGGCTCGTCGAAGAGCATGACGTCGGGCTCCATCGCGAGCGCGCGGGCGATCGCCGCGCGCTGCTCCTGCCCGCCCGAGAGGTGGGCGGGAAAGTAGTCGTGCTTGTCCGCGAGGCCCACCTTGTCGAGCAACGCCCGCGCCCTGTCCACCGCCTCGCGCCGGGGCAGCTTGAGCACGTGGATGGGCGCCTCGATGACGTTCTGCAGCACGGTCAGGTGGGACCACAGGTTGAACTGCTGGAAGACCATGCCGAGCCGGGCGCGGATGCGGTCGACCTGGCGCCGGTCGGCCGGCATCGCCCGGCCGCGCCGGTCGCGCTTCATGCGGATCAGCTCGCCGCCGACATGGACCTCGCCCGAATCGGGGACCTCGAGCAGGTTGATGCAGCGGAGCAGCGTGCTCTTGCCGGAGCCGCTCGCGCCCAGGATGGCGATGACGTCGTGTTCGTAGGCGGTGAGCGAGACGCCCTTGAGCACCTCCAGGTCGCCGAAGCTCTTGTAGAGGTCGTCGACCCGGAGCGCGGCGCCGGGCACAGCCTGCGGCTCCTCGTGCGGGCTAGCGACCCCGAGCGCCTGCGCCACCCGACCGGCCCCGTTCGCGGCTACGAGGTGAACGTGCGGCGCTTGACCAGCTTGCCGCGTCCGGGTTCGGCATTGACCTTGCCGTTCTCCACGATGATGTCGCCGCGCGAGATCGTCAGCGCCGGCCAGCCGGTGACCTCGAAGCCCTCGTGCAGCTCCCAGTCCTGCTTGGAGTGC
>JAPPNV010000255.1 GCA_028818565.1 Rhodospirillales bacterium | reverse complement strand
GCCGCGCGTTGGTGCCGTAGGCGTTGATGATGCCGCCGTTGATGACGGTCGGGTCGAACCCGGCGCTATCGAGCATGGCCGCGATGATGGAGGTCGTGGTGGTCTTGCCGTGGGTGCCGGCAACCGCCACCGACCACTTGAGCCGCATCAGCTCGGCCAGCATCTCGGCCCGGCGAACCACGGGGATGTGGCGCTCGCGCGCAGCCACGACCTCGACGTTGTCCTCGCCGATGGCCGACGAAACGACCACCACCGCCACGTCACCGATGGTCTCGGCGCCGTGGCCGCGGGCGATCGGGATTCCCAGCGCGCGCAGGCGGCGCACCGTCGCGCTCTCGGCGATATCGCTGCCCTGGATGCCGTAGCCGAGGTTGTGCATGACCTCGGCGATGCCGCTCATGCCGATCCCGCCGATGCCGACGAAATGAATCGTGCCGATGGCGAAGGGCATCGCCTTCATGCCGCGCCCCCCGCATGCTCGGTCACCGGGTGCCCCGGAAGCGAGCCGTTGATCAGTCCCTCGATGAGATCGGCCAGCGCGCGCGCCGCATCGGGTCGCGCGAAGTTCGCCGCCGCGGCGGCCTGCTGCGCGAGCTGCGCGGGCTCCGCCATCAGTGTCTCGAGCTCCCGAGCGAGCCCCGCCGGCGTGAACGACTGCTGCGGGATCATGGCCGCAGCGCCGGCCGCCACCAGCGCCCGCCCGTTCGCGCTCTGATGGTCGTCGGCGGCGATCGGCAGCGGTACCAGGATCGCCGGGCGTCCCGCCGCAGCGAGCTCTGCGATGGTCGACGCACCCGCTCGACAGATCACGAGGTGGGATTCGCCGAGACGCGCCGGGACATCGTCGAAGAAGGGCGCAAGCCTCGCCTTTACTCCTGTCTCGGCATAGGCGCGCTCGACGTCGGCGAGGTCTTCCGGGCGGCATTGCTGGCTGACCTCGATCCGCTCGCGCAAGGCCCGCGGCAGCGCCGCTATCGCCGCCGGCACCACCTCGGCGAAGATGCGCGCCCCCTGGCTCCCGCCTGTGACCAGCAGGCGGAATTGCCCGCACGGCGCGGGCGGCTCGTAGTCCGTCCCGCGTAGCGCCGCGATGGCGGCACGAACCGGGTTGCCCACATGGGTGACGAGGGCGGCCCGCTTGCGGGGGATGCGCGCGGTCTCGGGGAACGAGGTGGCGATGGCCGATGCGCGGCGGGCCAACATCCGGTTGGCACGGCCGAGCACCGCGTTCTGCTCGTGCAGCACGCTGGGAATGCCGAGCCGCCCGCTCGCCACCAGCGGCGGCACCGACGGGTAGCCGCCGAAACCCACGGCGGCGGCCGGCCGAATGCGACGCAGCACGCGCGCCGCCTGAAACACCGCGCGGGCGAGACCGACGATTGCGATGATGCGCGCAATGGGCCCGCGCACGCTGGGGCTGCGGGCCGCGATGGCGTGTCTTTCGATGCGCCCGAGTACGTCGCCGAAGGCGACGCCCCTCCGATCCGTCATGAGAACAAGACGACGGCCACGCGCTTCCAGTTCCACTGCGAGAGCTTCCGCCGGGAACACGTGGCCGCCAGTTCCGCCTGCTGCGAGGAGAATGGGAGGGTTGGGCGCAGGCGTTCTCAAAGCGCGTATCCTTCTCCGCTCCGCCGTTCGCGGGTCAGCGCGAGCACCATTCCGAGGCCGATCGCGGTCGCCATCGTCGACGAGCCGCCGTAGCTCAGGAACGGAAGGGTCATCCCCTTGGCGGGCAGGAGCCTGATGGCGACTCCCATGTTGATCAGGGCCTGAAAGCCGAATTGGGCGAGCAGGCCGGAGACAGCGACCACCGCGAACAGGTCTCGCCCGCGCATGGCGCGGGCGAAGCCGCGAACGACGATGAAGCCGAACAGCCCGATGATCACGATGCAGGCGATGACGCCGAATTCCTCGGCGGCAACGGCGAAGATGAAGTCGGTGTGGGCATCGGGCAGCACGTGTTTGACGACCCCCTCGCCGGGCCCCCGGCCGAACAGCCCGCCGGCCTCGAAGGCGCGGAGCGAGGTATCGACCTGATAGGTGTCGCCGGTCGTGGGGTCGATGAACTGGTCGATGCGCGCCTTGACGTGGGTCAGGTTGTGGTAGGCGAACACGAGGCCGCCTGCGATCGCCACCCCGCCCAGCACGGCAAGAACGAGCGGCATGCCGACCACGAACATCTGCACGAACCAGACGGCGGCCACCGTCACCGCCATCCCGATATCGGGCTGCAGGACGAGAAGGAGCGCCGCGAGCGCCACGGGCAGCGATGCGAGGAGCATGTCGTAGGGCAGCTTGTCGTCCCGCGGGCGCGTCAGAACGGCGGCCAGGAATACCGCGAGGCAGGGCTTCACGAACTCCGACGGCTGCAGGTGGAAGCCGCCCAGCGACAGCCAGCGGCGCGCGCCGTTCAACTCCACGCCGACGATGAGGGTGAGCGCGAGCAGGGCGATGCCGAGCACGGTGCCGACGGTGCCGATGCGCTGAATGCCGGTGCGGGAGAGCAGCGAGACGACGATCATCACGACCAGCGCCACCGGAAGGAAGAGCAGTTGATGCCGGGCGAAGTGGAACGGGTCGAGGCCGATCCGCTCGGCCGCTGCGGGGCTCGAGGCCAGTGCCAGGGCTGCGCCGAGCAACATGAGCAGCAGCACTGCCGTCAGCATCCAGCGGTCGACGGTCCACCACCAGCGGCCGACGACGCTGGTGTCGGCGCGGGAGAAGGGCGTCACCTGGTCCACGGCGCAGCCTCCTCCGACGCGGCGGTCGGCTCGACGGGGACCAGCGCGCGGAACCGATCGCCGCGCTGCTCGAAATCGCGGAATTGGTCGAACGACGCGCAGGCCGGCGAGAACAGGACCACGGTGCCGTCGCGCCCGTTGCTGCAGGCGGCATCGAGGGCAGCCGCCACCGCGCGGTCGAGGGTGCCGCAGCGGGTCACCGGCAACCGGCCCTCGAGCGTGGCGGCGAAGCCGTCCTCCGCTTCGCCGATGAGGAAGGCATGGGCGATATGCGAGAAGAGGGGCGCGACGGCGTCGAGCCCGCCCTCCTTGGGTCGCCCGCCGGCGATCCAGTAGACATTATCGAAGCAGGCGATCGCCCGGGCTGCCGCCTCGGCGTTGGTGGCCTTGCTGTCGTTGATGACCGGAATGCCGCTGACGCTGCCGATCTTCTCCATGCGGTGCGGCAGGCCGGGGAAATCGAGGAGCGCCGGCACGATACGCTCGGGCGCAAGCCCGCAGGCGCGCGCCGCCGCGTATGCCGCTGCCGCGTTCTGCCAGTTGTGCCTGCCCGGCAGCGCTGCCGCGTGCGTGAGGTCGCAGACCGGCTCGCCGTCCTCGTGGAGGAGGCCATCCACGACGGAAACGCCCTCGCGGGACGCACCCTCCACGGTCACCGGCACGACCCGGAGCGGGTCTCGCGCCGCGAGCGCGTCGCCGATACTCCGCGAGATCGGATCGTCGGTGCCGACGACGGCGCTCGCCAATCGGCCGGGCCGGAAGACCTGGCGCTTCGCGTCCACGTAGGCCGCCATGGTCCCGTGACGGTCGAGATGGTCCGGAGCGACGTTGAGGAGTAGGGCGATGTCGAAGGTCGCCTCGACGGTGAGATCGAGCTGATAGGAGGAGAGCTCGAGGACGATGGTCCCCTCGCCCGGCACCGGCGTCAGATCGAGCACCGGCGTCCCCAGATTGCCGCCGACGCGGATGTGGCGGGCCCCGGCCGAATGAAGCAGGTGACCGATGAGCGCCGTCGTCGTTGACTTGCCGTTGGTGCCGGTGACGGCGACGTAGCGGGGCTCCGGCAGAACGCGCCACAGGAGCTCGATATCGCCCACCACCTCGACGCCGGCGTCATGCGCGGCCGCGATCATCGGGTGCGAAAGCGGCACGCCGGGGCTCGGCACCAGGGCGGCAATCCCGTCCTCGGGCCCGGCGGGGCGCACCTCGAAGCCCTGATCGCGCGCCGCCGCCCGCGCATCCGGCGCGTCGTCCCAGCAGAGCACGCGGGCGCCGCCGGCACTGAGTGCTCGCGCCACGGCGAGGCCGGAGCGCGCGAGCCCAAGCACGGCGACCGTGCGGTTGCGATAGAGCGGGACCCGGATCACAGGCTCACCTCAGCTTCAGCGTCGAGAGCCCGATCAGGGCGAGGATCACGGCGATCACCCAGAAGCGGATGACGATGGTCGGCTCCGCGACCCCCTTCTGCTCGAAGTGATGGTGCAGCGGCGCCATGGCGAACACCCGCCGCCCCAGGAGCTTGAACGAGGCGACCTGCACGATCACCGAGACGGCCTCCAGCACGAACAGGCCGCCCACGATGGCAAGCACGATCTCGTGCTTGGTCATCACCGCGATGATGCCGAGCGCCGCGCCCGTCGAGAGCGAGCCGGTGTCGCCCATGAAGACCATCGCCGGCGGCGCGTTGAACCAGAGGAAGCCCAGCCCCGCGCCGACCAGGGCGCCGCAGAAGACCGAAAGCTCGCCGGTGCCGGCAACGTGGTGGACCTGGAGGTATTCCGTGAACACGGTGTTGCCCACCACGTAGGCGATCAGCGCGAAGCAGGCGGCGGCGATCATGATCGGCACGATCGCGAGGCCGTCGAGACCGTCGGTCAGGTTGACCGCATTGGAGGAGCCGATGACCACGAAGGCGGCGAAGGGCACCGTGAACCAGCCGATGTCGAGCAGCACCGACTTGACGAACGGCAGCGCCAGCCCGTGGTCGAGCGGCGCCTCCAGGATCATCGTGACCCAGAAGACCGCCCCCACCGCGAGCGCCACTTCGGCCGCAACCTTGATGCGGATGTTCAGGCCGCGGTGGCTGCGGTTCAGCAGCTTCATCGCGTCGTCGGTGAAGCCGATGGCGCCGAAGCCGATCGTGACCACCAGCAGCACCCAGATGAGCGGATTGGTCATGTCGGCCCAGAGCAGCGTCGAGACCGTGACGGCGAGGAGAATGATCACCCCGCCCATGGTCGGTGTCCCCGCCTTGGCCGCGTGGCTCTCCGGCCCGTCGCTGCGGATCGGCTGTCCGTGCTCCTGACGCGCGCGCAACAGGCGGATCAGCGGGGGCCCGAAGACGAAGCTGATCAGCAGCGCGGTGAGCACCGCCGCGCCGGTCCGGAACGTCAGGTACTGGAAGACGTTGAAGATGCCTATCGAGTCCGAGAGCGGATAGAGAAGATTGAAGAACATTGCCCGGCTCGCCCCCTCTACTCATGGCCGGGGAGCGGCCGACGCGTCGGCGGCGAGGCGCCGCACGATGGGCCCCATTCGACTGCCGAGCGATCCCTTGACCAGCACCACGTCGCCGGCGCGGATTTCCGCGCGCAGGAGGTCGGTCAGGCTCTCGGACTCGGGCATATGGGCGCCGCGGCGGGCGGCGTCCAGGGCGCGGTGGAGGTGAGCCATCAGCGGCCCCGCCGTGAAGACGAGGTCGATCCCCGCCGCTTCCAGGTCGTCGGCGAGCTCGGCGTGCCAGCGGGTCCCCTCATCGCCGAGCTCCAGCATGTCGCCGAGGACCGCGATCCGCCGCCCGCCGGGGGCAGACGGCGCTGTTTCGGCGAGCGTCCAGATCGCGGCGCGGACGGCCGCGGGGCTCGCGTTGTAGCTCTCGTCGATCACCTCGTAGTCGCCGCCCTGGATCGGGATGCGATAGCGAACGCCCCGGCCCGCCACGGGCGCGACCGTGCGCAATGCGCGGGCGGCTTGCTCCACTGACGCACCGGCGGCATTGACACAGGCCAGCACCGCCACGCTGTTCAACGCCCAGTGCCGGCCCGAGAAGGCGATCTCGTAATCGAGCTCGGCGCCGTCGATGATGGCAGTGACTGAGCCGCCGGCCTCGGCGGGGTGCCAGTCGAGGAGACGCGCATCGGCATCGGCGCTCTCGCCGAACGAAACGATGCTTCCCGCGCCGGCGGTGCACGCCGCAGTGGCCAGCCGCTCGAAGTAGACGTTGTCCCGGTTCAGCACGGCGGTGCCGCCGGGCTCGAGGCCCTCGAAGATCTCGGCCTTGGCGTCGGCGACTGCGTCGAGGCTGGGGAACGCCTCGGTATGGGCGGGCGCGATGGTGGTGATCAGTGCGGTGTGCGGGCGGACCAGGCGCGAGAGCGGCGCGATCTCGCCCGCATGGTTCATGCCCAGCTCGAACACGCCGTAGGCGGCGCTCTGCGGCAGGCGGGCGAGGCTGAGCGGTGCGCCGATATGGTTGTTGAGATTGCCCGCGCTCGCGAGCGTCGGGCCACAGCCTGCGAGCGCGCCGGCCAGCAGCTCCTTGGTCCCGGTCTTGCCCACGCTGCCGGTGATCGCAACGACGTGGGCGGTGCTGCGCTCCCGGGCACGGGCGGCCAGGGTGCGGAGCCCGTCGTAGGTATCCACGACCAGCAGCAGAGGCGCACCTTCGGGCTGCGTTTCCGGCGGGCGGCTCACCATCGCCGCCGCCGCCGCGCGCTCGAACGCCGCCTGCACGTAGTCGTGGCCATCATGGTTGGGGCCGGCGAGGGCGACGAACAGGTCGCCCGCCTCGACGCTGCGGCTGTCGATGGAGACGCCGGTCGCGCTCCAGGGCTCGGGCGCCTTTCCGCCAGTGGCGGCGGCGGCTTCCGCCGAGGTCCACAGCGGGACGTTATGGAGAGGCCGGCTCATGCCGCCCGCCCGCCGGCGATCCCGGCCACGGCGCAGCGAGCGACGCCGGCATCGTCGAACGCGATGGCGCGCTCGCCCACGATCTGCTCCTGCTCGTGGCCCTTGCCGGCGATGACGAGGCCATCGCCCGAACCGAGCCCTTCGATGGAATTGCGGATGGCCCGCGCCCTGTCGCCGATCTCCTCGGCCCCGGGGCAGGCATCGAGAATGGCCTGGCGGATCGCGGCCGGGTCCTCGCGGCGGGGGTTGTCGTCGGTGACGACGACCCGGTCCGCGAGGCGCGCCGCGATCTCGCCCATCTCGCGCCGCTTGCCGACATCCCGCTCGCCGCCGCAGCCGAAGACCACGACGAGCGTGCCGGGGACCAGCGGGCGCACGGATTGCAGAGCCGCGGCCAGCGCGTCGGGCGTGTGCGCGTAGTCGACGAAGACGGCGGCGCCGGCCGGATGTCCCGAGACGCGTTGCAGCCTGCCCGGCACGCCGTCGATGCCGTGGAGCGCCCGGAGCGCGTCCGCCGCGTCCACACCCGTCGCCAGCGCGAGGCCGAGAGCGGCCAGCGCGTTGAGGGCCTGGTATGCGCCGGGGAGCGGCAACACGACCTCGTGCACCGCGTCGGCGACGGCGATGCTGAGGCGCTGCCCTTCCTCGGTGTCGTGCCGAGCCAGGAGCCGAATGTCGGCCCCGCCCGTGCCGAAGGTGAGCACCTTCTGTCCGCGCGCCCGGCAGCGCGCCGCGAGGCCCGCCACGCGCTCGTCGTCGGCGTTGAGCACGGCGGTCCCGTCCGCCGCCATGACCCGCTCGAAGAGGCCCGCCTTCGCCGTGAAATAGGCGTCGGCGTCGGGGTGGTAATCCATGTGATCGCGGGTGACGTTGGTGAACGCCGCCGCCGCAACGCGGACGCCGTCCAGCCGGTACTGCGCGAGCCCGTGGCTCGACGCCTCCAGCGCCAAATGGTCGATGCCGTCTTCCGCGAGCTCGGCGAGCACGCGATGCAGCTCGATCGGATCCGGCGTGGTGTGCCGCAGCGGCCGCCATTCGCCGTCCGCATTGACGCCGAGGGTGCCGAGGGAGGCTGCCTTGCAGCCCGAAGCGCGCCATATCTGGCGGGTAAAGTCCGCAACGGAAGTCTTGCCGTTGGTGCCGGTGACGCAGACCACGACCTCCGGTTGAGGGCCGTAATAGCGCGCGGCCGAGACCGCGAGCCGGAGACGCGGGTTGGGGTCGGTGACCAGGTTGGCCCCCTCTGCGAGGGCGGGATCGGTACCCTCGGGCGCAAGCACGGCGGCCGCACCGCGCCCCACGGCATCGGGAATGAAGTCGACTCCCGTGGCCTGCGTGCCGGCCAGCGCCGCGAACAGGTAGCCGGGTTGCACGTCGCGCGAATCCGAGGCGAGCCCCGTGATCTCCACGTCGGCCGCCGCCTGGGGGATCAGGCTAGAAAGACGCATGACGACCCCCGCCGTCCCAACGGGCGAACGCGGGCTCCTCTTCGGTCTCATCGGGCTCCACGATGGCCGGCACGCCGAGAAGGGGCGCGATGCGCTCGATGACGGCGCCGGCCACCGGCGCGGCGGTCCAGCCTGCCGTCGCGAAGCCGAAGGTCTCCTTGGTCCCCTTGGGCTCGTCCATCATCGTGAGCACCGCGTAGCGGGGCCGGTCGATGGGGAAGACGCCGACGAAGTTGGTGATCATGCTGTCGCGCTTGTATTTGCCGCCGATGGCCTTCTCGGCGGTGCCGGTCTTGCCGCCCACCAGGTAGCCGGGAACCGCGGCATTCTTGCCGGTGCCCTCGGCCACCACGGCGTAGAGCAGCATCCGCATGACCGCGGAGGTCTCGGCGCTGATGACCCGCCGCTGCGCGAAGTGGGCGCCCGGCTCGCGCTTCAGCAGCGTCGGCGTCACCGCGATGCCGCCGTTGACCAGCGCGGCGTAGTTCGCGAGCAGGTGCAGCGGCGTCACCGCGAGTCCGTGGCCGTAACTCACCGTCATCGTGGTGTGCTTGGACCATCGCCGGGGCGCGAGGGGCCGGCCGCGCTCGGACGTCTCAAGGGGCATCCGCTCGAACATGCCGAGCGCGTCGAGGAAGGCCCGTTGGCGCTCCGCGCCCACCTCCACCGCCATCCGCGCCGCGCCGATGTTGGAGGAGTGGATGAGGATCTCCGGCACCGTCAGCCAGCGGTTCTCGGGATGGTGGTCTCGGATCAGATAGCGCGAGACCCTGATCGGCTCGGTGGCGTCGTAGCTGTCCTCGATGCCGGCGATGCCGAGGTCGAGAGCCGCGGCCACGGTGAAGGGCTTGAAGGTGGAGCCGAGCTCGTAGGTGCCGAGCGTCGCGCGGTTGAAGAGAGCCTCGGTCGGGCTGCGATCCGGCGCCTTGGGGTCGAACGAGGGGAGGCTGAGGAGGGCCAGCAGCTCGCCGGTCTCGACGTCCATCACCATGCCGGCGGCGCCGAGCGCGCGATGGGCGGTCATGGTCTCTTCGAGCGCTTGGGCGAGAGCGTGCTGGACCCGGATGTCGAGAGAGAGCGCAAGCGGGCCGCTGTGGTCTTCGGCACGCTGCCTGAGCTCCGCGTCGACCGCCTTTTCGACGCCGGCGAGGCCGCGATTGTCCACGTCCGTGAACCCGACCGCGTGGGCGAAGAGGCGCCCTTGCGGATAGACGCGCTGCTCCTGGCGCTCCAGCCAGAGGCCGGGGATGCCGAGCCGGTTGATGGCGTGCGCCTGCTCGGGCGTGAGGTCGTGCCGCAGGAGGGCGCTCTTCCTGCCGGACGCGATGAGAGAGGCCGTGCGCCCCAGGTCGAGATCGGGGAACACGCGACCGAGCGCGGCCACGGCTTCCTCGCGATCGAAGATCTTGCCCGGCTCGACGTAGAGAGCATGCGTGGGCAGGTTCGACGCCAGGAGAACGCCGTTGCGGTCCACGATGTCGGCCCGCGCGGCGGGATCGAAGGCGCTCGCGTTTCCGGCGGTGCTGATGACCACGGGTGCGCCGATCACCGCCACGTCGAGGGTGCGAACCACCACCGCACCGAAGCAGAGCAGGAAGATCACGCCGGTCGCCAGCAGGCGGCCTCGCGCGCGCTCCAGCAGCGCAGGCTGCGCTTGTGCTGCCGCGCCGCCACGGCGTGAGGTCGAACCGCGGCGCCACCAGCGCTGTGTCGCCAGGTCCTTCATCGCTCGGCATCTCCGCTGATCGGCAACACCAGGGCGGAAGGACCGACAGGCCGTTGCAGCAGCCACCGAACCTGCGAAGCCTGAACCTGCTCCAGGGGCAAGTGGCGCGCGGCGAGCGAAGCGAGCCTGGAGGGCCGGGTGAGGTAGCTCCACTCGGAACGGAGCACCCGGATCGCCTCGACGTGACTCTGACGCTCGTGCTCGAGCGCCGCGAGCTCGCGCTCCAGCCCCCTCACTTCGTGCTTCACGAGGAAGAGGGCGAGCATCGCGACGACGAACGCTGCGATCGATATGAGGACCAGGTGCCGCATCATGCGACGAGCCTCTCGTGCCACGGCGGCGCGCCGGTGCGCTCGGCCGCCCGCAGCCGTGCCGAGCGCGCCCGCGGGTTGACCGAGACTTCCACGTCGTCGGGCTTGCGCGCCCGGCGGGTCAGCAGCCTGAAGGTCGGATCGGGCGATTTCGTGGCAGCGGCCGGCTCGTGGCGATTGGGCTGCCGCCTCTCGCTGCGCTCGCGGAAGAAGCGCTTCACCGGCCGGTCCTCGAGGGAGTGGAAGGACACCACGATGGCACGCCCGCCCGGCCGCAAAAGCCGCTCGATCTGACCAAGACCCCGTCCGATTTCGCCGCTCTCGTCGTTGACCCGGACGCGGAGCGCCTGGAAGGTGCGGGTCGCGGGATCGATCCCGCCCGGCGACCGTCGCGCCACCGCTCGCCGGACGATCTCGGCAAGCCGGCCGGTGCTGGTGATCGGGCCTTCGGCACGGGCGGCGACGATGGCCCGCGCGATGGCCCGCGCGCGCCGCTCCTCGCCGAAGTCCGCGATGATCGCGGCGAGACCGGACTCCGACTCGCCGTTGACCAGGTCGGCTGCCGTGGGCCCCGGATCGTCCCGGTCCATCCTCATATCGAGCGGCCCGTCGAGATGGAACGAGAATCCCCGCGCGCCGTCATCGAGCTGGCGCGAGGAGAGGCCGAGATCGAGGACAATCCCGTCCACCGCGCTCACCCGATGGGAGGCGAGAAGGGTCGCCATCTCGCCGAAACGGCCGTGGACCAGGACCAGCCTGCCGCCGAACCGCAGCGAGAGGGCCTCGCCCGCGCGCAGCGCGTCGGCGTCGCGGTCGATCCCGTAGACCACGCAGGAGGCCGATTCCAGCAGGGCCTCGCTGTAGCCCCCGCCGCCGAAGGTGCCGTCCACGTAGACGCCGCCGTCCTGGGGCACGATGAGCGAGAGCATCGCTTCCTTCATGACAGGGATGTGGCCGGGCGAGACGCTCATTGGGCGCCTCCGGGCCCGGCGCCGCCGTCGGGAGATTGCTCCTGCTCTCCGTCCTGGTCGGTGTCGAAGGTCGCGGGGTCCCAGATTTGAAACTCGTGGCCCATGCCGACGAACTTGGCGTGGGTGGTGATCCCGGCATGGGCGAGCAGCTCGGCCGGCAGCAGCACCCGACCGTCGGAATCCAGAGGGAGACGCTGGACGCCGGAGAAGAGCCTCATTCGCTTCTTTGTGGAATCGGTATCGAAGGGATCGTCCGCACGGTAGGTGTCGCTCCACTGCCGGAGGACATCCTCCTCACAGCCGGTCAGCGACTTGCTGCCATCGATCGAGGGGTAGACCGCAAAACCGTTGAAGGATTGCCGAGCGAGCTCGTTGCGGAAGGACGCGGGGACGGAGACCCGTCCCTTTCGATCCACCTTGTTGACGAACGTATAGGTAAACAGAGCCACCGCGTTGCTCCTTGGGTCGCGCCCCGTTCGTCGTGCCTTCGCTCCTGAACGTTCCCGCTTCGATCCGGGATGCTATGGGATGACATGGTACTCCATGGGAATTTATGGATGCAAGACAAAATTTCAAGTGTTCGTGTGGACACGCAAGAACAGCGGCCCGACCACTCTGATCTGATCTGGGAGGAAGGCGTGAGACGAAGGCTAGAGCGGCAGTTACAGGTGGAGAGGAATCAAGTCTCCGCCGATATCGACTGTGTGTTCTCTTTATGTTCTACTACGGGTTATTGGATTCGACTTCCAAGACAACAGTCGATGGTGGAATATCTAGCGTGCCGGTATTGACACCCCGCAACATATTGGGGTCTGCGGAGAGAGAAGCGCCAGACGGCCTGTAAGCCGGGTTCTGTCGCGGGCCACGCGGGCCCGCGCGATGGCCATTCATCTGGGACGCCCGTCACCGGGCGCCTCGCGCGACCGACCCGGGCGGCGGGCCCGGAAACCAACCCGGAAACGGCCTTGCGACCGCCCCCTGTGCCGCCCCTACTTGGTCTTGCTCCCGAAGGGGTTTGCCATGCCGCCCCCGTTACCGGGTGCGCGGTGCGCTCTTACCGCACCCTTTCACCCTTGCTCGCCAGCCTCGCGGCCCGGGGCGAGCGGTCTGCTCTCTGTGGCACTTTCCCTGGGGTCGCCCCCGCCGGGTGTTACCCGGCTCCGTGCTTCCGTGGAGCCCGGACTTTCCTCCGCCGCGCGCCTGAGGCGGCGACGGCGGCCATCCGGCCGTCTGGCCCGTCCTGACTACGCGCGCCCAGAGAGCCGGTCAAGCCCGTCTCAGGACTGCCCGAGTGCAAGCGCATGCACCTCGCCGATGACGGCAGCCGTGCCGGCATCGATCACGCCGTCGACGCGGGCCTGGCGGAAGTGCCGCTGAAAGGCGCGGACGACGGCCGCGGTAGCCGCACCGAAGTCGCCGTCAGCCACGATGCCGTAGCCGACCTCGCGCAGGCGCGCCTGGTGCAGACGCACGGCAGCGCCCCGGTCGCCCCGGCGAAGCGACGGGCCTTCCTGAAGAGGCGCCGCCGCATCCTCGGGCCACACGCCGATGCCCGCCCGCGCGAGGCGCGCCCAGTCGAAGAGCTCGCCGGGGTCCTGCCGGCGCGTCGGCGCGATGTCGGAGTGCGCCACCACGTTGCGCGGGTCGATGGGGTGGCGCGCGACGATGGCGCGGGCGAGATCGAGCAAGGCATCCATCTGAGCCTGCGGAAACGGGCGGTAGCCGTGCTCGTGACCGGGATTGACCAGCTCGATTCCAATCGAGAAATCGTTCACCGAGCGCCGGCCGCGCCATTCGCTCACCCCGGCGTGCCAGGCACGGCGCTCCTCGGGTACCAGGCGCCAGAGCGTGCCGTCCTCGCCGATGCACCAGTGCGCGCTGACCCTGGCCGGAGCGTCCGTCATCCGCGCGAGCGCGGCCTCGGCCGAGACCATGCCCGTATAGTGCAGGACCAGCGTATCGACCGGCCCGGCAGCCGCAGGCCGCTCGTCCCAGTTGGGCGAGAGCCTGTCGACCGCCGCACGCCCGGCGACACTCTCTTCGCTCACGCTCCGAATTCCCTCGCCGCAACCGATCCCGGTTTCAGCGTCATCGGCTCGTCACCGCAGGCTCCTCCGCGCGCTTGAGGACGATGAGGGCAACGCCGAAGACGATGATCGCGCCGCCCACGAGAGTCTGCCAGGTGATCGGGTCACCCAGGATGAAGACGCCGAAGATCACGCCCACCACCGGCACGAGCAGCATGAAGCCCGCCACCGTCGCCACCTTGTTGTGCGCGAGCAGATAGTACCAGGCCCAGTAGGCGAGCAGGGTTGAGCCCACCACCTGGTAGAGGAGCGAGCTGTGCAGGCGCCAGTCGGGCTGCAGCAGGCTCGCGATCTGCCCCTCCTCCAGGGCGAAGGAGAGCGGGAACAGGAGCAGAGCGGAGATCGCCGACATCCAGCCGTTCAGCGCCAGCGGAGAGATGTCGGTAAGGCGCTTGACCTGCACGTTGGCCACCGCCCACGCAATGCTTGAGCCGAACATGAGCGCGATGCCCATTGCGTTGCCGGTGTGGCGCGGCTCGCCGACCAGCAGCACGGCGCCGCCGAACGCGATGGCGATGCCCAGGAACGCCATCCAGCCCGGACGCTCGCGCAGGATAATTCCCGCCAGCAGGGCGCTGAGGGGCACCTGCGTGATCCAGATGATCGCCGCGGTCGAGGCCTCCACGCCGATATTGAGCGCGACGTAGAAGAGGCCGAAGTGGCCAGCGCCCATGGTCAGCGCGAAAAGTCCCACGGCGAGCCAGCGCCCGCTGGGCGGGCGCACGAACCAGAGCAGCATTAGCGCCATGAGCGTGAAGCGCAGCGCCAGGAAGAACAGCGGCGGCATGTGATCCGCGCCGTACTTGCTGGTTACGAAGCCGAAGCCCCAGAGCAGGGCCGTGCCGAGCGCGATCGCAATATGACTCGGCGGCATTGGGCGGCGGGCGAAGCGGAAGCGGGAGTAACAGCGGCGCGGGCGCGCTCAGCGCGGGCTGAGCGCGATCAGCGCATCCCGCGAAGCTTGGCGATCCTGTCGTAGGCCGCGTTGATCGCGGCCATCTGCTCGTTCGCGACCTGGACCATCTCCTCCGGCATGCCCTCGGCGATGAGCTTGTCGGGGTGATGCTCGCGGATCAGCCGGCGATAGGTCTGCTTGATCTCGTCGTCCGAGGCGCTGGGCTCGACGCCCAGCACCTGGTAGGGGTCGGTCTCGCCGCCGCCCATGTGGCGCGACATGATTTGCGCGAAGCCGCGCTCGTCGAAACCGAAGATCTGGGCAACGCGGGAAAGGTAGGCGCGTTCCCCCTCATGCAGCTCGCCGTCGGCCATGGCGATCTGGAAGAGTGCGCCGAGCATTTCCTCCCGCATGGTGGTGTCGTGCGGAAAGATCTGCACGATCTGCTCTGCATAGGGCTCGAAGCCGGTCGCCTCGCGCCGCGCCTCGTCCCAAATTCGCCCGATCGCGGCGGCATGGGCCTCGGGGACGGCAAAGACCCGCTTG
The DNA here is from genome assembly GCA_028818565.1 of Rhodospirillales bacterium. Taxonomy (GTDB): domain Bacteria; phylum Pseudomonadota; class Alphaproteobacteria; order UBA828; family UBA828; genus WTGU01. The sequence continues at coordinate 1,764 of JAPPNV010000255.1, read as the reverse complement.
AACGCGTCGATCTCCTCGCGGGTCACGCGGCCGTCGGCCTTCGCCATCTTGGCGGCGAGCACCACAAGCGCGATCGAGACTGCGGCCTGCTTGCTTTCCTGATCGCCCGCGCCGATGCGCCGGACGCGGCGTCCGGTGGCCATGCGGTCCACGAAATGGCCGGCGGCCACGCCGAGGATCGCGCCGATGGGGCCGCCCAGCGCGAACCCTGCGGCGCCTCCAATGATCTTGCCCCAGATGCTCAACCGAAGCCTGCCCCCGCAGCCTGAACCGGGCCACCATAGCCGGCCCACCTGAGGCACGCCAGACTGGGCCGGCTGCGCTACCCCCTTGTCGCGAAGCCAGCGCTAATCGCGGTTGCATTCCGGCCGGGGCACTGGAAACATGCCGGCCCCGCGACCGCGGGACGAAGCCCGCCGGCGCGGTTCTGGGTAAAGGGAGATAGCATGAGCGATTCGACCGGGGCGCTGAACATTGCGCTTGTCGGCCCCTATACGAGCGGCAAGACCACGCTTCTGGAAAGCATGTTGTTCGTGGCCGGGGCAATCGGCCGCAAGGGCAAGGTCACGGACGGCAATACGGTCGGCGACTGGTCCGACGAGGCCCGCGCGCGCCAGTCGAGCGTGGAGGTCAACGCCGCCTCGTTCGACTATCGGGACAACCACTTCACGGTCCTGGATTGTCCGGGCTCGATCGAGTTCTTCGCCGAGACCGCCAATGCGCTCATGGGCGCCGATCTCGCCGTCATCGTCTGCACGCCCGATCTGAACCGGGTCTGGACCATGGGGCGGCTGCTCAAGTTCCTGGCCCAGCACCAGATCCCGCACGTCCTGTTCGCCAACCGCATGGACGAGACGGCCGTGCGGGTCGCCGAGCTGATCGAGGCGATGCAGCCGGTCAGCGATCCGCCGCTGGTGCCGTGCCAGGTCGCGATCCGCGATGGCGACAGTGTCACGGGCTATGTCGATCTGATCACCGGCAAGGCCTACGAATATCGGGACCAGGAAGGCGCCGTCGACGTCGACGCGCCGGAAGCGGTTTCGGAGCGCCGGGAGGACGCGCGCACGCAGCTTCTCGAGAGCCTGGCGGATTTCGACGACACGCTCCTGGAAAGGTTGCTCGAGGACGAGATTCCCGAACCCGAAGAGATTCAGGCCTACCTGCGCGGCGTGCTGGCCGATGCGGCCGTGGTGCCGGTGATGATGGGCTCGGCGGAGCGGGACTGGGGCGTGCGCCGCCTGCTGGAATCGCTGATCGACTTTGCGCCCGGCGACGCACTTGCGGCGCGGCGGCTGCCGGCCGGCGCCGACGGCGCTTCGGTTGCGCAGGTCGTCAAGACCTACATGACCCAGCACGGCGGCAAGGTCTCGCTGGCGCGGGTCTGGGCGGGCACCATCGAAGACGGCACGACGCTCAACGACGGCCAGCGCATCGGCGGGATGTACCGGATGCAGGGCCAGCAGCAGAACAAGATCGACAAGGCGCAAGCCGGCGAGATCGTCGGCCTGGGCCGGCTCGAATCCATCGCCACCGGAGATACCGTCGCTCCCGCCGACGGGCCCGAGGTCGAGCCCATGCCGCGGGCGGTCCTGCCGTCCTCGGTCTATGCCTATGCGGTACGGGCCAGCCGGCGGGAAGACGAGGTCAAGGTGTCGGGCGCGATGAGCCGTCTGGCCCAGGAGGACCCGTCGCTCAGCTTCGAGCCGAACCCCGATACCCAGGAGGCGGTGCTCTGGGGCCAGGGCGAGATGCATCTGAAGGTCG
>JAPPNV010000370.1 GCA_028818565.1 Rhodospirillales bacterium | reverse complement strand
GGAACATATTGAGAACATACCCTCTTCACGGCGGAGTGTCATGGATAAGCAGGAATTCTTTTGCAACGGCCTGGATCTGGACTGGGCGCTCGCGTGCTCGCGCGCCGAGATCAGCGAGATGTTTCACGCGCTGGCGGGGCTCATCCTCGCCATGCTGGAATCGCCTCTGCCCATCATCGGCGCCATCAAGGGCCACGCCATCGGCGGCGGCATGGCCATCTATCTCGCCTGCGACTACCGCTACGCTGCCAGCGGCCGCGTGCTAATCGGCAAGCCCGAAATTCTGCTCGGCGTACCCAACCCCTATTACGGCGACCAGCTCCTGCGCTTCGTGGCCGGAGACTTCGTCGCCTCCGACATGATCTACACCAGCAAGCTCGTCCGCGCCGAGGAAGGCCGCGCCGTGGGCCTCGTTCACGAAACCGGGCCCAAGGAGGACATCGAAAGAATGGCCTGGGAGCGTCTGCTGTTCCTGCGCGACCTCGCGCCGGAGGCCTTCGTGGAATCCAAGCGTATGAGGCTCGGCAAGTTCTGCGCCGACTTGCGGGAGCAGATGCCCACCCGCATCGCCCGCCAGGTCGAGATCTGGAGCGGCGACGAGGCGCAGGCCCGCCTCCGCACCGGGGCAGAGCGGCTCAAGCGCCGGCGAAGCGAAGACTGATCGTCCGCACCTCTCACCGTGTCCGCGATCCGGCTCCGCGTCCCATGTCCGACAACCAATCTGTGCGGGATTCGCCGGGATTCACCGGGATTAAGTTGAATCAAGTGGGATAGGTGGGATTTCCTGGGATGTCGCCCGCTCCTGAAAGGTCGCGGGCGCGGCATAGAATATTGTACGCCCGCAGAGTCATGCGCGCACAAGCAAAGTCGCGCTCGAAGCGTCGAGTACGCGCTCTCGCTTCACCTGCCAGGATCGTTTCGCCCTCACACCTCATGGCGCGATCCTGGCACAGACGCCGCGCGCCTTGCATCGCACCATGGTCCGGGGAATCGGGGGGTCGCTCCGGCCCGAGCGGGAAATTCCGGTTAACCGATCAGGCGGAGCGCGCGCGGGAACGAGGTAAGCGACCGCGCGCCATCCTCGGTGATGGTCACGTCGTCCTCGATGCGGACGCCGACATCGCCTGCGCCGTAGAGGCCGGGCTCGATGGTGATGACGAAGCCGGGCTCCAGCTCCCGATGGTTGCCGACCATGACCTGCGGCGCCTCGTGCACGTCGAGCCCGAGGCCGTGGCCGGTCTTGTGCACGATCATGTCGGCGAAGGGCGAGGCGCGGAGCACGTCGGTCACCGCCGTGTCCAGATCGTGCGCCGTGACTCCGGGCCCGGCCATGCGGCGCCCCAGCGCGTTCGCCGCTCGTACGGTCTCGTAAATCTCCGCGTGGCGGTCGTCCACATGCTCGCAGAAGAAGGTGCGCGTGATATCGGCGCTGAACCCGTCGATCTTCGCGCCGAAATCGATGAGAAGCGCATCGCCGGGCGTGAGCGGCGCATCGTCCGGCGTGCCGTGTGGGTTCGCGGCCTTGGCGCCCGCCAGCACGATGGGCTCGAACCCGAATCCGTCGGAGCCGTGGGCGAGCATCCGGGTCTTCAGTAGCGCCGCGATGGCGCGCTCGGTATCGCCGGCCCGGACCTCGTCGAGGGTTTCGCCCAGCGCCAGCTGGCTGATCTCGATGGCGCGGGAGAGGCTCGCGATCTCGTCCTCGTCCTTGGCGATACGGAGGGGCTGCAGGGCCGCATCGGCATTCCGCACCTCGCCGTTGCCGATGTGGCGGCGCAGCGCATCGTATTCGAACATGCGCATCCGTCCGCCTTCGACGCCGAGGGCCGCAGCCCCCAGCGCGTGCATCGCGGCCTCGAAGGCGGCCTCGAAACCCTCGCTGTCCTGCCAGTAGAAGGTCTCGGCGTCGGGAAAGGCGCTCGACCACTTGAGGCGCTCAAGCTCGGGCATGATGGCGAGCATCTCGGCCTTCCCTGTCACGAAGAGCAGCGTCGGGCGCTCCATCAGCGGGAAGTCGAGGCCGGTCAGGTACTGAAAGCTCGGGCCGGGCACGAACGCGGCGGCATCCAGTCCCGCGCCCCGGATCAGCGCTGCCGCGCGGTCGCGGCGCAGGCCATGGCGGATCATAGAGCGCCGAGCCCTTGGCCGACGCGCTCGAGCCGCATTTCCGCACCGAAGCCGGGCTCGAGCGAGCGGACGATGATCGCGGAGTCGGCCAGGATCATGCGCTCGATCGCGCGGTCGCCCGCGGCGGCGTCGCCGGCGAGCACCGCCTCTACCAGCGCTTCCAGACGGTCAGCCGAAGCGCGGCGCTCCTCTGCGCTCGCATTGGGATAGTAGTGCAGCACCCGCATGCGCATGCCGGCATCGATCACCTGATCGAAATACTTGATGAGGAAGATGTTGCCGGAAAGACCCGCGAGATGGCGAAGCGCCTCCAGCTCGCTCCTGAGCGAGGTTTCCCAATCGTCGGCTTCCACGGCCTGAACGAAGCGCTCCACGTGCTCGTTCAAAACCGCCGCTTCGGCCCGGCCGGAGAGCGCCGCCGCCCGTGCCATGGCGCGGGAGATGATCAGTGCGGTGTCCAGATAATCGCCGGTGTTGTCGAGCGAGAAGTGCGCCACGATGCTGGTCCGGTTCGGCAGAAACTCGACCAGGCGCTCGCCCGCGAGCAGGAGCAGGGCCTCCCGGATGGGCGTGCGCGAGACCTCGAAGCGGGCGGCGAGCGCGCGTTCGTCCAGGGCAGAGCCAGGCGCGATCCGCACCCAGAGAATTTCCTCGCGCAGAACGTCGTACACTTGAAGCGCACCGCGGCGGCCGCGCTTCCGGGGACGTGTCTTGGTCTCCGCTGCCATGCGCCGAGGCTCAGACCGTCGAATTTCTCGCTTGGAGAGATTGCATTATGTTGGCATAATGATAAGGTTCAGGTGAGTCAAGGTGATAAGCTACGCGTGGGTCAAGACGCAGAAGGGAGACATCGACATGACGCGATCCATCACGCTGCTGTTTGGGGCCGTAGCCCTTGCCTTCGCCGTTGCGCTGGCCTCGCCGGCTATGGCGCAATCGAAGAAGGTCGCCTTCTTCGCCGCCTCTTCGCAGAACGGCTTTAACCAAGCGACGTACGAAGGTGTCGAGGAAATGGCCATCAAGCTCGGCTACGAGGCCGAGATCTACGACGGCAAGTTCGACGCCATCCACCAGTACAGCCAGATCGAGGACGTGCTCGCCAGCGGACGGTTCGAGGGCATGATCGTGGCGCCCAACGATCCTGTCGGCATCTCCGGCGCGTTCGAGCAGGTGATCGAGGCAGGCGTGCCGATCGCGACCGTGCTCTTCCCGATCGGGCCGGACCTCACCACCCTGGAGCCTCAGGTGCCCGGCATCACGTCGACCGTGGCATCGCCGCCCGTCGACGGCGCCACCTGGCAGGCCGAGGCCGCGGCGGCCCATTGCGCGGACAAGGATCCCTGCAACGTCATCATCATCATCGGCTTCAAGACCTTCCCCTTCGACAATCTCCGGCTCGAGACCTTCGAGAAGGTCCTGGCCCAGCACTCCAACATCAAGATCGTGGGGATCGGCGAGGGCTGGTATTCGCCGGATACCTCGCTGAAGGCGATGCAGGACATGCTGCAGGCGGCGCGGGACGTGCATGTGGTGCTGTCGAACGCCGACCAGCACCTGGTTGGTGCCGAGATCGCGCTGGAGGCCGAGGGCTACAACGTGGCCGACCTCTATCTCATCGGCGGCGGCGCCGCGGCGATCTCGATCGAGGCGATCCGCGAAGGGCGCTGGGATGCCACCCTCGCATACTTCCCCAAGACCATGGGGGCGCTGGCGATGGAGCAGATCGCCAATGCCATCGAGGGCAAGCCCGTGGACAACGCCATCAACATGGACGTCTCGGGTCCGCTCCAGGCCATGATCGACAAGGCCATTCTCGACGCCAACCCCGACTTCAGGGGCGAGTGGGAGCAGTAACCGACGTTACCCGCCGGGGCCTTCGGGTCCCGGCGGTGCCCTTGCGCCGGGGGGTGGCAGTTTGAGCCGTCACTATCGGGTGTCCGCCGATATCGGCGGCACGTTCACGGACATCGTCTACCAGGATTGTTCGACCGGCGCCTGTGGCGCTGCGAAGGTTCTTTCGACGCCGGACGACCCGGCGCTTGCGGTGCTCCGCGGCATCGAGGCGGCGATCCCGACCGAAGCGGCGATCGACTTCTTCGTGCACGGCACGACGGTGGGGCTGAACGCGCTGCTCACCCGGCGCGGCGCAAAGGTGGCGCTGCTCACCACCGAGAATTTTCGGGACATCTACACGATCCAGGGCAACGACCGCGGCGAGATCTTCTCGATCCGCTGGAACAAGCCAGAACCGCTCACGCCGCTGGAGCACACGTTCACGGCGCGGGAGCGCATGGCGGCCACCGGCGAGGCCGTGACGCCTCTTGAGACGAGCGATCTCGACCGCCTCGTCAAAGCCGTGAAGGAAGAGGGCTTCGAGGCGATTGCCATCGCCTTCCTCTTCTCCTTCAAGAACCCCGCGCATGAGCTGGAGGCTGCGGACTATCTGCGCGCCCGCCTGCCCGATATACCCATCGGGCTCTCGCACCGGGTCTCGCCCGAGTGGCGGGAGTTCGAGCGGACCTCGACCGCGGTGATGGACAGCTACCTCGCCCCGGTCGTGCGGGGATACCTGGAGACGCTGATCGGCGGCCTCGGCGATCGCCTGCCCGAAGGCCGGGGCCTGCACGTGATGCAGTCCAACGGCGGGGTGATGACGGCGGAATCCGCCAGCGAGACCCCGCTGCAGACGCTGCTCTCGGGCCCCGTGGGCGGCGCCATCGGCGGCAGGGCGCTCTCCGCCGCGACCGGGCGGCCCAACCTCATCTGCATCGACATGGGCGGCACCTCCTTCGATGCGAGCCTGATCATCGACGGCCTGCCCTCGGGCTCCAACCAGGCCAAGCTGGAGGGGCTTCCGGTCCAGATGTCGGTGGTGGACATCCACGTCATCGGCGCCGGCGGCGGCTCCATCGCGTGGGAGGAGGCGGGCGCCATGCGCGTCGGCCCCCAGTCCGCCGGCTCGATGCCGGGGCCGGCCTGCTACGGGCTTGGCGGGACCGAGCCCACGGTCTCCGACGCCAATCTCGTGCTTGGCCGCCTCGATGGCGCAAATTTCTCCGGCGGCACAATGGCTCTGGATCGAAACGCGGCGGTCACGGCGCTCACGACGATTGGCGAGACGTTCGGGCTCACGACCGAGGCCATGGCGCAGGGGGTCGTTGATGTCGTCAACGCCAAGATGGCCGATGCGATCAGGACGATCACCGTCCAGCGGGGCATCGATCCACGAGACTTCTCCCTTGTCGCCTTCGGCGGCGCAGGCCCGGCGCAGGCGGGAGCGCTCGCCGAGGAGCTGCAGATTCGCGAAGTGATCGTGCCGGTGCACCCCGGCGCCTTCTCCGCCTGGGGCATGCTGCAGACGGACGTGCGGCGCGACTACAAGGAGACGCTTTACTCCTTCTGGGACCTCGTGGAGCTCGCGGTCCTCGAGGCTGCGTTCGCCGGGCTCGAGGAGAACGGCCGCCGGCACCTGCTGGACGAGGGAATCGCCGAGGACGCCATCGCATTCGAGCGGGCCATCGACTTCCGGTACTACGGGCAGGAATATGTCCTCACCATCCCGGTGCCGAACGGGACCATCGACATGGACGCCGTGCGCAAGAGCTTCGATGCGGCCTACGACCGGCAGTACGGCCATTCGAGCCCGGAGAACCGCGTCGAGATGGCAAACATCCGCCTGGCCGCGCTCGGCCGGCTGGCGCGTCCGGACTCCGCCCCGCCCGCACCAGAGGCCGCACGGCCCACGCGGGAGCGGGATGTCATCTTCGCCGGCCGGCCGCTGAAGACCCCGGTGCTCGACCGCAACGGGCTCGAGATCGGCGATACCGTGGCGGGCCCCGCGATCATCGAGGAGTCGACCGCGACGACGCTGGTGCCGCCGGGCTGGAACGCCGCGGTGATCGAGGGCGGCCACCTCTCCATGACGAAGGAGGCGGAATCATGAACGATCCGATGCTGCGCAACATCGCAGACCCGGTCACCACCGAGATCGTGCGCAACTTCGTCGTCTCCTGTGCGGAGGACATGAACGCCTCGCTCTGGCGCTCCGCCCACTCGGCGGTGATCTACGAGGGCCGGGACAGCGCCGTCGGGCTGCTGGACGCCGACGGCAACATGCTGGGCCAGTCGAGCGGTGTGCCGCTCTTCATCGGTGCCATCGATGCCAACGTCCACCACGTGATGGACTACTACGGCGACGACATCGCCCCAGGCGATGTCTTCATCATGAACGACAGCTACATGCAGGGCTCGCACCTGCATGACGTGTCGGTGGTCGGGCCCATTTTCTTCGGCGGCGAGCTGATCGGCTTCGGCGCCGCGCGCGCGCACTGGAACGACATCGGCGCCATCGACCCCGGCACGGTCATGGGGTCCACGAACATCTATCAGGAAGGTCTACGCCTCGGGCCGACCCGCATCGTCGCGCAGGGTAAGCCCATCCGCGAGTGGTTCGACCTGCTGCGGCTCAACACCCGCATGCCGGACACAAGCATCGGCGACCTGGACGCTCAGATCGCCGCCGTTCGCACCGGCGAGCGCAGGCTTTCCCAACTGCTCGATCGCATCGGCATCGAGACCTACCGGGCCGCCTGCAAGAACATCTTCGAGCAGGCCAGGCGCATGGACCGCGAGGCGATCGCCGCGATCAGGGACGGCACCTGGTACCGGGAAGGCTATCTCGACAGCGACGGGGCGGGCGACGACCCGGTGAAGGTCGCGCTCACGCTCACAGTCGAGGGTGAGGAGCTGATCGTCGACCTCGCAGGCTCCTCGGGCATCGTCCCCGGCTCGGTCAACTGCGGCGCGAGCCAGACCGTGTCCCTGCTCCGCCTCGCCTACAAGACGATGATCAACCCGGAGCGGGCGATCACCGGCGGCTCCTTCGAGACGATGACCGTCCGCATCCCGGACGACTGCCTGTTCAATGCCAAGGAGCCTGCGGCCTGCGAGTGGTACTTCACCGGCCTGGGCTTGCTGGCGGACCTCTTCATCTCCTGCCTCTCCGAAGCGATCCCCGAACGCTCGACCGCCGCCCACTACGGGGATTCGATGGTGTCTCTCTTCTTCTCGGTCGACCGCGAGCGGGGCCAGTGGATGTCCATCGAGGCCACCGCCGGCGGCTGGGGCGGCCGCAACGACGGCGATGGCGAGAGCGCGCTCATCAACCTGGTGAACGGCAGCTTCCGCAATATCCCCGCCGAGGTGATGGAGACGAAGTTCCCCGTCCGCCTCGAAGAGTTCGCCATCCGCCCCGATTCCGGCGGGCCGGGGCGGCACCGCGGCGGCTGCGGCGTCCTGCGCCGCTACAAGACGCTGGAGGATTGCTACTGCGCCCTCTGGTTCGAGCGCTCGCTCACGCCGGCCTGGGGGCTGAACGGGGGCAAAGACGCACGGGGCCCGAAGGTCGAGATCACCCACCCGGACGGCTCCTCCGAAGGGCCGCTCAAGATGCGGGCGCGGCCGGTCGCCGCCGGTACGGTGGTCGAGACCTGGACGGGCGGCGGCGGCGGCAACGGGGACCCGAAGGCACGCCCGCTCGAAGAGGTGCAGCGCGACGTGAAACGGGGTTACGTTTCTCCCGAAGGAGCCTGGAGGGACTATGGCGTCCGGATCGCCTCGGATCTCGTCGTGGACGAAGAGGGATCGCAGCCGCGCGCCTGACCACGGTTATGGCTGACGAGCCGGCGCTACGAGCCAACGGGATCGGCGTCGCCTTCGCCGGCGTCTGGGTCCTCAGCGACGTCTCGGTGGACATTCTGCCGGGCGAGATCCACGGGCTGATCGGCGAGAACGGCGCCGGCAAGTCGACGCTCGGCAAGGTATTCGGCGGCTACTACGCGGCGAGCGCAGGCACGCTCGATGTCTTCGGCGAGCGGGCGAGCGCATGGGACCCGCTCTCGGCGCTCTCCAAGGGCGTCGCGATCATGCACCAGGAGCTCCAGCTCGTGCCCGCGCTGACCGTGGCCGAGAACGTCTTCCTCGGCCTGGAGGACGAACGCTGGGGTGTGCTGCGGCGGACCGAGGCGCAGCGCCTCTCCGCCCTGATGGATGCGAGCGGCTTCCAGCTCGACCCCAACGCCATCGTCTCCCGGCTCCCGATTGCCGACCAGCAGAAGATCGAGATCCTGCGGGCGCTCGCGCGCGATGCGCGGATCATCGTGATGGACGAGCCCACGTCCTCACTCTCGCGGGACGAGGTCTCGCAGCTGCACTTCGCCATGCGGAAGCTCAGGGACGAGGGGCGCTCGATCATCTACGTCTCGCACTTCCTCCACGACATTCTCGAGGTCTCAGACCGGATCACCGTGCTGCGCGACGGCAAGCACGTGAAGACGTCGCCGGCCGCAGGCGAAACCCGGTCGAGCCTAGTCGCGGCGATGCTGGGCGGCGGCAAGAGCGAGACCCCGTTTCCGCCGAAGGTCCGCCCCGAGAACCCCGAGCCCGTGCTGGAAGTCGAGGACCTGGAGAGCGAGCAGGGCGCCAACGGCGCGAGTCTCTCGGTGGGGCGCGGCGAGATCGTGGGCCTCACCGGCCTCGTCGGCAGCGGCAGGAGCGAGATCGCCCGCGCCATCGTCGGCGCGGACCCGGCGACGGGCGGCGAGGTCCGGCTCAGGGGCGAGGTCTACCGCAAGCGCTCCATCCGGCGTTCCGCCGCGCTCGGCATGGTGATGTCGCCGGAGGATCGCCGCAAGCAGGGTTTGATCCTGACCATGCGGGTCTCGCCCAATATGACCTTGCCTCACCTCGGCCGCTTCGCCCACCTTGGGGTCATGCGACGCCGCGCCGAACGCTCGCGCGCCATGAGCCTGATCGAGCACTTCCGTGTGCGCCCGGCGGACCCCAACGGCAACGTCGCGACCTTCTCCGGCGGCAATCAGCAGAAGGTTCTGATCGGCAAGTGGCTCATGGAGAATCCCGACATCGTGATCCTCGACGAGCCGAGCCGCGGCGTGGACGTGGGCGCCCGTGAGCGAATTCATTTCGCGATCGCGGAGCTCGCGGCGAGCGGCACCGCCGTCCTGCTCATATCCAGCGAAATCGAGGAGGTGCTGGGCCTCGCCCACCGCGCGTACCTGACGGATGGCGGCCGCATCGTCGAGGAGGTGATCCCCGAGGAGTCCAGCGAAGCGGACCTCCTCGCGCTGCTCTTCCAGCACCAGAGCCAGCGGCGCGGGGCCGAATGATCGTCAGGGGCTTCCATATCGGCCGCTTCCTGCAGACCTACGCGGTCCTGATCATGATCGTGTTCCTGGTCATCGCGCTCAGCATGATGTCGGAGAACTTCCTGACGCCCCGGAACCTGCTGAACATCCTCAACCAGAACGCGCCGCTCGCGATCATGGCGTCGGCGATGACGCTGGTGATCATCGCGGGCGGGTTCGACCTCTCGGTGGCGGCGATCTTCTCCATGGGCTCGGTCATGTCGGCCTGGATCGCGCTCAATGTGGACCCCTATGTCGGCCTCTTCGTGGCGCCCTTCATCGGCCTCATTCTCGGCACCATGAACGGCGTCGTCATCAATGCGCTCCGAGTCCACTCCTTTCTCGCCACCATCGCCACGAGTCTGATCTTCAAGGGCGTCGCCATTGTGATTTCCGACGGGCGGCTGATCTCCGTCCGCCTCGACACCTTCACCTGGCTCGGGCGCGACAAGGCGGGCGGCGTCTTCATCGCCGTCTGGATCATGGCGGTCTTCGCCATGATCCTGACCTTCGCCCTGACCCGGACCGCCTTCGGGCGTCGGGTCTTCGCCGTCGGCGGCAACGAGGAGGCGGCGGTGCTCTCCGGCATCCGCACGGACCGCGTGAAGACCGCCACCTTCGCCATTGCGGGCTTCGCGGCGGGGCTCGCCTCGATCATCGCGACATCGCGCGTGGCGCTGGGGCAGGCGGCGGCCGGGCAGGGCATGGAGCTGCAGGCCATCGCCGCCGTGATCCTGGGCGGCACCAGCATCTACGGCGGCTCCGGCGCGGTCTGGCGCAGCCTCGGCGGCGTCTTCCTGCTGGCGCTCATCAGCAACGGCTTCAACATCCTGAACGCCGATCCCTTCTACCGCGACCTCACCACCGGGCTTGTCATCCTCGCCGCAATCGGGATCAGCGCGGGCGGCCAACGGCGGTGAGCCGACCCTGCCGGGAATCACAGCGTCTTCCTGAGATTCGGGCGGCGATGCGTGCCGCCATTCTCGAGGACGAAGCGGATGCCGTGGGGCGGATGGTTGAGTCTGCGGGGCTCTCGCCAGCCGACCGCGAGGCTATCTCCGCACGTGCGGCCGATCTGGTCCAAACGGTGCGGGCGAGCGGCAGCGGCTCGATCATGCAGGGCTTCCTCGCCGAGTACGGGCTCTCGTCCCGCGAGGGTGTGGCGCTCATGTGCCTCGCCGAGGCGCTGCTCCGAGTGCCCGATACCGAGACCATCGACGCGCTGATCGAGGACAAGATCGGCGCGTCGGATTGGGCGGCGCACCTCGGGCAATCGAGCTCGCCGCTGGTCAATGCCTCCACCTGGGCGCTGCTGCTGACCGGCAAGGTACTGGGCGAGGCGGAGGAAGGCCTCGCCGGGGCGCTGCACGGCGCGGTCAGGCGGCTCGGCGAGCCGGTCATCCGCGCGGCGGTCGCCCAGGCGATGCGCGAGCTCGGGCACCAGTTCGTGCTCGGCCGCGACATGGGCGAGGCCATGGCCCGCGCCGCCGAGCAGGAAGAGCGCGGCTATAGCTTCTCGTACGACATGCTGGGTGAAGCGGCCCGCACCGAGGCGGACGCGCGCCGCTACCACCTCGCCTATTCCGATTCCATCACCGCACTCGCCGATGTCGGCCGGGGCGCGAGCATCCGCGAGCGGCCGGGAATCTCGGTCAAGCTCTCGGCGCTCCATGCGCGCTACGAGTTTGCGCAGCGTGACCGGGTGATGACCGAGCTCGTCGGGCGGATACGCGCGCTGGCCCTGCTCGCCAAGTCCGCCGGCATCGGCCTCAACGTGGATGCCGAGGAGGCCGACCGCCTCGACCTCTCGCTCGACGTCATCGAGGCGGTGCTGGCGGACCCCGCACTGGCGGGCTGGGACGGCTTCGGCGTGGTGGTGCAGGCCTACGGCAAGCGGGCCGCGCACGTCATCGATTGGGTTTACGCGCTTGCGGGCGCGCACGGGCACCGCATGATGGTGCGGCTGGTCAAGGGCGCCTACTGGGATACCGAGATCAAGCGCGCCCAGGTTCAGGGCCTCGCCGACTTCCCGGTCTTCACCCGCAAGGCCGGCACCGACGTCTGCTTTCTGGCGTGCGCGCGCCGATTGCTCGGAATGACGGACCGCCTCTATCCGCAGTTCGCGACCCACAACGCCCACACCGTCGCGGCGGTGCTGCACATGGCGGGCGAGCAGACGGACTTCGAGTTCCAGCGCCTGCACGGGATGGGCGAGGCGCTGCACGGTGCGGTGCGCGAAGCCCACGGCCTTCGCTGCCGCATCTACGCGCCGGTTGGCGCCCACCACGACCTGCTCGCCTATCTCGTCCGCCGCCTGCTGGAGAACGGCGCCAACAGCTCGTTCGTCAACCAGATCGTGGACGAGAGCGTGAAGGCGGAAGAAATTGCGCGCGATCCCGTTGCGGCGGTGGAGGAGCTAGGCGGCGCGGTCGCGAACCCCGCCATCGCGGCGCCCGCTGTCCTCTTCGAGCCATCCCGCCGCAACGCGAAGGGGTGGGACCTCGCCGATCCACTTGCCGTCGATGCGATCGAGGCGGGACGCCAGCCCTTCCGTACTGCGGTCTGGAACGCCGGGCCGATGATCGCAGGCGAAGCCGCTGGTGCCGTGTGCCAGGAGATGCGGAACCCGGCGCGACCGGACGAGATCCTGGGCACCGTGACCGAGGCCGCGCCTGTCGACATCGAGACGGCTCTGGTAGCAGCCCGAGACGGGGCGGCGGCCTGGGCCGCGACGGGCGTCGAGGAACGCGCAAGCCGGCTCCTCCGCATGGCCGATCTCTACGAAGAGCACGCGCCAGAACTCTTCGCGTTGGCCGCGCGGGAAGCGGGCAAGACCCTGCCCGATTGCGTGGCGGAGGTGCGGGAAGCCTGCGACTTCGCGCGTTTCTATGCGAGCGAGGCCCTGCGCCTGCGCCGCGAGGGCCGACGCAACCCGCGCGGCGTGATCGTCTGCATCTCGCCCTGGAACTTCCCGCTCGCGATCTTCTCCGGCCAAATTCTCGGGGCGCTCGCCGCCGGCAACGCGGTGATCGCCAAGCCGGCCGAGCAGACGCCGCTGATCGCGGCCCGCGCGGTCGCGCTTATGCACGAGGTGGGCATCCCGCGCGACACCTTGCAGCTACTGCCGGGCGATGGCGGCTCGGTCGGAGCAGCGCTTTGCGCCGACCCCCGCATCGACGGCGTGTGCTTCACCGGCTCGACCGAGACCGCCCGGCTCATCGACCGCGCGATGGCGGAACACCTCGCGCCCGAAGCGCCGCTCATCGCCGAGACCGGCGGGCTCAACGCGATAATCGTCGATTCCACCGCCCTGCCCGAGCAGGCGGTGCGCGACATCGTCGCCTCCGCCTTCCAAAGCGCCGGCCAGCGCTGCTCGGCGCTGCGTGTCCTCTACGTCCAACGCGAGGTCGAGGAGCGGATTCTGGAGATGCTGTTCGGCGCCATGGACGCGCTTCGCATCGGCGACCCTTGGGACCTTGCCACAGACATCGGTCCCGTCATCGACCGGGACGCTCGAGATCGCATCGAGGCGCACTGTGCAGAGGCCGAGCGGGAGGGACGCGTGCTCAAGCGACTTGCCGTACCGGCGGACGGCACCTTCGTGCCGCCGACGGTGCTCAGGGTCGCCGGCATCGGGGCGCTCGAAGAGGAAATCTTCGGGCCGGTGCTGCACGTCGCGAGCTTCGGCGCCGACGAGATCGACGCCGTCGTCGACGCCGTCAACCAGGCCGGCTACGGCCTCACCTTCGGCCTACACACACGCATTGACGACCGCGTGCAGCACATCGTCGATCGCGTGCGCGCAGGCAACATCTACGTCAATCGCAACCAGATCGGCGCAGTGGTGGGCTCGCAGCCCTTCGGCGGCGAGGGCCTGAGCGGGACCGGGCCGAAGGCCGGCGGGCCGCACTACGTAGGCCGTCTCACTGCCGGTGTCACTCCCGCCGGGGGCCGGCCCTCGGGCGCGCAGATCAACGCGGCGCTGCTCACCGCCGCCATCGCGGACGCCGGACGCGCCCTCTCCGCGAGGGCACATCGCGGAGAGGGCGGCCGCTTCGCGCCGCTCGACCTCCCCGGCCCGACGGGCGAGTCCAACCGGCTCTCGTTCGCGCCCCGCGGCCTGGTGCTCTGCCTCGGCCCCGGCGCCGATGCGGTGCGCGCGCAGGTCGCGGCGGCCCGCGAAGCGGGAAACGCCGTGGTGGCGGTAGCCGACGGCGCGAGTGCTGCGCTCACCGCTCACGCCACCGATCCGCACGTGGTCGTGCTCGACGGTCAGGTCGCGCCGGACGCACTCACCGCCTTGGCCGGCATCGCCGCCGTCGCCTGCGTCGCCGATCGCGACGTGCTCGCGGCAATGCGCGCCGCGCTCGCTCGTCGCGCGGGCCCGATCCTGCCGCTGATCGCGGAGCCCGACGCACCAGAGCGCTACGTGCTGGAGCGCCACCTCTGCGTCGACACCACGGCGGCGGGCGGCAACGCATCGCTGCTCGCCGAGGCAGGGGGATAGCCCAAATCGCACGAGGGTGACGGTCTCAGCGGCACCGGCCGCGATCGCGTAAGCTGCGACCCGGCGACCCACGGAGATTCAGAATGACCAGCGGCGCACAGCGCGACCCCCGCTTCGACGTGCTCTTCGAGCCGGTCGCGATCGGCCCAGTGACCGCGAACAACCGCTTCTTCCAGGTGCCGCACTGCAACGGCATGGGCCACCGCGACCCCACGGCGCTCGCCTGGATGCGCGGGGTCAAGGCGGAGGGCGGCTGGGCCGTGGTCTGCACCGAGGAGGTGGAGATCCACCCCACCTCGGACGTCGCCCCCTTCATCGAGCTTCGGCTCTGGGACGACCGCGACATCCCGACGCTCGCGCGGACGGTGGACCGCATCCACGAATTCGGCGCGCTGGCGGGGATCGAGCTTGCCCACAACGGCCCGCACGCCGCCAACCACCACGCGCGCGACGTGCCGCTTGCCGCGTCCTCGATGCCGGTCACGACCACCGGCTACGAGCCGATGCAGGCCCGTGCGATGGACAAGCAGGACATCCGCGACCTCCGCCGCTGGCACCGGGCGGCGGCGCTCCGGGCGCGCCAGGCCGGGTTCGACCTCGTCTACGTCTATGCCGGCCACGCGCTGAGCATCCTGCATCACTTCCTCTCCCGCCATCACAACCGGCGGAGCGACGAATACGGCGGCCCTCCGCGCAACCGCGTGCGCCTGCTCGAAGAGATCATCAGCGACACCAGGGATGCCGTGGGCGACACCTGCGCCGTGCCGGATCGCCGTCGACGAGCTGCTGGGCGGGAATGGCCTGGAGAAGACGGAGGCGCAGGAGCTGATCGGCCTCATCGCCGAGCTGCCGGACCTCTGGGACCTGTCGCTGGCGGCCTGGCCCAACGATTCCCTCACGTCGCGGTTCGGCGCCGAGGGCTGGCAGGAGCCTTTCGTCCAGGGCGTGAAGAAGCTCACCACGAAGCCGGTCGTCGTCGTCGGGCGCTACACCTCGCCGGACCGCATGGTCTCGGTCATCAGCAAGGGGATCGCCGACTTCATCGGCTGCGCTCGGCCCTCCATCGCCGACCCCTTCCTGCCGAAGAAGATCGAGGAAGGGCGCCTCGACGACATTCGCGAATGCATCGGCTGCAACATCTGCGTCTCCGGCGACTTCACCATGTCGCCGATCCGCTGCACCCAGAACCCGACGATGGGCGAGGAGTGGCGCAAGGGCTGGCACCCGGAGCGCATCCGGCCGCGGGAGTCGGAGAAACCCGTCCTGATCATGGGCGCGGGGCCGGCGGGCCTCGAGGCGGCGCAGGCATTGGGCAAGCGGGGCTACGAGGTGACGCTGGCGGAGAAGGGCACCGCGCTCGGCGGCCGCGTCGCCCGCGAATGCCGGCTGCCGGGCCTCGCCGCCTGGGGCCGGGTCCGCGACTACCGGGAGCAGCAGCTTCATCAGCTGCCCAACGTGGCGGTCTACTTCGATTCCGAACTCGATGCCGGCTCCGTGCTGGAATTCGGTGTGCCCCGTGTGGTCGTCGCCACCGGCGCGCGCTGGCGGGCCGACGGTCTCGGTCGCCACTGGGCTCGGCCCATGCCGATCGCAGCGGACGCGCAAGTGTTCACTCCCGACGACATCATGGCGGGCACCGTGCCGGCGGCGGGAACGCGCGTCGTCGTCTGGGACGACGACCACTACTACATGGGCGGCGTGCTGGCGGAACTGCTCGCTGACCACGGTTGCGAGACTCACTATCTGACGCCGGCCTCCGAAGCCTCGGCCTGGACCCGGAACACGATGGAGCAGCACTTCATCCAGGCGCGGCTCCTCGAGATGGGGGTGACGATCCGGAGCTTCACCAACCTCGACGTCATCCTGGAGGGCTCGATCACCGTCTCGTGCGTCTTCACCGGACGCACGGAGCAGATTGAGGTCGACACCGTGGTGCTGGTCACCTCGCGCGAACCGGAAGACCGCCTCGCACGCGAGCTTGCTGCGCGTGCGGACGACTGGAGGGACGCAGGGATCGAAACGGTCACCACCATTGGCGACGCGCTCGCGCCCGCGACCATCGCCCACGCGGTCTATGCCGGCCGCCGCTACGCGGAGGAGCTGGACGGCGAGGCGGCGAGCAACGACGTCGTTCCCTTCAACCGTGAGACCGTCGAACTGCTTCCCCTGGGCTGATTGAGACCCTTACGGCAAACGCCGGGCCGCGATCAGGAACTCGGTATTGCCGTCGCGGCCCCTGATCGGGCTTTCCGTGAGGCCGATCACCGGCCAGCCCTCTGCCGTGAGCCAGTCGCGGATCGTTTCGCAGACTTCCGCGTGAACCGCGGGGTCGCGGACGATGCCACCCTTGCCCACGCGCCCGCGCCCGGCTTCGAACTGCGGCTTGATCAAGGCGACGAGACGCGCGCCGGCGGGCGCGAGCGCGAGCGGGGCCGGCAGGATCGTACGCAGGCCGATGAAGCTCGCGTCGCAGACGACGAGATCGAGGGGCTCGGGGACCTCCTCCCGCGAGAGGTAACGCGCGTTGGTCCGCTCCAGCACCGTGACGCGGGTATCGCCGCGCAGCCGCGCGTCTAGCTGGCCGTAGCCGACATCGACCGCGTAGACCCGCCGCGCCCCACGCTGGCAGA
>JAPPNV010000209.1 GCA_028818565.1 Rhodospirillales bacterium | reverse complement strand
TATCGCGATACGTCTGCTCGCCCGTCGGCAGCGACGAGAAGGTGTTGGTCTCGGTTCCGAGACACGCAATGAAGACCCGCATGAGCACCCTCGTTCCGTATGCGCCAGGTCCGCGCGGCTTCCCGACTCGCCCGGCGCTGCGAGGCTACCGCGCGCGCGACGGCGCTTCCAGGCAGACCGCGCGGGCGGCATAATCCTGGCCCGCCAGCAACCGGGCGAACGAAAGGGGCAGCATCATGGAAGTCGGGCTTTACGGAAACACACACGGTCAGTCCTACCGCGACGACGTCAACATGTTCCTCCACCACACGCCGGCGGAGCAGATGGACCCGATCCGGGTCGCCCAGACCGCCGAGCGCGCGGGCATTCACTCGATCTGGTATCCCGACCATGTATGCATGCCCTACGCTTCCGAGAGCTTCCATACCGCGAACAAGTCCGGCCAGCGCGCCTACCAGCGCCGCCACAACATGCTGGACGCCGCCGTCGTCATGGGCGCCGTCGCGGTGCAGACCACGACGCTGAAGCTCGCCACCAGCGTGCTCATCGCGCCCTATCGCCACCCCCTCTCGGACGCGCGCCAGTTCATGACCGTGGATCAGCTCTCGAACGGCCGGCTCATGCTTGGCGTCGGCGTCGGCTGGATGGTCGAGGAGTTCGAGGCCGTCGGCATCGACTACGAGGAGCGCAACCGGCGCACCGAGGAGTGCATCCAGATCTACAAGGCCTCGTGGACCGGCGACCTCGCCACCTTCGAGGGCAACTATTACAGCTTCAAGGACGTCTCCCAGGACCCGAAGCCGGTGCAGCAGAACCCGCACCCGCCCATCGTCTTCGGCGGCAACACCGTCCGGGGCGCCCAGCGTGCGGCGCGTTTCTGTGACGGCATCTATCCGCTCTTCCTCGATTCGTACACGCAAGCCGACCGCTACACCGGCCTCCAGGACGTGGTGCGCCGAGAGCTGGACGCGCAAGGCCGGAGCCCCTCCGACTTCCTGATGCTGTGCGCCGCGACCGCGCGCATCACCGACGCCAGCGACCCGGCCTCTCAGGCCAATCCGCGTCAAACCTGTACCGGTACGGCTGAGCAGATTCTCGAGGACCTCGCGGCGCTGGCAGACGCCGGCTTCTCGATGGCGGTCTGCATGCTGGAGTGCCCCTCGGGCGAGCTTTCCGAGCAGCTCGACCAGATCGAACGCTTCGGCACCGAGGTGATCCCCGAAGCCAAGAAGCTCAAGCCGGCCGGCGACTGGAAGCCCGTCGACTGACGGAAGGCACCGGGCCGCGAAGCGGGCCGGAGCGCGCGCCCGCGCGCCGCGCCGAATGGCGCGTAGCGTCGCGCGTCTACGCGCGCGGAGCGCACGATCGAGCGGAGCGAGCGCCCGGCGCTTGAGGGAACTGAATAAATTGAGGGCCGAGTTAAGGAGTGGGCGCTTCCTCTCAGCCCGGCGCGGGCCGGGCACGCTGGTTGTAGAGCAGCGCGCGCCGTCGCGCCTTCTCCTCGTCCGAGAGGGTGTCCGGGTCTTCCGGCAGGTCCTCGCCTGCCGCCATGCCGCGCTTCACACCGTCACGCTCTGAAAGCACTTCAAACCAGCGCTTGAAGTATTTGAATTCGTTTATGTCCTGGCCCTGCGATTCCCAGTAGACCGCCCAGGGATAGGAGATCATGTCGGCGATCGTGTAGTCCTCGCCCGCGAGATAGGCCCGGTCGTAGAGCCGGCTGTTCATGACGCCGTAGAGCCGGTTGACCTCGTTGCCGAAGCGCGTGATGGCGTAGGTCTGGTCGCCCTCGTCGTCCCCCAGCCGGCGGAAGTGGCCGTACTCGCCGAACTTCGGGCCCTGGTTCGCCATCTGCCACATGATCCACTGGTTGACCTCGTAGCGGCCGTGCAGGTCCTGCGGATAGAAGCGGCCGGCCTTCTCGCCGATGTACATCATCATCGCGCCCGATTCGAAGACGCTCACCGGCGCGCCGCCGCCGGGCGGGTCGTCGTCCACCAGTGCCGGCATGCGGTTGTTGGGGCTGATGCTGAGGAACGAGTCCTCGAACTGATCGCCCTTGCCGATGTGGCAGGGAACCAGGCGATAGGGCATCCCGCATTCCTCCAGCAGGATGGTCACCTTCTTGCCGTTGGGCGTCGGCCAGTAGTGCAGGTCGATCATGGTTCTTCTCTCCCGCCAGGGTCAGTCTGTGGGCTGCGTCGCGGCGACGCTCGGCCGGCTCTGGATGCCTTCGTACCACGCCGTGAGTTCGGGGCAGTCCGCCCGCCACGTGTCGTCGTGGCGGAACTCCAGGTGGCCGATGCCGCAAATGACCGCGATCTGGTCGATGCGGAACGGCGCGGCGGCCAGCGTATCCACCTCGGCCTCGAGCGCCCCGGTGATACGCCCCACCCGCTTCACGTAGTGGGTCTTGAGGTTGTCGCTCTGCTGGTCCGCCGGCTGGCGCTTCTGGAAGAGCCACAGGACGCTCGACTCCGTGAGCGCCGTGCCAAGGGTCACGCGGCGCTGCCAGCCCCAGCGGTCGTCATCGGGGTAGAGCGACGGCCCCTCGCCGACCTCATCGAAATAGGCGCAGATCGCGTGGCTGTCGTAGAGCACGGCACCATCGTCCATCACCAGCACCGGGATGAGCTTGATGGGATTGAGCCGCTCCAGCTCCTCCGATTCGAAAGGATTCACGTTCACGATGTCGAGCGCGATGCCGTGCTCGCGCGCGACGATCGCCGCCTTGCGGCCGAACGGCGTCGCCGGGCTGGAATAGAGCTTCATGGGGTGTCCTCCGCGCTGGCGAGCGGGTCTTAGCCCGGATTTCTCACCAATGTCACGGCTCGTATCGCCCGTTCAGGCATCCGAACGGCAGGAGGGGACACAAGAGCAACGCGCAGAAATCGATCACAGGCGCCGGTTAGCGATTGCGGGGGCTGAAATGGGCGCCTAGTCTACGCGCAGCGGCGTGCGTCGCGCGATGCGGCACGTCGAATCGATTACTGAGGCGTGCGGCACAGAGAACCAGGGGAGCGCGCCCGAGGCGGAGGCTGAGACAATGGCAGAGACCCTCTTCAAGAATGTGATGATATTCGACGGCAACGCCAAGCGCCCGTTCGCGGGTGAGGTGAAACTACAGGGCAACCTCATCAGGAAGGTCGCGCGCGGCAAGGGCAAGATCAGGGCCAACGGCGCAACCGTGGTGGACGGCGCCGGCGCCACCCTGATGCCGGGGCTTGTCGAGCCCCACTCCCACGTCTGCTACATCGACTCGACGACACTTCCGGAGATCGGGGCGCTCCCGCCGGAGGAGCACATGGTGCTCGCGCTCGACAATGCGCGAACGATGATCGATCACGGCTTCACGAGCCTCTTCTCGGCTGCCGGCGTCGGCTACAACAAGATTCGAATTGAGCCGGTACTGCGCGACGTGATCAATGCCGGGCGTTACCCGGGTCCGCGCATCAAGGCGGCGTCGCCCGAGATCGTGTCGTCAGGCGGGCTTGGCGACGAGCGCAAGTGGCACATGCACCAGGAGTCGGTGGGCTTCATCGCCGACGGGCCGGACGAGGTGCGCAAGGCCTGTCGGCTCTGCGTGCGCGAGGGCGTGGACAACCTGAAGATCAACATCTCGGGCGACGAATTCTGCATGCCCGGGCAGTCCGAGAAAATCACCTACTTCGATGCCGAGGTCGCCGCGGCGGCCGAGGTCGCCCGCGAGGCCGGCGTCAACATCATCACCCACGCCAGGGCCGACAAGGCGGTGCGCCTCGCGCTCAAGCACGGCATCAACATCATCTACCACGCCGACTACTCGTCGAATAAGACCCTCGACATGCTGGAAGCCAAGAAGAAGGACATCTTCATGGCCCCGGCCTTCGGCATCGTCTACACGTTCGCGCACGAGGCCGGCGAGTGGGGCATCACCCGCGAGGTCGCCGAGAGCTACAACATGTTCTACAAGATGGAGAACACGATCCGCACCTATCAGGAAGTGCGGAAGCGCGGCATCCGGGCCATGCCGGGGGGCGACTACGGCTTTGCATGGAATCCGATCGGCGCCAATGCCCGCGACATGGAGCACTTCGTGAACCACTTCGGTTACTCGCCCGCCGAGGCGATGATCGGCGCCACGAAGTGGGGCGGCGAGCTGATGGGCTTGAATGTCGGCATGGTCAAGGAGGGCTACCTCGCCGACCTGCTGTTGGTGGACGGCGATCCGACCAAGGACGTCTCCATCCTGCAGGACTCCGACAACCTGCTCATGATCATGAAGGACGGCGCCTATCACCGCGCGCCGAACGAGATCGCGCTGGCCAAGCGCCGGCGGGCCGTCACGCCCGCAGCCGCCGAGTAGGCTATCGCGATCCGCAAAAGGGTTGGGGGCTCTCCCCCTCGCTGGTGGGAGAGCCCCGCTTCCTCTCGCGGCTGGGGTCATAGGCGGGCGGCGAGGCCGGCCCGTTGAAGCTGAACGACGAGCAGCTTGAAGTCTTCCGCCGGGACGGCCTGCTGATCCTTCCCGGCCTCTTCTCCGCGGCCGAAGTGGCGGCGATCCGCGCGGCGCTGCCGCCGCTCTTCGCCGAGGAGAGCGAGGCCAATATCGGGGAGAAGACGGGCATCGCTCCCCGCACGATCATGGGGCTGCACCAGCGGAGCGACCTCATCGACCGCTTGGTGCGCCACCCGCGCCTGGTCGAGCCGGCGCGGCAGATCGCAGGGCCCGACCTTTATATTCAACAGGTCAAGGTCAACGTGAAAGCCGCATTCGAGGGCGATGTCTGGCAGTGGCACTACGACTTCGCCACCCATCATCGGGACGACGGCGTGCCCGCCCCACGGGCGCTCAACCTGCACATCCTGCTGGACGAAGTGAGCCACTATAACGGGCCGCTCTATTTCATCCCCGGCTCCCATCGGCATGAGCCGCTGCCCACCTTCCACGACGTGACGAGCACGAGCTATCCGCTCTGGGTGGTGGATCGCGAGACCGTCACGAACCTCATTGCCGTGGGCGGCATCACGCCCGCGCTCGGCCCGCCCGGCACGGTCCTCATCTTCGGCGACCTGATGGTCCACGGCTCGCCTGGCAACATGTCGCCGTGGGACCGCGCGATCTTCTCGCTCATCCTCAATCCGGTCGCCAACGCGCAGACCGCGTTCGCCCGGCCCGAGTACAAGCACCACACCGACTTCTCGCCGGTTGTGCCCCTCGCCGACGATTGCCTCCTCGCCTCGGCGGCGTGACCCGCCCATGACCCAGTCGCCGGCGCGCGAGCCGGGTTACTTTCTCGATCACCTGCGAACAGTCGACCCGGAGGTCCATGCGGCGCTTGCGGGCGAGCTTGTACGCCAGCAGGACGGGATCGAGCTGATCGCGTCGGAGAATCTGGTTAGCCGGGCGAGCCTCGAAGCCCTCGGCTCCGTCATCGTCAACAAGACCGTCGAAGGCCGGCCCGGCGCCCGCT
Organism: Rhodospirillales bacterium; assembly: GCA_028818565.1. Taxonomy (GTDB): domain Bacteria; phylum Pseudomonadota; class Alphaproteobacteria; order UBA828; family UBA828; genus WTGU01. The sequence continues at coordinate 11,056 of JAPPNV010000209.1, read as the reverse complement.
ACTACGGCGGCGCCGAGTTCGCCGACCGAATCGAGGCCCTCGCCATCGAGCGGGCCAAGCAGCTCTTCGGCTGCGCCTTCGCCAACGTCCAGCCCCATTCCGGCAGCCAGGCCAACCAGGCGGTCTTTCTCGCGCTACTGCAGCCGGGCGACACCGTGCTGAGCATGGCGCTGGATGCCGGCGGCCATCTGAGCCACGGGGCGGCGGTGAACCTGACCGGCAAGTGGTTCGATCCCGTCCGCTATCGTACCGATGCCTCCGGCTTCATCGACATGAGCGAGGTCGAGCGCCTGGCGCACGAGCACCGGCCCAAGCTCATCATCTGCGGCGGCTCGGCCTACCCGCGGGCGATCGACTTCGCCGGCTTCCGCGCCATCGCCGATTCGGTCGGCGCCATCCTGCTCGCCGACATGGCGCACTTCGCGGGGCTGGTGGCCGGCGGCGCGCATCCGAGCCCCGTCTCCCACGCCCACGTCACCACGGCGACGACCTACAAGAACCTGCGTGGCGCACGCGGCGGCATCATCCTCACCGATGATTCGGCGCTCGCGCGCAAGCTGGACAGCGCGGTCTTCCCCGGCGTGCAGGGCAGCGTGATCCTCAATGCGGTCGCGGCCAAAGCGGTCTGCCTGGGCGAGGCGCTGAAGCCTGAATTCAAGACCTACGCAGCCCAGGTGCTGGCCAACGCGAGATGCCTGGCCGCTACGCTCATGGAGCGGGACATCGCCATCGTCGCGGGCGGCACCGATACGCCGTTGCTGGTGGCCGACCTGCGCCCGTTTGGGCTAACCGGCGCCGCTGCCTCCGACAGCCTGGAAGCCGCCGGCCTCACCTGCAACAAGAATGCGGTGCCAGGCGACACACAGCCGCCCCGGGTAACCTCGGGATTGCGCTTCGGCTCGGCGGCCGGAACCACGCGGGGCTTCGGCGAGGCCGAGTTCCGCCGTATCGGCGGCTGGATCGCCGACGTGCTGCACGCGATGGCGGCACAGGGCGCACGCGACGAGGCGGTCGAGCAAACCATCCGTGCCGAGGTGCAGGCGCTCTGCCGCGCCTTCCCCATCTATCCCGGCCTGGACGCCAGGACGCCGGAGGGTCAGTAAACGGGCTGCCCCGGCGGCAGCGATCCGTTAGAGTGCGCCGCCATTTCCAGGAAAGCGGGAGCCGGTCGTGGAGTTGCCCCTCGAACCGAAACTGAGCATCGGCTACCAGAACGTGCTGGCGCCGACGGGATACGACGATGCGGAGGGAGCGGCCCTCGGCCGCGACCTGCCCGAAACCGTCCGCCTGCTCGATTCGCTGGGTTTCGATTCGATCTGGTCCGGCGATCACGTGGCCTTCGCGGGCCCGATCCTCGACCCGCTGGTGCAGCTCGCCCAAGCCGCTGCGCTCAGCGACCGGCTCACCGTCGGCACGGCGGTCTATCTACTGCCGCTCCGGCATCCGGCGCCCGTAGCAAAGCAAGTCGCGAGCCTCGACACGATCTCGAACGGCCGGGTGATCTTCGGCGTCGGAGTCGGAGGCGAGTTCCCCACCGAGTTCGAGCTCTGCGGCGTTCCGGTCGAGGAACGCGGCGCCAGGCTGAGCGAGGGAATTCGCGTGCTGCGCAAGCTCTGGTCCGGTGGCCCGGTCGCCCACGACGGGCGCTTCTACCCCTTCCCCGAAGTCGAGATTAACCCGCCGCCGGCACGGCCGGGGGGACCGCCGATCTGGTGCGGCGGCCGCTCCGACCCCGCGCTCCGCCGCGCGGGCCGGCTCGCAGACGGCTGGATGTCCTACGTCATCGATCCCAAGCGCTACCGGCGCTCGCTCGAGACCATTGCCGCCGCAGCGGCCGAATCCGGCCGTACCCTGGACCGCTTCGGCACGTCGCACTTGCTGTTCGTGAGGCTCGACAAGGATCGTGAGACCGCCCTCGAATTCGCCGCCAAATTCCTGAGCGTCCGCTACGCCATGGATTTTTCCCGCGCGGCCGAGCGCTACTGCGCGCTCGGGAATGCAGCCGAAGTCGCGGAGGCGATCCGGGAATTTCATGCGGCCGGCGTGCGTCATCTCGTGGTGAACACGCTCTCGCCGGAGAGCGAGAAGGCAGCGCATCTGCAACGCTTCGCGGACGAGGTCATGCCCTTGCTCGCGGACCTGCGCCAGACCGAGACCGCGCCATGACCGTCCCCTTCCATCTCCACGTGAACCCGCGCTACGAACCCGCCGCGGGAGACATCGGCGGTGCGGAGCAGGTAATTCTGCCCGAGCGCCGCGCCGCGGCGCGCGCCGCGATCACGGGCTTCGAGGGCTACCGGCCGACTCCGCTGCATCGATTGGACGCCCTCGCCGCCACCCGCGGCATCGAGACACTCTGGCTCAAGGACGAGAGCGGGCGCTTCGGCCTCGGCAGCTTCAAGGCCCTGGGCGGCGCCTATGCTGTGGTGCACCTGTTGCGCGAGCGGCTGGGAGACGACGTCTCCATCGCAGATATGGCTGCAGGCCGCGCCGCCTCGCGCGTGAGCGACGTGACGGTGTGTTGCGCAACCGACGGCAACCATGGCCTTGCCGTGGCCTGGGGAGCGAGCCGTGCCGGCGCGCGTTGCACGGTGTTCCTCCCCGGGCCGGTGAGCGAGGGCCGCGAGCGTGCCATCGCCGCCGAGGGCGCGGACATCGTGCGTATCGCCGGCAGTTACGATGAGGCAGTAGAGACCTGCGCCGACGAGGCGCGCGCCAGGGGCTGGCTGCTGGTGTCCGACACGTCCCACGCCGGGGGCGACGAGGCACCCAGCCGGGTCATGCACGGCTACGCCATGCTGGTGGACGAAATCAGGGATGCGTTGGCCAGCACGGTACCGACCCATCTCTTCGTCCAGGCCGGGGTCGGCGGGCTCGCGGCCGCCGTGATCGGCGCCTTCCGTCAGGACCTCGGATCAGACAGCCCGAAGGGCGTGGTGGTAGAGCCGACGAGCGCCGACTGCCTCTACCAGAGCGCCGTCAACGGCAGGCCCAGCCCCGCCTCGGGCGATCTCGACACGGTGATGGCCTGCCTCGCCGCCGCCGAAGTCTCGCCCCTGGCATGGCAGGTGCTCGCGCGAGGCGCCTTCGCCTTCATGGCGCTCGACGATGACGGCGCCACCGACGCCATGCGCTTCGCCGCTGCGCCCGTCGGCGGCGATCCGCCGCTCGTGCTCGGCGAATCGGGCGCCGCTTCGCTTGGCGGGCTGATCGCCGTAGCGGGCGATGCAGAGGCGCGAGAGGCGCTCGGGCTCACCGAAGCCTCGCGGGTCCTCGTCATCGGCAGCGAGGGCGCGACCGACCCCGACATCTACCGCCGGATTGTCGGCCGCGACCCGGCCGCCGTGGCGGCGGGCTGAGCACGCCCGCAATACCGAGGCCACACCGGCCATGACCGAAGGCCTCGACATCGAAATCAGGCGCAGGCGGCTCCGCTATCGTTCGGCGCGCACCGGCACCAAGGAGACCGACCTCCTGCTCGGCGATGTCATCGCCCGGCTCGGCCACGAGCTTCCGCCCGAGGAAGTCGCGCAGGCGGAGCGCCTGTTGACCGCGAACGACGTCGACATCACCAACTGGATCAGCGGACGCACGCCGGCGCCTGCCGAGCACGACACGCCGTTCCTGGCGCGCCTCCGGCGCGAGGCCCTGAACCGGAACGACCGCCGTTGAGCGTGCTCGTCCCCGACCATTGCCTCCGCGCTCTGGCCCTACCGGGGCCAACGACCCTCGGCGGAGTTCCCGAAGGCTTTGCCGCGGCCGTTCTGCTCGGGCTTGCCGAGACGCACGCGGCGCCGGTGCTTTACGTCGCCCGTGACGACGCCAGGCTCGCGCGGCTTTCGGAGATGCTCGCTTTCTTCGATCCCGACTGCACCCAGGTCACGATCCCGGCCTGGGACTGCCTGCCCTACGACCGCGTCTCGCCGCGTGCCGATATCGCGAGCCGGCGCCTCGCGGGCCTCGTCCGCCTGCTGAGCACCGACGACGCCCGGCCGAAGGTGGTGCTCACCACGGTCAATGCTGCGGTCCAGCGGGTGCCGCCCCGCACCATGCTGGCCGACGCCACTCTTCGGCTTGCGGCCGGCACATCGCTCGATACCGAGACCCTGCTTGGCTACCTGGAGCGCAACGGCTTCGTGCGCACCGGCACGGTGATGGAGGCCGGCGACTATGCCGTACGCGGCGGCATCGTGGACATCTTCCCCCCCAACGCCGAGCGCCCGGTGCGGCTCGACTTCTTCGGCAATGTCATCGAGACCGTCCACTGGTTCGACCCGTTGTCGCAGCGCCGGGCCGAGCCTGCCGCGGCGCTGCACCTCGTGCCGGTCAGCGAGATCTTGCTCACGCCACAGTCGATCGCCCGTTTTCGTGGCGCCTACCGTCGGGCGTTCGGGGCAGTGACGGGGGACGATCCGCTCTACGAAGCGGTCTCTGCCGGCAGGCGCTATCCCGGTATCGAGCACTGGTTGCCGATGTTCCACGACGGGCTGGAAACGCTCTTCGATTACGTCCCGGAAGGTCCGGTTCTGCTCGACCATCGGGCGGCGGAAGCGCGCGACGACCGCTTCGAGACCATTGCCGATTTCTACGGCGCGCGTGCCAACCCGCCTTCCTCTTCGATCGCCGACACCCCCTATCACCCGGTACCGCCCGAGACGCTCTTCCTCGACGGGGACGAATGGGCACGGCTGCTCTCCGGGCGCCCGCTCGTGCAGTGTTCGCCCTTCGTCGAGGCCGAAGGCGGGTCGGACGCCGGCGCCCGCGACGGGCGCGATTTCGTCGCCGAGCGCACGCAGCGGCACGGGGCGCTATTCGAGACGGTCGGCGAGCACATCGACCGTCTGCTGGACGGCGGCCTGCGGATTCTGATCGCGAGCGGCGGCGCCGGCAGCCGTGACCGAATGGTCCGCCTGCTGCAGGAGCACGGCGTGCACGGAATCGAGCCGGTCGCGAATTGGCAGGCGGCTTGCGCCCTGCCGCCCGGCATCGCGGCGGCGGCCGTGCTGCCGCTGGAGCGGGGGTTCGTCTCGACGGGCCTCGCCGTCATCGCCGAGCAGGACATCCTCGGCGCCCGCTCGAGCCGGCCGGAGCGTCGGCGCCGGAAGCCCACTGACGAGTTCCTCGTCGATGTGGCGGCGCTCTCCGACGGCGACCTGGTCGTACACGTCGACCACGGCATCGGCCGTTACGACGGTCTGGTCACCCTCGAGGTCGATCACGCACCCCACGACTGCCTGCGCATCCTCTACGAGGGCGACGACCGGCTCTTCCTGCCGGTGGAGAACATCGACCTGCTCTCGCGCTACGGCTCGGCCGACCGCCCGGTTGCGCTGGACCGGCTTGGCGGGGCCGCCTGGCAAGCACGCAAGGCGAAGCTCAAGCAGCGCATCCGCGACATGGCGAATCAGCTCATCGGGCTCGCGGCGGAGCGTGCCACCAGGCCTGCGCCGCAGCTCACGGCGCCGGGCACCCTCTACGACGCGTTCTGCTCTGGCTTCCCTTACGTCGAAACGGAGGATCAGGCGCGCGCCATCGACGAGTCGCTCGGCGACCTCGACGCCGGGCGGGCGATGGACCGCCTGATCTGCGGCGATGTCGGCTTCGGCAAGACTGAGGTGGCGCTGCGCGCGGCCTTCCACGCAGTCCACACCGGCAAGCAGGTCGCGGTGCTGACGCCGACCACCCTGCTCTCCCGGCAGCACATGCAAACCTTCAGCGAGCGCTTCGCCCGGCTGCCGGTGCAGATCGCCCAGCTCTCGCGCCTGGTGCCGGCCAAGGAGCAGGCGGAAACCAAGCGCGGCATCGCAGCCGGCACGGTCGACATCGTCATCGGCACCCACGCGCTGCTCGGCAAGCAGATCGCCTTCAACGATCTCGGCCTCGTCGTCGTTGACGAGGAGCAGCACTTCGGCGTCGCCCACAAGGAACGCCTGAAACAGCTCAAGGCCGAGGCCCACGTGCTGACCCTCACCGCGACACCGATCCCGCGCACCTTGCAGATGGCGCTGAGCGGCGTGCGCGACATGAGCGTCATCGCGACCCCGCCGGTGGACCGGCTCGCGGTGCGCACCTTCATCCTGCCCTTCGACCCGGTGGTCGTGCGCGAGGCGCTGATGCGCGAGCACCTGCGCGGCGGCCAGACCTTCTACGTGTGCCCCCGCATCGCCGACCTCGACGAGGTGGCCGAGCGCGTGCGCCGCCTGGTGCCCGAGGTGAAGGTCGCCGTCGCTCACGGCCGGCTCGCGGCGCGTACGCTCGATACGATCATGGGCGACTTCTACGACGGCAAGTACGACGTCCTGGTCTCCACGGCGATCATCGAATCGGGGCTCGACTTGCAGCGGGTCAACACCATGGTCGTGCACCGGGCGGACCGCTTCGGGCTGGCGCAGCTCTACCAACTGCGCGGGCGGATCGGCCGGGCCAAGCTGCGCGGCTACGCCTATCTCACCCTGCCGCCGGGACACCGGCTCACCGACACCGCGCACAAGCGGCTCCAGGTCATCCACCGGCTCGACGGTCTTGGCGCCGGCTTCAGCCTGGCGAGCCACGATCTCGACATCAGAGGCGCCGGCAATCTGCTGGGCGCCGAACAGTCGGGTCACATCCGCGAGGTCGGGATCGAGCTCTATCAGCACATGCTGGAGGAGGCCGTGGCAACCGCGCGCGCCGCCGCGGGCGGCGAGGCACCGCCGGCCGAGCGCTGGTCGCCCACCATCAGCCTCGGCACTTCGGTGCTGATCCCCGAGAGCTACGTGCGTGATCTCGACGTGCGGCTCACCCTCTATCGCCGCGTCGCCGCGCTCGAAGACCAGGCCGGGATCGACGCCTTCATCGACGAGCTGACCGACCGTTTCGGCCAGCCGCCGGCATCGGTCCGCCACCTGCTGGAGATCATGGCGATCAAGCAGCTCTGCCGGCAGAGCGGCATCGAGCGCGTTGAGGCCGGGCCCAAGGGCGCGGTGCTGAGCTTCCGGGACGACGGCTTCGGCGAGCCCGCAGCGCTGGTCCGCTATGTGTCGACCCCGGAGAACGAGGTGCGCCTCCGGCCCGACAACCGCCTCGTGGCGACGCGACGCTGGCCCGATACCGAGGCGCGGCTGGAAGGGGTTCAGCGCATCCTGCGGGACCTCTGCGCCCTCGCTGGAGAGTCGGCGCCGCACTAACGTCACGCCACCCACGACGCGTATTCGATTGCCGACTGTCTATACATATGCTATACACTTGTCTCTAAAGGTCATGCGTCCGCAGCCAGCGCGAGGGAGGCCACAATGGCCCAGGTCAACTTCCGGATGTCCGAAGAGCGCCTCGCCTTCATTGATCGCGCGGCGGCGATCCGGGGTGTCACACGGACCGAGTTCGTGCTGCGGTCGAGCGAGGCGGCGGCGATTGAGACCCTGAACGAGCGCCCCATCATCGCCCTCGACGACGAGGCCTGGAACGCGTTCGTCGCCGCGCTGGACGCGCCGGTGGAGCCTGATCCCGCCGTGAAGGAACGTTACGCACGCCGGCCGCAGTGGGATCGGTAGCAGCGCCGGAGCCTCTGAGCCCCCGGCACGACGTCTCGCAATTCTCATCGGGCGTGCCTGCCCTCGACGCCTGGCTGCAGGGCAAGGCACGTCTCAACGAGGCCAAGGGCGGCGCGCGCACCTATGTCGCCTGCGACGGCAGCCGCGTGGCCGGCTTCTACAGCCTGGCCGCAAGCGCCATCGAGAAGCAGCGGCTCTCGTCACGAGCCAGCCGCAACATGCCGGAACCGGTCCCGGTCATCCTGTTGGGACAGCTTGCCGTGGACAGCGCCTACCAGGGTCGGCGGCTCGGCTCTGACCTGCTGGTCGACGCCGCACGCCGCGCACGGGCCGCGGCAGAGGTCATCGGCGCTCGCGCCATCGTGGTGCAGGCCATGGACGAGCAGGCAAAGACGTTCTACGGACGGTTCGGTTTCCGACCGTTCTCCGATCGCGAGCCCCTGATGCTGATCCTGCGGATTTCCGAGCTCGACGCGTTGCTGGAAGCGTGAACTGCGCAGTTGGCTCGCGGACGTGCGGCTCTTGCTGAAGGACCTCCGTGCGCTCGCGGGAGGTTCCGTCCCATGCTAACTTTCTAACATGACTGAGCGACTCGAAGAGGCGATCGCGAAGCTGCGCGAGCTTCCGCCAGATCGTCAGGATGAGGCGGCTGCGCTACTCTTGAGCATGGTTGACCAAGACTCCAACGCGCTCCAGCTCACGCCGCAGCAGGCCGTCGAGGTCGAGCGTCGCCTTGCTCAACCCACAGAGTACGCCCCTCACGCTGAGGTTCGAGCCTACTACAAGTAAACACTCTCTGCCGAGGATGACCTGTCGGTAGCCTAACCGCCAGCCAGCTCGTTGACCTTGGCCGCCATGATGAAATCGTTCTCGTGCAGGCCCTTGATCTTGTGCGTGTAGAACAGGACCGTGCAGTAGCCCCAGCCGAAGGTGATGTCGGGGTGGTGGCCCTCCTCCTCGGCAAGATCGCCCACCTTGTTCACCAGCGCCATGGACTCGACAAAATTACCGAACGAGAAGGTGCGGCGAATCTTGGTGGCGTCGTCGATCAGCTCCCATCCGGGGGTTTGGTCCATAAACGCCCGTGCTTCGGCTTCTTCGAGCGGCGGAATGCCGCCCCGGCAGGGTTCGCAGGTCTTGCTCGTCAGGCTCATGTCGTCCTCCGGCGGCGCGGGGCCCTCGCTTGGCCTCTCGGCCTTTGGTGTTGCGATGGCGGGAGAGGGCTGGAAAGATATTCCCCATACTACGCCAAGACTCCGGCTGACGAAGGGACTTCGTGAATGACGCCGATGGACGCGGCCGTCGACGTCTCGCCCGAGCCGTATATCCCCGCCGCCGGCGAGGGTGCGGCGCCCAGGCGGGTCACTATTCTCGGCTCCACGGGCTCGATCGGCTGCAACACCATCGACCTGATCGCCCGCCACCCGGCGGCCTTCGAGGTCGAGGCGTTGACCGCCCAGCGCAGCGTGGAGCAGCTCGCCGAGCAGGCCCGCGCTGTCGGCGCCAAGCAGGCCGTCATCGGGGATCCCGCGCTCTACGGTGCGCTCAAGGAGGCGCTCGCCGGTACGGAGACCGTTGCCACGGCTGGACGCGAGGCCCTGGTCGAGGCCGCAGCGGCGCCCGCCGATTTCGTCATGGCCGGGATCGTCGGCGCCGCGGGGCTCCGCCCGACACTGGCGGCCGCCGCGCAAGGCGCCGTCATCGGCCTCGCCAACAAGGAGTGCCTGGTCTGCGCCGGCTCGCTCATGCTGGCCAAAGTCGAGCGCGGCGGTGCGACGCTGCTTCCGGTCGATTCGGAGCACAACGCCATCTACCAGGTGTTCGACTTCGAGCGCGCAGACAGCATCGAGAAGATCGTGCTGACCGCCTCGGGCGGGCCGTTCCGCGAGGCATCGGTGGAGACCATGGCGCGGGCCACGCCCGAACAGGCGGTGGCCCACCCCAACTGGGACATGGGCGCCAAGATTTCGGTGGATTCGGCAACCATGATGAACAAGGGCCTCGAGATGATCGAGGCCTTTCACTTGTTCCCGGTGGATGCGGAGCAGATCGAGGTGCTGGTGCATCCGCAATCGGTGATCCACAGCATGGTCGCCTACGAGGACGGCTCCGTGCTCGCGCAACTCGGCACACCCGACATGCGCACGCCGATCGCCTACGCCCTCGCCTGGCCGGCCCGCATGGCAGCGCCCTCGCCCCGGCTCGACCTCGCGGCGCTCGGCCGCCTCACCTTCGAGCCGCCGGACCCGGTGCGCTTCCCGGCACTCCGGCTCGCGCGGGAGGCCCTGACGCAGGGCGGCAGCGCGCCGATCGTGCTCAACGCCGCCAACGAGGTCGCCGTCAGCGGCTTTCTGGAGCGCCGCATCGGCTTCCTGGAGATCGCGCAGGTGGTCGAGCGTTGTCTCGAGCAGACCAACCACCGTGCCGTGACCGGACTCGACGATGTGTACGAGATCGACGGCGCCGCCAGGGAGCACGCCGAGCGGCTGCTCGCCAACGATACCTAGCGGCCGATGACGGTTTCCGCATCCGCGGGGGTAGAAACGGCGGGCGGCCCAACGCCGGGCGGGCGCGAGGAGAACATCCGCGCGCTGATCCGTGCCAACACCGAGAATTTTCCGGTCGGCTCCTTTTTGATCCCGCCCGACTGCCGGCCCCATGTCCATGCGTTCTACCTGTTCGCCCGCAAGGCCGACGACATCGCCGATTCGCCGACCATCCCGGCGGCCGAGAAGGTCGCCCGGTTGCAGGCTGCGAGCGACGCTCTCGGCAAGGACGAGGCGGCGCTCCCCGACTGGGCGGTCCCCTACCACCGCAGCCTGGTCGAGACCGGGTGCCCGGCGCAGAACGGGCGCGACCTGCTCTCCGCCTTCATCCAGGACGCGACCAAGCTGCGCTACGCGGACTGGGACGATCTGATGGATTACTGCCAGCGCTCGGCGGCCTCGGTCGGCCGGGTGATGATGGACATCCACGGCGAGAGTGGGCACGCCGATATCGAGGGCTCGGACGCGCTCTGCAATGCCCTGCAGGTGCTCAATCATCTGCAGGACTGCGGCGAGGATTACCTCGCGCTCAACCGCGTGTATGTGCCAGAACCCTGGCTTCAGGAGGCTGGTGGCAGTGTCGAGATGCTCGCCGAGCGGCGGGCGTCGCCGGCGGTTCGCCACGCCATCGATCAGTGCCTTGAGGGGACTGCGGAACTGCTCCGGCGGGCCGAGGCGATGCCGCGCTCGGTCCGCCGTCGGCGCTTCCGCTGGGAGTGCGCGGTCATCGTCAGGCTGGCCTGGTCGCTCCAGCGCAGGCTCGCACAGGGCGACCCCCTCGCCGACCGAATCAGGGTGCCCAAGGTGAGCCGCGTCGGCCTCGCGCTGAGGGGTATCGCCGGCGCATGGTGAGCACGGCGGTCAGCCTGCCAATCCCGGAGGCGCCCGACCCGAAGCGGTATGTCGCCGAGGTGACCCGGGCCTCAGGAAGCTCGTTCTTCCTGCCGATGATGCTGCTGCCGCGCGAGAAGCGCGAGGCGA
>JAPPNV010000431.1 GCA_028818565.1 Rhodospirillales bacterium | reverse complement strand
CCGGAGAGAACGGCAGGGTCTCCACGAGCACGCGCTTTCCCTTCTGATCGCGCAGATCCTTCACGGTGTAGTTGCGGGTCCCGTACGCACCCCCGAGCGTCATGATCCGCTTCAGCCCGCGCGCCTCCGCATCTCTCGGGGGAATACCTCCGTCCCCGGTCGCGTGGCTGGTCATGGCTCTTCTCCCTGCTCGCGGTGCTCTGCGGGTCACGTTACCAGAGTTTGCGCGGGGCGTTCCTTCGCCGAGAGCGTTTCCGTTTGTAACGAAAACGCTCTCGCGTCTTGTCGCTCACGGCAGCCGGCCTCCGGCCGGCGCCTCCGCGAGGGCGCCGCAAAGCGGCGGGCCGCAGTTGCGGCCTGTCGCGTGTCCGTCAAAGACGGACACGCTCTGACCCGCAGAGAGCCGGTCACGAAGACCGGCACGCGCCACAGCCCCGCGAATGGCGGCCGCGTTCGGTTGGGAACCGGTCCGTGCCGGGCCCGAAAATGCGTCGCGGCGGCACCGAAATCCGGCGCCGCCGCGAGTCGTGCGTCTCCGTCGTCAAGCGCGCGCCGGCGCGTGGACCTCAGGCGGGGCTGCCGACCGCCGCATCGACCGCAGAGCCAGCCTTCACCTTCGGGGTCCGGGCGCTCTTGCGCATGTCGGTCTTCACGTACTTCGTCGAGTAGCCGTTGAACAGGTGCCCGAGCAGGCCGCGATCGAGATCCGATGTCCCGAACATCCAGTCGGCGATGGGGAACGTCAGGTTCATGTTCCGCTCCATCATGATCGACTGGTTGTGGTGCGCCGCGTGGTGGCGCCGGATCGTGTTCACGAACGGGCAGTAGCGCACGAACCGGTTCTCGTCGATGTGGCAGCAGAAGTGCATGAACTCGTAGAGCAGATAGAGGCTGGTCGTGGTGGCGATGACGAGCCAGCCCACGTTCGCCGAGATGACAAAGCCTGCGATCAGCGCCGGCGGCGTCGACATCAGGATGAACACGACGAGCGCGTAGGGCGGGAAGACGGTCACCCGCCAGTCGTGCTGGCCGGCGAACCGCATCTCCTTGTCGGTGAAGAACTGGTGGTGCATGAGCATGTGGCGCGTGTAGATGGCGCGGAACCCCTTCCACTTGCGCGGCCGGTGCATCACCTGGACATGGAGCAGCCACTCGAAGACGTTGCTCGCCAGCAGCACCGCGGGGATCGTGAGCCACTCCCACCACTGCACGTTCCCGACGTGGGAGAGGCAGATGTAGAGCGCGCAGGCGCCGATGAGGTAGATGATCGCGACGTGCAGATAGCCGTTGTACCAGGCCGCGATGCGCTCCCGGTAGACCTCACGGTAGATCCGCTGGCGCTCGTCCATCGGTGAGTTCGCGAGTTCCATGGTCGTGCTCCCTGTGTCCCCGATGCTTGAACGCTGGCGCGCCAAGGCTTTTCGAGAGTAATATATTAGTCGAATATCAACCGCAGAACAAGCATGCCGCAGCCCTGATCGAGGGTATCGCGGCGTGCAGGTTCCGGGGCTTCGATATCGCCATGCCGCTCACCAGTCCACCGCAGCCCGCGTGATCGATTCGATGTATTCGAGCAGGGCGTCGCTCGCCGCCGCCGCCGCCGCCTCGTCTCCCGCCGCGATCGCGTTGGCGATGTCGGCATGGAGTCGCGCAATCAACGACAGATCGCCGTCCTGGCGGTGGTGCATAAACCAGAACCGACGCGAAAGGCCGGCCATCAACGAGATCGCTTCGGCCGCGAACTCGTTGCGGTTCACCTGGCTCACCAGCACGTTGAACTCGCGGTCGAGGCGCATGAAACGGATGTCGTCGCCCGCCTCGGCGCTCTCGTATATCGCACGCGCGATTGCCGCGAAGCGGGCGCGCTCGTCCGCCGTTGCGCGGGACGCGGCCGAGCGGACCATCAGCCGCTCCAGCTCGCGGCGCACTTCCAGCATCCGGAGCTGCTTGCCGACGTTGAACTCCGAGACCAGGACACCGCGCCGGGGGAGCACGGTGACCAGCCCTTCTCGCGCCAAGCGCTGCAACGCCTCGCGCACCGGCGTGCGTCCGATGCCCAGCGTCTTCGAGAGCGCACCCTCGGAGAGCACCTCGCCGGGCTCGAGCCTGAGCGTGCAGATCATCTCCTCGAGCGCGACGTACGCACGGTCGGTGAGGCTGCGGTCCGGGTCCGTGCGCAGGCTCGCATCCGGATCTCTCTCACTCACGCTCAAGTGCGGCTCCGATACGCGAAAGCATGTTCGGAAATGGGATGCTTCGGCGATTGAGGCAGCGCGTTCCGGCTGCCTGGATGCGGGTATGCTAGCCCGCCTTTCTCACCACGGCCATGGCCTGCACGGCGCGGAGGATTCTACGATGGGCGACGTTCAGCCCCGCTTCGGAGCAACGCCATGAAGACATACGCCGGGGATCGGACCATCGACGGGCTCGTGGTCACCGTCGACGGCGAGCTCCTGGACCAGAGGCTCGACATACGCCGCTTCAGCGAGACCGGCTTCGAGTGGACCTATGAAGGCGCGCAGTCGCGTCAGCTCGCGCTCGCGATCCTGGCCGATCACCTCGGTACGGGCGAGGAAGCCCGCGCCCTCGATCTCGTCGAGCCTTTCATGCGCGACGTGGTGGCGAATTTCGACAACACGTGGGAGATGACGGGCGCCGACGTGGCCGCGGCAATCGAAGCGTTAGCGTCGGCCTGAGATTGCGAAGGAACCGAGCGATGCCCAACCACTACAAGATCCTCGTCTCCGTGCTCGCCCTCGCGCTCTGCGTGGCGGTGTTTTTCCTCGACGACAGCACCGGGATCGTGCGCTGGGTGACCCTCGCACTGGGGCCGCTGATGGCCGGCGCGATCTGGGTCCTGCCGGAGGCCAAGTCGAAGGAAATCCGAAAGGAAGTCGCCAACCGGCGCTGACACCCCATGCCGACCCTGATTCCCCCGCACGGCGGGACCACTCTGAACCCCCTGCTGCTGCCCCGCGAAGAGCGGGACGAGGCGCTGAAGCGGGCGCGCACGCTGAAGCGGCTGCCGCTGTCGACCCGCGAAGTCTCGGACCTCTTCATGCTCGCCATGGGCGCCTACACGCCGCTCGAAGGCTTCATGGGTGCGGCCGACTGGCGCGGCGCGTGCCTCGAGATGCGCCTGGAGAGCGGGCTCTTCTGGCCGCTGCCCATCACGCTTTCCTGCGGCGAGGACGAGGCCGCCGCCGTCGGCGACGAGGTGGCGTTGACGGACGCGGGCGGGGAGATCCTCGGCGTTCTCTCGGTCACCGAGAGATACGCCATCGACAAGGCCCTCGAGTGCCGCGAGGTCTACCGCACGACCGACGAGGCCCATCCCGGCGTCGCCAAGGTCATGGCGCAGGGCGCCGTCAACCTGGCGGGCCCGGTCTCGGTCATCTCCGAAGGGCACTTTCCCGAGACTTACCGGGGGCTTTACCTGCGCCCCGCCGAGACCCGGGCGCTCTTTGCCGGGAAGGGCTGGTCGACGGTCGCTGCCTTCCAGACCCGCAACCCCATGCACCGCAGTCACGAGTTCCTCGCCAAGGTCGCGCTCGAGGTGTGCGACGGGGTGCTGATTCACCAGGTGCTCGGCGCGCTCAAGGCGGGCGACATCCCGGCCGATGTCCGGGTCCGCGCCATCGACTGGCTGGTCGCCAACCACTTCGCGCCAGGACGGGTGATCCAGGCGGGCTATCCCATCGAGATGCGCTACGCGGGCCCCAGGGAGGCGCTGCTGCATGCCCTCTTCCGCCAGAATTTCGGCTGCTCGCACCTGGTTGTAGGGCGCGACCATGCCGGGCTCGGCGGCTACTACGGGCCCTACGACGCGCATCGCATCTTCGACGAGATCGGCGGGGGCAGCCTCGCCATCCGGCCGCTCAAGATCGACGACACCTTCCATTGCTTCGACTGCCGGGGCATGGCGACGGGGAACGTGTGCTTCGCCGCCGACGGCGGGACCGAACCGCCAGGCGAGGCGGAGCGCCATCGCGCGGTGGCGGCGGTGGCGACGGGCGACGCCGAAGGCCAGCCGTGCCGCCGCGGCGACGATGGCAAGCTCCGCATCTCCGGCACCCGGCTGCGCGAGATGTTCGCGGGCGGCGAGGCGATCCCGCCCGAATACAGCCGCGCTGGCGTGGTCGCCATCCTCCAGGCCTATTACGACAGCGCCTCGTGACGCTCTATTATGAATGATGGTGATAGCGGGCCGGCGCACGGCTGACGCGCGCGGCGAGGCAAGCGGAGGAGCATCATGGCGGAGGTAACTTCAGGCGGACGCGATCTGGTGGGCTATGGCGCCAACCCGCCGGCGATCCCCTGGCCGAACGGGGCGCGCGTGGCCGTCTCGGTGGTGGTCAACTACGAGGAAGGTTCGGAGTATTCGCACGCCATGGGCGATGCGCACCAGGAAGCGCTCACCGAGTTCGGCAGCTACTCGCTGCCCGAGGTCTACCGCAACCTCGCCATGGAATCGATGTTCGAGTACGGCTCCCGCGCCGGTGTCTGGCGCCTCCTGCGCCTCTTCGAGGAGACCGGGATCAAGTCCACCTTCTATGCCTGCGCCGTCGCCTTCGAGCAGAACCCCGAGGTCGCCCGTGCGGTCGTCGCCAGCGGCCACGAGGTGTGCAGCCACGGCTGGCGCTGGGAGGAGGTGTTCCGCCTCTCGCGCGAGGAGGAGCGCGAGCACATCCGGCTCGCCATCGAATCCTTCGAGCGCACCTGCGGCAAGCGGCCGGTGGGCTGGTACTGCCGCTTCGGCCCCTCGGTCCATACCCGCGAGCTGGTGGTCGACGAAGGCGGCTTTATCTACGATTCAGACGCCTACAACGACGACCTGCCCTACTTCGTGGAGGTCTCGGGCAAGCGCCATCTGGTGGTGCCCTATACGTGCGATATCAATGACTTCTCTTTCTGGACGGCGCCCGGCTTCCTCACCGCCGATCACTTCTATCAGTACGCGCGGGACAGCTTCGACACGCTCTACGCCGAATCCGCGACCTGCCCGAAGATGATGTCCATCGGCCTGCACCCCCGCATGATCGGCCGCCCCGGCCGGATCGCGGGGCTCAGCCGCTTCATCGAGCATGCGCAGGCCCACGAGGGCGTCTGGTTCGCGACCCGCGAGGAAATCGCCCGCCACTGGCTCGCCGCGGCGGAGTAGGGCGCGAGATTAGGCCTGGAGCGCTGCGACCGCGTCCACGAGCGTGCGGACCGCGCCCACCGAGTGCGCGAAGGCCGCTTGCTCATCGTCGTCGAGCGCGATCTCGACGATGCGCTCGACCCCGCCCGCCCCGATGACCGCAGGCACGCCGACGTAGAGACCGTCGACACCGTACTCGCCGTCGAGCCAGGCGGCGCAGGGCAGCACGCGCTTCTTGTCCTTCAGGTACGCCTCGGCCATCTGGATCGCGGCCGACGCCGGCGCGTAGAAGGCCGAGCCGGTCTTGAGCAGGCCCACGATCTCGGCGCCGCCGTCGCGGGTGCGCTGCACGATCTCCTCCAGCCGCTCGGCCGAGAGCCAGCCCATCGCCACCAGGTCCGGCAGCGGGATGCCGGCGACGGTGGAATAGCGCGGCAGCGGCACCATGGTGTCGCCGTGGCCGCCGAGCACGAAGGCGGTCACGTCCTCCACCGAAACGCCGAGCTCGACCGCGATGAAGTGGCGGAAACGCGATGAATCGAGCACGCCGGCCATGCCCACCACGCGGGCGTGCGGCAGCCCGCAGGCCTCGCGCAGCACGTAGACCATCGCGTCCAGCGGGTTGGTGATGCAGATGACGAAGGCGCCCGGCGCGTACTCGCGAATGCCGGCGCCGACCTGGTTCATCACGTTGGTGTTGATCGAAAGCAGGTCGTCGCGGCTCATGCCGGGCTTGCGCGGCACGCCGGCGGTGACGATCACCACGTCCGCGCCCTCGATGGGCGCGTAGTCCTGGGTGCCGGAAAGCGCCGCGTCGAAGCCCTCCACCGCACCGCTCTGCGCGAGGTCCAGCGCCTTGCCTTGCGGTACGCCTTCGACGATGTCGAAGAGCACGATGTCCCCCAGGTCCTTGAGCGCGGCGAGGTGGGCGAGCGTGCCGCCGATGTTGCCCGCGCCGATCAGCGCGATCTTGGTGCGTGCCATGGGAAGTCCTCGGAGTTGAGTGGCGCCGGGCTAGCGTCCTGTACCGAAACCAAAGATGAGAATTTCCGAGATCCCCTTCGCGTCATGGCCGGGCTTGTCCCGGCCATCCACGTCGCGCAAACCCGCAGGGTCGTGCGCGCAGAAGATGGATGCCCGGGGCAAGCCCGGGCATGACGATAGGAGGCCAATGTCGTTCATGCGCTCTTCCGGGACACGGAGCTAGCGGCGGGCGACCATCATCTTCTTGATCTCGGCGATCGCCTTGGCCGGGTTCAGGTGCTTCGGGCAGGTGCGGGTGCAGTTCATGATGGTGTGGCAGCGGTAGAGCCGGAAGGGGTCCTCCAGCTCGTCGAGCCGCTCGCCCGTCGCTTCGTCGCGGCTGTCGGCGAGCCAGCGGTAGGCCTGCAGCAGGGTCGCAGGCCCGAGGTAGCGGTCGCTGTTCCACCAGTAGCTCGGGCAGCTCGTCGAGCAGCAGGCGCACAGGATGCACTCGTAGAGGCCGTCGAGCTTCTCGCGGTCCTCCGGCGCCTGCAGCCGCTCGGCGGACGACGGCGGCGCGGTGTCCGTCTTCATCCAGGGCTCGATGGAGGCGTACTGGGCATAAAAATCCGCCATGTCGGGCACCAGGTCCTTCACCACCGGCATGTGCGGCAGCGGGTAGATGCGCACCTCGCCCTTCACCTCGTCGATGGGCTTGATGCAGGCGAGCGTGTTGGTGCCGTCGACGTTCATGGCGCAGGAGCCGCAGATCCCCTCGCGGCAGCTGCGGCGGAAGGTGAGTGTCGCGTCCACCTCGTTCTTGATCTTGATGAGGGCGTCCAGAACCATCGGCCCGCAACGGTCGAGATCGAGGTCGTAGGTGTCGGTGCGCGGGTTCTCGCCGCTGTCCGGATCGTAGCGGTAGATCTTGAAGCGCCGGCTCTTGCTCGGGGCGCCGTCGGCGGGGAAGTGCTTGCCCTTACCGACCTTGGAGTTCTGCGGGAGCGTGAGTTGCGCCATGGGTGACCGACCTTGCCGGGGCCCTAGTAGACCCGTGCCTTGAGAGGAATGGTCTCGACCTCGTTGCTGAGCGTATGCATGTGCACGGGCCGGTAGTCGAGCCTGGTCGCGCCGTCGTCGTCGAGCCAGGCGACGCTGTGCTTGAGCCACTTCTCGTCGTCGCGGTCCGGGAAATCCTCGCGCGCATGGCCGCCGCGGCTTTCCTCCCGATTGAGCGCCGAGTGCAGGGTCACGCTCGCCTGGCGCATCAGGTTGTCGAGCTCGATGGTCTCGGCGAGGTCGGAGTTCCAGATCAGCGAGCGGTCGGCGACGCCGATGTCGTTGCGGAAGCCGTCCCAGACCCCGTCCAGCTTGCGCGCGCCCTCCTCCATGATCTCCCGGGTGCGGAAGACCCCGGCGTGTTCCTGCATCGTGCGCTGCATGTCGAGCCGGATCGCCGCCGTGGGCGTGGCACCCTTGGCATGGCGCAGCCGGTCGAACCAGTCGAGGCTCTTGTCGAGCACGCCGTTCTGCATCGGCTTGTGCGGCGCGCCGGCCTCGACGATCTCGGCGCAGCGCTGTGCCGCCGCCCGGCCGAACACGACGAGATCGAGCAGCGAGTTCGACCCGAGCCGGTTGGCGCCGTGCACGGAGACGCAGGCCCCCTCCCCCACCGACATCAGGCCGGGCACCACGGAATCCGGGTTGCCGTCCCGCACCGTCACCGTCTCGCCGGTGTAGATGCAGGGCACGCCACCCATGTTGTAGTGGACGGTCGGGATCACCGGGACCGGCTCCTTCAACGGCTCGACGCCGGCGAAGATGCGGGCCGTCTCGGTGATGCCGGGGAGGCGCTCGTTCAACACCTCGGCGCCGAGATGGTCCATCTTCAGGTGCATATGGTCCTTCTCGGGCCCGCAGCCGCGCCCTTCGCGGATCTCCATGGTGATCGCGCGGCTCACCACGTCGCGCGAGGCAAGGTCCTTGGCGTTGGGCGCGTAGCGCTCCATGAAGCGCTCGCCCTCGGAGTTGACCAGGTAGCCGCCTTCGCCCCGCGCGCCCTCGCTCATCAGGCAGCCGGAGCCGTAGATGCCCGTGGGGTGGAACTGCACGAATTCCATGTCCTGCAGCGGCAGGCCTGCGCGCAGCACCATGGCGTTGCCGTCGCCCGTGCAGGTGTGGGCTGAGGTCGCGGAGAAGTAGGCGCGCCCGTAGCCACCGGTCGCCAGGATCACCATGTGCGCGCGGAAGAGGTGGAGCGTACCGTCGTCCAGGTTCCAGGCGAGCACGCCCTGGCAAGCCCCTTCCTCGTCCATCACCAGGTCGAGGGCGAAATACTCGATGAAGAACGCCGCCTTGTGGCGCAGCGACTGCTGGTAGAGCGTGTGCAGGATGGCGTGGCCGGTGCGGTCGGCGGCGGCGCAGGTGCGGTGCGCCTGCTTCTCGCCGTAGTTGAGCGACATGCCGCCGAACGCGCGCTGGTAGATCTTGCCGTCCGGCGTGCGCGAGAAGGGCACGCCGTAGTGCTCCAGCTCGATGACCGCGCGCGGCCCCTCCTTGCAGAGGTATTCGATCGCGTCCTGGTCGCCCAGCCAGTCCGACCCCTTGACGGTGTCGTACATGTGCCAGCGCCAGTCGTCCTCCTCCATGTTGCCGAGCGCCGCCGAGATGCCGCCCTGGGCGGCCACCGTGTGGCTGCGGGTGGGGAAGAGCTTGCTGATGCAGGCGGTTTGCAGGCCCGCCTCGGCGAGGCCGAGCGTCGCGCGCAGCCCGGCGCCGCCGGCGCCCACCACCACCACGTCGTCGTGGTGCTCCGCGATCGGGTAGGCGGCGGTCATGCGCTCACCCCTGCACCGCGATCAGGATCACGGAGTAGAGCGAGGCGAGGCAGAGCACGAGGCAGAGCAGGGTGTTCAGGATCAGCAGCACCCACTTGCACTTGCCGTGCACGTAGTCCTCGATCACCACCTGGAGGCCGAGCTTCAGGTGGTAAAAGGTCGCGCCCAGGAAGAGCAGCATCAGCACGGCCGCGACCGGGCCGGAGAGCCAGTCGACGAAGTCGTCGCGGTCCGCGCCCGCCGCGATGAGCGACCAGAGCGAGCCCACGAACCAGAGCGAGAGCGGCACCAGCAGGATCGCGGTCAGCCGCTGCCACCACCAGTGGTTCACCCCCTCCTTGGCGGAGCCCAGATGGCGCACCTTGGCGAGCGGGGTTTGCAGTGCCATGGCGCGCCTCAGCCGGCCAGGTTGCAGGCGAGGCCGAGGCCCCAGGAGAGCCCGGTCAGCACGAACGATGCCACCACCACGGCGGCGCCCGAGGCATAGGTCTGGCGCAGCGAGAGGCACATGCCGGCATCCCAGAACAGGTGCCGGACGCCGTTGCACAGGTGATAGAAGAGGCACCACGACCAGGCCGCCAGCAGCGCGTAGCCGAGCCACGAGGTGAGGAACCACGCGGTCCAGTCGTAATAGCGCTCGCCTGCGGCGGCGGTCAGCAACCAGGCGCAGAGCATCGCCGCGCCGGACGCCAGGATCACGCCGGTCATGCGGTGCAGGATCGAGAGCACCGAGGTGAGCTGCGGCCGATAAACGGTGAGGTGGGGCGAGATCGGTCGCGCGCGGGTGCCGCTGCCGCTTGATTGATCTGCCACGAACTTACCCCCAAAATCCGGCCCCGAGCCGGGCCGCATCAGCGCCCGAGATTTAGCCCCGGAGGCGGAACCGAGTCAACGCGCGCGGACGCCTGGGCGCGATCCGAAGGGCGGCGCTGTTCATGACCTTGGTGAGACATGCGGGCTAGAACCGCGATGTCGCGCGGAAGCCCACGGCATGCTCCGGTGGAGCGTTCAGATTGGGAGCGCTCTCGTGCCGGCGCGCTTCGAGGGCGAGTTCCAGCGCGCTGCCGTCTGATTCTCGGCCGCCGCGCGTCAGCCTCCAGCCAAGGCTGTAGTCCCGCCCGGCGTCGGAGAGGCCGACGGCGATCTCCGGCCCGGACGTGAAGCGGTCGCCGAAAGCCGCGAAGCCGTAGCCGAACCGCGCCTCCAGCCGCCGCTGTTGCAGCGCGTCGCCGTTGTCGTTCGTGGCCAGCCCGGCGAGCGTCGCACGCTCAAGCAGCGCGTCGGTGCTGCCGGAGAACGAACCGCCCACCGTCTGGCTCAGGCTGAGGCGTGGCCCGCGGTCGCCCGTCACCGGGTCCCAAACGAAGGAGCCCGAGAGTCCCCGCTCCCGGAAGCCCTTCGCCTCGTGGGTCAGCAGCCCGCGCCCGCGCAGCTCCGCGCCCAGGCCGCGCTTCGCGTCGGCCCAGGCGATGCCGGCCCCAACGTTTACGCCGAACCCGGTCTCGGCGTCGCCATCGTCGCGGCGGAGCCCGATCTCTGCGCTCGGCGTTAGCACTGAACCGTCGGCAAGCGGGAACGGCCGCGATCCCTCCAGCCCGAGCCTGAGCCACGTGGCCTCCGCCTCCGCGGCCGCCAGGTTGCCGCCCGCCCCGGATACCGCGTCAGACCCGGTACGCACGGTCATGGCGTCGGTCTTCACCGCAAGGGTGAGGCCGTCATCACCCCCGTCCACCGCGACGCCGCGCAGCCCGACTGCCGCCATCCAGAGATCCAGGTCGGTCCGGATCGCCCCGGCGTTAGTGCCGTCCTCCGCGCGCGGCTCCAGTGTCAGGCTGCCGTCGCCGTAGCCTGCCACACCCCACGCGTAGAGCCGCTCGCCCACCGCATAGCGCGTCCAGGGCCAGACCCCGCTCAATGTCGAGGTCACCGTGCCGCCGTCCGCGCCCCGGTAGCCGCCGTCGCCCTGGCTGCGCGAGACGACCAACCCGGCCGTCCAGTCCCCGCGCTTCCAGTCCGCGCCCAGCAGGCCGGTCGCCACCTCGCCGTCGACCGCTAGATCGCCTCCAGCCCCTGCGTCCTGGCCCGAGAAGCGTGTCGCCGCGCCCCTGCCCCAGATCGAGAGGATACCGTCGCCCTGCGTTTTCCCGGTCAGCGAGAACGATGTGTCCGGCGGTAGATCGCGATCAGTTGCCGTCTGCCCAAGTCCCGGCGAAGGAAGACTCGATTGGAAGCCATGCAGCGACGAGCCGACGCCGATCGGCTGCCCGGCGAGGCGTGCCTCGACGCCAGGCGCCGGCCCGGCCCGCATCCGGGCGTCCACCGCATCCAGCACCTGATCCGCAACCGCGCGTCCGAAGCGTCCGATCCACGCCTTCGGCATGGGGTCGGCGTTACCGATCACCCCTTCCGCGGTCGCGTCCCCCAGGCGCAGTCTTGACGCCGGGCGCGGGCTGGACAGCGTCAGCGTCAGCCTCTCATCGCCCTCGTCATGGCTGTCGTCCAACACCGCAACGGAGATGGTCTTTGCCGTCTCTCCCGGCCTGAAGGTCAGCGTGCCCGAGGTCGCCCTGTAGTCCGACCCGGCTGTCGCCGTGCCGTCCGAGGTGGCGTAGTCGATTCTCACCGTCTGCCGCAATATCCGGCTCAGGAACACCCTGAAGTCCAGGGACTGGCGCCCGACTTCGTGGCCATCCGCGTCGAGCACCGACAATCTGGCCGTATCGGGGGGATCGTCGTCGCAAGGCCCGGCACTCAGGGTGCCGCGGCAATTGTGCACGTTGCCCAGAGCGATGAACGGAACGGTAATCGTGGACAATTGGTAACGGGTCGAAGGTGGAGGTGAGAAAGTGCAAAAGGCGGAGACGTTGCAGCTGAGCTTCCCGCCGGAAGTGTTGGCGGAAGCGGATATGTCCCTGCAGCTCAGAGGCGCCGTGCTCACCCGCTTGAACCGCGCCAGGCATGCTTCGTCTGTGACCGCGTCCGACCTGTTGCAAATGCCCGTGTCGGAGCAGCAGGAGATCGATCTGATGTGGCGCCACGCCCAGCCGCGTCTTGCTCGTCCGCTGTTGAGGTTCACCGTCCGGTCCCTCGCCCCTACGAGGTCGACCTTGGCGGCCACCTGGCCATAGAGCGGACACGTGTTCTGGACCCGAAACGTACTCTTCTTGAACATCCCCCGGTTCTTCCACGAGGCGCTCAGGCATTCGGCGTCCCTGTGGTCCACCCTGTTCTCGCGGCTGCATTGACTGGCCTCGGCATCTTCCGGAAGCAACAGCAACGTAACGGCAAGAATTGCGATCGTCGCGAGTCCAGCTCGGCCGACGTCTCGTACGGCAATTCCCATGCTTGTTTCCGATCCAGACGGCGCGTCCCAGGAGGATGCCCTATCGAATCAGGTGGGGACGTCAGCCGCCGCAACCAGATGGATTTTTCAATGGGGGCGATAGTTAATGGCTATCGGGACGCACCGTCGTCAGCGCCGTTCACCATCCGGACCGGCCCGGCGATTGACTTCGCGCGAACCCATGAGAAACGAAAACGCGCTAACGATCGAAGTGGTAGACGATCTTGTCGAAGCGGTCGCGCGGGAAGGCGAACACGAAGACCAGCGGGTCCGCGCCGGTGCAGCGCAGCGCATGCTTCGCGTCCGGTGGGATGTAGACCGCGCAGCCGGGCCCCACCGCGTGCGTTCGGCCCTCGATCTCCATCTCTCCGAGACCGCTCATGATGTAATAGATCTCCGCGGGCTCGTGATGGTGGCGCATGAGCTCGGAACCGGGCGCAACCTCGGCGATCCCGGTGGCAAGGCCTGCGGTCTCGGTCCTTTCGCCGGTGATCAGGAGCTTCCAGCGAATTCCGGCGCCCGTGGCGAGGCTGGCATCCTCTCCGCCCTCCCAGGCGAGATCGGCCTGGTCGACGACGGCGGGTCTCGGCACGGTCATCGGCCCCTCCCCCTCTGCAACGGCGCGCGAGCGTAGCAGCCTGCGGCCTGGCGTGTCAGTCAATCCGGTTGCACGCATTCACCGGCGCATCGCCGGCGAGCACGCGAACCACCTCCTCCGCGCCGCGCTGCCTGAGCTCGGCCAGCGAGGCATCGGAGGAGAACGCCACGTGCGGCGTCGCGATCACGTCGGCACGGGCGACGAGCGCGGCCGGCGGACTCGGCTCGCCCTCCACCACGTCGAGGCCGGCTCCCGCGAGCTGGCCGGCCTCCAGCGCCTCGATCAGCGCATCGTTGTCCACCACCGGGCCGCGGCTCACGTTGATGAGGAAGGCGCCCGGCTTGACGCCGGCGAGGAACGCCGCGTCCACCAGGTGGTGGGTTGCGTCCGTGAGCGGCAGGTGGACCACGATGACGTCGGAGTCGGCGGCGAGCCGGTCGAGGCCGACCATCTGCGCCGGCACGGTCTCCGGCGGCGCGGCGATATCGTGGCCCAGCACGGTCATGCCGAGCGCGTCCAGCTTGCGCGCGGTGCAGCGCCCGATCCGCCCCATCCCGAGGATGCCGGCGGTCATCGTCGCCCCACGGCGAAGGAGAGCGCCGGAGGGGTCCCACTCGCCTGTCTTCACCGCACGGTCGAAGTGAACGACGCCGCGAAACCAGGCGTAGGCCATGGCCACCGCGTGATCCGAGACCTCCTCGACGCAGTAATCGGGCACGTTGGCGACCCAGGCGCCGCGCGCGGTCGCCGCGTCCACCGCAATGTTGTCGAGCCCGACGCCCAGCCGCTGCACAATTTTGAGCGCCGAGGGGCGCGCGATCGCGGCGGCGGAGATTTGGGCCCAGCAGGTGAGGATCGCGGCAGGGTCGTGCTCTGCCATCATGGCCTCGACCGCCTCCGCCTGGCTTGGCTCGGAAGGGCCCGCCACCAGCGTGTGGCCGGCCCCTTCTATCACCGCGCGCTCGATGCTCACGTCGGGCCAGGCGAAGTCAGTCTGAAGTACGGTCGCCATGCGTCTCTCTCCCTCATACCGCGGCGAGCGCCGCCCCGCGTTGCCCATCGTAAACCGCATGTCTTGCCAGGGTCATGGCGGAAAGCATCGGAAGAAAGCGTTGGAGGCGAACTGTGGCCACCGCTGGCCGCCGGCGGCAGCGTGGGCCGTCGCCGGCGGCCAAGGGGCGGGAACAGCGGGCAGGGAGGGACCCGGTCCCACCCCTACCGGCCGGAACCTGCCTTGCGATCCGTTCTTGGCGAAACCTTCGGACGCTCGTTCCGCCAAATCTGTGCAAGATCGGCCGGTGGGCGGCACCTTATAAGTGGTAGCGCCGGGCAATAAATGCCAAGAAAATTTTTTGTGAAGAGTAATGAGAAATTCTTATGAGTCACCTGCGGCCCGCGGCCGGGCAACGGCCAGAAGATCGTAGCCGAGTTCCGTCGGTGCGAACCGGCACGCCAGGGCGTCGAGCCAACCGAGCGGCCAGGAACCGACGACCTTCCTTTCGGACAGCAGGCTCTCGGCCCCCACGCTCGCGACCCGGAAACCGGCCTCCGAAAGGTCGCGATGCACCTCGTCGAGCGTATAGAGATGGTAGAACAGGCGGATCTCGCCGTCGGCCTGATTGCGCTGGTAGAGGACGTCGCCCGGCTCGAGCGTGCCCTCGCGCACCAGAGACTCCGCATCGCGCTGCTCCGCGCGGAACCGGCGCTTCGCATTCGGCACGCTGAGGATCAGGGCCCCGTCCGCCTTCAGCGTGGCGCGGATAGCCCGCAGCAGCCGCAGGCGCTCTTTGCGCTTGGCAACGTGCGCCAGGACCCCGAAAGCCAGCAACGCGAGGTCGAAGGCCTGCGGCATCTCGGCGGCCAGATCGTCGGGGTCGTCCCCTCGGATGACCAGGCGTTCATCGCTCACGAAGTCGCGCAGGCGCTCCGCCAGCGTCTCGCGGGCGACCGGGCTGATGTCGTGGGCAACGCAGCGGGTGCCGTTCACTTGCAGGAGCGGCAGGGTGTAGCGCCCGGTGCCGGCGCCGACGTCGAGAAACCGGCCACCGGCGACCAGGCACCGTTTCATCTCGCGCAGCGTGCGCCGGTTCGGGCGCGGGTAGCGCCGGTCGTAGAGACCCGAAGATATGTAGCGGCCGTAGCTGCCGGACATGTCCGGCAGTTCCGGCCCATGCGGGTGAGCCGATGGCGTCGCGTCGGCCACGGTCTGTTCAGCGGCCTTGTTGGCCACTACCATTCTTCCATCAAACATCCTGCGTCCTCGAACAGGATGTATGCATTCAATCGCGATTCGTATGCTGCCAGCCCTAGGGATCGGCCGTCAAATTTGCGTGATACCCCGAAATCCTCACTCGGAACCGGGCAGCCGGTCCTCGGGCTCCGACGGCTGGCCGCCCTCCCTGCGTAGCAGACGACGCGCCGCCTCGATATCGGCGTCGGCCTTTCGGGCGGCGAAGAATTCGGCGGTCCTCATGGCGGAAACCTTCTCGGCGACAGCGGTCGCCACGAACTGGTTGAAGCTGGTGCCATCTTCCCTGGCGATATGCGCGGCGGCCTCCTTCAAGGACTTGGGCAGCCGCAGCGGATAGGTGCTGGTCTCCTTCTTCGCCATCACAAGCTCCTCAAGGCCTCCCGGGGCGTCTGCGGCGCGACCCCGAATTGCGCCGGCGCATCGCCAAAATTCCGCCGGTTGAACGTCACCAGAGCGTCGGCTCTGCCGTTCGCGGCGGTCTCGAGCACCATCTCGTCGGCGGGATCGCGAAGCCGGGGCCGCCACAGGTACCGCGCATCGACCGGCTCACACACCGCACAAAGCGCCGAGACGATGGTCGATACCTCCTCATCGCTTAATCCCGACACGATCCGCTGCGCAGGATCGCGGCAGACCGCCTCGTACTCCAGCGCCAGGGCCACGGACAACAAGAGCGCGAACCTCTCGCTCAAGACGTGGTCGAGCAGCGCTGCGGAAGCGCCGTTCGGGCTACGCAGCCCCGCGACCACGACGTTGGTATCCAACACATACCGCATCGTATATGATGTCACATCATATACGATGTCAAATGCCAATTTCGGGAGCGCTGCGGAGCATCGCGAGCGCCATGCCGACCGCCGCCTGCGAGGGGTCGATGACGGGGCAACCGAGGTGTGCTTCCAGCGGCGCCCGGTAGCGCGCCATGCCGGCGCAGCCCAGCACGATCGCGTCCGCGCCATCCTGGTCGCGAAGCTGTTCCGCCGTCTCGGTAATTCGGTCGGCGACGATGTCTTCCTGCGCGAGCTGGGCGACCCCGAGGCCGATGGCGCGCTCGCCGGCCATGCGGTCGCTCAGGCCCAGCGACGCCACGTAGCGCCGGTGACGCGGGATCGAGCCCTCCAGGATCGCGACGATGCCGAAGCGCTCGCCCCGCGCGAGCGCCGCCAGGATGCCGCATTGCGCGATGCCGAAGACCGGCGTGCGTGTCGCCTCCCGCGCGGCATGGAGGCCGGGGTCGGAGAAGCAGGCGATGACGAAGGCATCCGCGCGCTGCCGCTCGATCATGCGGCAGAGCGGCGCCACCACCTCGTCCACATGGCGCTGGGTCTCGATGCCGGGCGGGCCTTCGGCGAGGGTCAGGCAGTCGATGGTGGGCCCGCCCTTGAAGCGAAAGCCGTCCAGCGCACGCGCGATGTCGTCGGTCACCGTCGCGCTGCTGTTGGGATTGATGACGAGGATGCGGTCGCTCACGGCGCCTTCCCGCGTGGCGGCACGAGGCCCGTGGTCTCGACGATCAGGCCGTAGTGCTCGGTGCGGCGGT
>JAPPNV010000016.1 GCA_028818565.1 Rhodospirillales bacterium | reverse complement strand
CCAGTCAGCGATTCCACCACGGCGTGTCGGAGAACGCCCGCAGATCGATCTCGTGCGTCCATGCGGAGCGGTGCTGCCGGGCAAGTTGGAAGTAGGTGTCTGCAATCTCGGCGGGCAGCAGCAGGCCGTCGTGCTCAAGCCCCCGCTCTTCCCTTAGCCTCTGGAACGCCTCATCCCCCAGCATCCTGCCGAGCGTATCGGGCGCATCGACCATGCCGTCGATGACGATGTGCGCGACGTGAATGCCCTTGGGGCCGAACTCCGCATTGAGGCTCTGGCAGAGCATGCGCCGCCCGCCCATGGCGGCCGCGTGGGAGTGCTGGCCCTGGTTGCCGCGCATCGCTGCGGTGGACGATGTGACGAGGAGCGTGCCCCTACCCCGCTGCTCCATCAACGGGCAGACGGCCGAAGCCATCCTGAACAGGCCGAATGTTCCCAGCCGCCAGCCCAGCTCGAAGACCTTGTGGCTGGTCTCCGCCAGCGACCGATCGCCAATCTGCGCGCCCAGGTTGTAGACCGCCACCTCGACCGGGCCGATGTCCGCCTCGACCGCAGCGATCCGCTCCTCGATGGCGTCGGGCGCCACGGCGTTCAGCAGGAAGCCGGAGGCCGCGCCGCCGTCCTCGGCAATGCGAGCAACCGAGCGGCTCAACCCCTCTTCGTCCGACCGCCGGCAGAGCACCGCGTGGTATCCCTCGCGGGCGAAGCGGCTTGCCACGTTGCTCCCGATGCCTGCACCGGCACCGATAACGAGACAGACAGGTTGCATTGAGCCGTAGCCTCCGTGGGGTTCATTGGCAGGCAAAGCGTCGCTATTGCATTACAGTCTATACTCCGCCGACCCAACCCGACCCAACGCATTCGCAGGCTGCCATGTCCGTCGTCCCCGTCGCCCGCGGTCATCATTACGTCGTCAGCACCGGCCACGAGCTCGCGACACTCGCGGCGTTCGAGGCGCTGGAGAACGGCGGCAACGCGATCGACGCGGGCGTCGCCGCGATCTTGACCCTCGGCGTGGTCTACAGCGACCAGGTGAGCGTCGCTGGGGTCGCGCCGATGATCATCCGCCTCGCGGAGACCGGCGAGATTGTCACCATCGCAGGCGTCGGTGGCTGGCCGCAGGCGCTCGACCCCGACGCCTACATCCAACGCCACGGGGGCGAGATCCCGCTAGGCGTGCGGCGCACGGTGGTGCCGGCCGCCCCCGATGCCTGCATCCAGGCGCTGGAGCGCTGGGGCACGATGAGCTTCCGTGAAGTGGCGGCGCGCGCGGTACGCTATGCGTCGGAGGGCTTCCCGCGGCACCCGGTGATGCTCGATTACGTGCAGAAGCACGCCGACGAGTTCCGCCACTGGCCGGAGAACGTCGCGATCTGGATGCCCGGCGGCGTGGTGCCGGCGCCGGGCGACCGGCTGGTCCAGGCCGATCTCGGCCGCACCCTGCAATTCCTCTGCGACGAGGAGCGCGCGGCTGGCGACGATCGCATGGCCGGCTTCGCCGCCGTGCGCCGGGCGTTCTACCGGGGCGACATCGCGCGCCAGATCCTCGCGCATCAGCGTGAGCACGACGGGCTGCTCGCGGCGGAGGACCTGGAGAGCTTCCGCTGCCAGATCGTGCCCTCGGTCTCCCGCCGCTTCCGCTTCAATGGCGAGGAGGTCGAGGTCCACACCTGCGGCGCCTGGTGCCAGGGGCCGTTCCTGCTGGAAGCGCTCTCCGTCGCCGAGGCGGCAGGCGTGGGGACGCTGGAGCATGGCTCGGACGCGTATCTTCACACGATTGCGGAGACCCTGAAGCTCACGTTCGCCGACAGGGAGGGCTATCTGGGCGATCCGGACTTCGTGGACGTGCCCCTCGATACGCTCACCGGCTCGGCTTACGCAGCCGAGCGGAGTTGGGCGATCAATCCCGCGAAAGCCTCACCCGGCATGCCGCCACCCGGCCGGATTCCCGGCCACGAGCCATACGTTGCGCCGGTCGCCGCGTGCGGCGCGCCAATCGGACCCTCGCCGGACACATCGATCGTCTGCGTCATCGACCGTGAGGGGAACGGACTCTGCTCGACGCCGTCCGACACGAGCTGGGATATCCCGGTGGTGCCGGGGACCGGGCTCGCGGTGTCCTCACGCGGCGCCCAATCGTGGGCGATTCGGGGCCACCCCTCTTGCCTCGCGCCGGGCAAGCGGCCCCGCCTCACGCCAAACCCCTGCTTCGCCCTCTCGCCGGGCCACTGGATCATGCCGTTCGGAACCCCCGGCGGCGACACGCAGATCCAGGCGAACCTGCAAACGCTCCTGAATCACCTGGCCTTCGACATGGACCTGCAGGACGCGGTGGAGGCCCCTCGCCTCGTCACCCACAGCCACCCGGATTCCTTCGCGCCCCACGCCGCGCATCCCGGCCTCGTCACCGTCGAGGGACGCATCGACGAGGCGACGAGCGACCGGCTCGCCGCGCGCGGGCACCGCGTCGAGCGTCTGGATGACTGGTCGCACTGGACCGGGGGCGTCTGCGCGGTCCGTCAGGACCTCGAGACCGGCGAGATCGAAGGCGCCGCCGACCCCCGACGCATGAGCCGCGCGCTGGGCTGGTAGTCAGAGGCTGCGCTCGGACTCCTCGATCGGGATGTCGTTGGCGGAAAGATCGAGCACGCTCTGCAGGCCGTCGGGATCGAATTCCCAGTGCTCGTTGCCGAATGTCCGGTACCACTGGCCGGTGTCGCGGTGGCGCCATTCGCTGATGAAGCGCGCCGAAATGCGGTTCGCCGTGAAGCTCCAGAGCTCCTTCCTGAGCTTGTAGTGCTCCTGAACCGGCCAGCGCACGAGCAGGAACGGCACGATGTTGTCCCGCCCCTCGACGAAGGCGTCGCGGTAGCGCCAGCGCGTATCCGCCGTGCAGGTCCCCGGAATCTCCTCGGCGACCCTGCGGTTCCAGGCGTCCTCGAAGGCCTGGACGATCGCACGGGCAGCGTCTTCGTCGAACGGCGGCGTGATGGGACCGGCACCCATGGCGGTCTCCTCCGGAAGATCCCTATTCCGTCGGCAGCCGGAACCCCATGTCGCGCTTGCCGCTCACGTCGTAGATCTCCGCCGAGTAGTGGGTGATGTCGCCGCGGATGTTGGCCGCGCTCAGCGCCGCCACCAGCGTGTCCATGTAGGGATGGGTGAAGTGCGCATCGAGCTCGGCCTGACCGTCCCACACCTCGAAGATGATCGCCCGGTTGGGCGCGGTGACGTCGATGGCCCAGTCGTAGATCTGGGCGCCGGGCTCCTTGCGCGAGTTCTCGATGGCATCCAGGACCTCTGCCTTGATGCGGTCGAACCCGCCGGGCACGAACTCGAAGACGACGGCGACGATCAGCATGGAGCGCTCCTTCTCGATCCCTGGTTTACCGGCATTGTCGCACATCCTGGAGCACCGGCCGCCCTTGCGTCGCGGGCGCGGGCGGCGCAGATATCCGGCCGGCCATGCTGACCCTGCAGAACATCGCCTACCGCGTCGACGGGCGCCTCCTCTTCGAAGGCGTGACCACGCAGATCGGCGCGCGCCAGAGGCTCGGGCTGGTCGGGCGCAACGGCTGCGGCAAGACGACCCTGCTCCGCCTCATTGCGGGCCGGCTCGAATCCGACGAGGGCGCGATCCTCCGCACGCGCGGGCTTTCCATGGGCCTGGTCGATCAGGAGGTGCCGGGCGGGCCGGAGACACCGCGCGCCGCCGTGCTCGCCGCCCACCGGGAACGCGCGGCTCTGATCGCCGAGGCGGAGGGGGCCGAGGGCGCGCGCCGTGCCGAGATCGAGGCCCGGCTCACGGAGATCGCCGCGCACGCCGCGCCGGCGCGGGCTGCGCGCCTGCTCGCCGGCCTCGGAATCGACGAGGCGATGCAACAGGCGCCGCTCGCCGACCTCTCCGGCGGCTGGCGCATGCGGGTCGCGCTCGCCGCCGCGCTCTTCGTCGAGCCCGACCTGCTGCTGCTCGACGAGCCGACGAACCACCTCGATCTCGAGGCGGCCGCATGGCTGGAGGCCCACCTGAAGCGCTATCCCAGGGCGCTCGTCGTGGTGAGCCACGACCGCACCCTGCTCGATGCCGTGCCGGACGGCATACTCCACATGGCGGGGCGGGGCCTGACCCACTACTCCGGCAACTACACGCGCTTCGCGAAAACCCATACCGAGGCTCTCGCCACCGCAAGCGCGCAACAGTCACGCATCGACGCCCAGAGGCGTCATCTCCAGGGCTTCGTCGACCGCTTCCGCTACAAGGCGAGCAAGGCGCGGCAGGCGCAAAGCCGCCTCAAGGCGATGGCGAAGCTCGCCGACGTGCCCATCGTGGCCGATGAGCGGACGCCCGACCTGAGGTTCCCCGAGCCCGCCGCGCTCGCGCCGCCGCTGATGAGCCTCGCGGGCGTCGCCGTCGGCTACGAGCCGGACCGTCCCGTGCTGCGCGGCGTCAGCCTGCGCATCGACCCCGACGAGCGGGTGGCGCTGCTCGGCGCGAACGGCAACGGCAAGTCCACCTTCGCCAAGCTGCTGGCGGACATGCTACGTCCGGAGCGGGGCACGGTGACGCGGGCGCCCAGGCTCGCGGTCGGCTACTTCGCGCAGCACCAGATCGATACGCTGGAACCGGAGGGCACGGCGTTCAGCCACCTCGCGCGCCTGATGCCCGACGCCGCGCCCGACCGTGTCCGCGCGCGCCTCGGCGCCTTCGGCTTCTCAGGCGAGAAAGCGGATGTGGCGGTTTCCGCGCTCTCGGGCGGCGAGAAGGCGCGGCTCAATCTCGCGCTCATCTCTAGCCGGGCGCCGCAGCTGCTGGTGCTCGACGAGCCGACCAACCACCTCGACATCCAGAGCCGGCACGCGCTGGTCGAAGCGCTCGAGGCTTACGACGGCGCGGTCGTCCTGATCACCCACGACATGCACCTGGTCCAGCTCGTGGCCGACCGGCTGTGGCTGGTGCAGGACGGCACGGTGCGCGCCTACGACGGCGATCTCGCCGATTACCGTGCCGAGATCCTGGGCGGCGAGGGCTCGCGGCGGGCGGACAGCGACGGCCGGGAGAGCCGCCCGCCACCGGCCCGCAAGGCCGCGCGGCAGGCCGCGGCGGCGGTCCGGGCCAGGCAGAAGCCGCTCAAGGATGCCGTGGCAGCGGCGGAGCAACGCATCGCGCATGCACAGGACGCGCAGCGTTCGCTTCAGGCGGCGCTGGCCTCTGCGGCTGCGGACAACGATGCCGCGCGCATCGCTGCCCTGGGCAAAGAGCTTGCGGATGCAAGACGGGCCGAGGCGGCGGCCGAAGGCGATTGGCTCGCCGCCACCGAGGCGCTGGAACGCGCCGGGCCGGGCTAACCCAAGGCCCTTACCAGTTCCAGTCAGCAAGTGCATTCGCCGCCGTCGGTTGCCGGGCGCTTCCCGGCGGCGATAGGATGGCCCGAAGGCTGGCGGAGGAGTGGAATGGCGGTCGCGGAGGCACATGCGGAGGCAGCGGTGACGAGAGACGATCTCGCCGCCCGGCTTGCTGTGCATCCGCGCATCCGGCTCGCGCATCTGCCGACGCCGCTCGACCCCTGCCCCCGCCTCGCCGAGGCGATCGGCGTGCGCGCCCTCTACATCAAGCGGGACGACCTCACCGGCCTGGCCTTCGGCGGCAACAAGACGCGCCATCTGGAGTTCACGTTCGCCGAGATCCTCAAGTCGGGCGCCGATACCGTGGTCGCGGGTGCCTACACGCAGTCCAACTGGTGCCGGCAGATCACGGCTGCGGCGTGCAAGCACGGCCTCGCGGTCTCGCTGGTGCTGATCCACGGCGTCAAGGGGCCGAGAGTGCAGGGCAATCTGTTGCTCGACCGCCTGATGGGCGCGGACGTGACCGTGGTCGACATCGACAGCATGGAAAAGATCCAGCCGCTGCTCGACGAGAAGGCCCGCGCCCTCGAAGCGGCCGGCCGGAAGCCCTTCGTGATCGCGCCTTTCGCCCTCGATCAGCAGGTCCTGGCCGCGCTCGGCTACGTCGGCACGGCGATCGAGCTGGACGCCCAGTTCGAGGAGGCGGGGATCGACCCCACCCAGGTGTTTATCTGCGGCGCCAACAACACCCCGGCGGGCCTCGTCACGGGCCTGCGCGCGCTCGGCCGCCAGGCGCGCGTGGCGGCGATCAGCCCGATCCGCTGGGAAGAGCCCAGGGAGCTCGACATCGCGCGGGTCGCCACGGCGACGGCGCGCGCGCTCGACCTCAATCTCGCGATCGACCCGGCGGACTTCGTCACGGACGAGGACCATATCGGCGAGGACTACGGCGTGCTCTCGCCGGAGGCGCGCGCCGCCATCGGGCTCGTGGCCGAGACCGAGGGCATCCTTCTCGACCCGGTCTATTCGGGCAAAGCCATGGCCGGGCTCATCGATCACGTGAAGCGCGGCGCGGTCGGCGCGGACGAAACAGTGGTCTTCGTCCACACCGGCGGCATGCCGGCACTCTTCGCCTACGCCGAGGACCTGATCGATGACGGCTGAGGCAAGGCCGCTGCAACACGCGCCCCCGCTCGACGACGACGAGGCGCTGCAGCGGCGCATCGCAGAGCTGGAGCAGGCGCTTGCCGAAGCCCGGCGCGACCGCGACGCAGGCCGCACGTCGCGGGGCCGGTTCCGCTCCCTCTTCGAGATGAGCCGGGACGGGATCGTGTTCGTCGACCTCGAAGGCCACATCGAGGAAATGAACCAGGCCTATCTCGACCTCGTCGGCTACGACCGGGACGAGATCAGCACGCACACCTACCAGGACCTCACGCCCGAGAAGTGGCGCGCAGGCGAGGCGGAGATCATCGAGACCCAGGTGATGCGGCGCGGCTTCTCGGACGAATACGAGAAGGAATACGTGCGCAAGGACGGCTCCATCGCGCCGATCAGCCTGCGCACCATCCTGGTGCGGGACCTGGACGGGCGGCCGATCCGCTTCATGGGCATCGTCCGCGACATCACCGAGCTGAAGGAGAAGGAGGAGGCGCTCAGGGCGTCCGAAAAGCGCTACCGGAGCCTCTTCGACCTGAGCCACGACGGCGTGGTTTTCGTCGGCCTCGACGGCCCCATCGAAGAGGCGAACGACGCCTACCTGGACATGCTGGGCTATGACCTCGACGAACTTATCGGCGTGACCTATCAGCAGCTCACGCCGGTCCGCTGGGCGGCGATGGAGGCCGAGATCGTCGAGCAGCAGCTCATGTCGCGCGGCTACACCGACGAATACGAGAAGGAGTACATCCGCAAGAACGGGTCGGTCTTCCCCATCGCCGTCCGCTCCATCCTCGTGCGTGACGAGGCGGGCACGCCGGTGCGGATCATGGGGATCGTGCGCGACATCACCGAGCAGAAGCAGGCCAAGGAGGCGCTGGAGCGCCACGCACGCGACCTTGCCCGCTCCAACGAGGAGCTCGAGCAATTCGCCTACGTGGCCTCCCACGACCTGCAGGAGCCGCTGCGCAAGATCAGGGCCTTCGGCGCTCTGCTCGCGGAGGAGAAGCAGGAGAGCCTGGACGAGGAAGGGCGCCAGTACATCGACTTCATGACCGACGCGGCGGCCCGGATGCAAACCCTGGTGAGCGACATTCTGGCTCTCTCCCGGGTCACCACGGCGGCGCAGCCCTTCGAGGACTTGCGTCTGAGCGACGTGTTCGACACCGTGCTCTCTGACCTCTCCGTGTCCCTTGAGGAATCCGAGGGCCAGGTGGACGTTGCCGAGGCACCGATGATCGAGGCGGACCGCACCCAGATGGATCAACTCTTCCGCAACCTCATCGGCAACGCGCTGAAGTTCCGCAAGCCCGGCGTCGCACCGCGCGTCACGGTCAGCATGGCAGCCCAGGCGGAGCCGCTTCCTGCGATCCCGGGGCCCGCGCACACCATCGTCGTGTCGGACAACGGCATCGGCTTCGAGCCGGCGCAGGGCAGCAAGCTGTTCCAGCCCTTCAAGCGTTTGCACGCGCGCCACCAGTACGAGGGCGCCGGCATCGGCCTTGCGATCTGCGAGAAGATCGTCCTGCGCCATCACGGCCGGATCACCGCAGCCGGCACGCCGGGAGAGGGCGCCACCTTCACGGTGACGCTGCCCCGCCGGCAGCCCCGATGAGACGCCGATGAGCGCCGCTGGTACCAAGCCGGTCCTGATCCTGATGGCGGACGACGATCCC
Source organism: Rhodospirillales bacterium (assembly GCA_028818565.1). Classification (GTDB taxonomy): domain Bacteria; phylum Pseudomonadota; class Alphaproteobacteria; order UBA828; family UBA828; genus WTGU01. Next base: position 8,673 of record JAPPNV010000016.1, on the reverse strand, counting down.
GAGGATTGCCTGCTGACCAAGAAGACGTTGCAGAAGGCCCGGCTCGGAAACGAGCTGCGCTTCGTTCAGGACGGCCAGGAGCTGCTGGACTATCTCGGGCGGAGCGGCAAGTTCTCCGACCCCGCCTCCTCCCCCCGCCCCGACCTGATCCTGCTCGACCTCAACATGCCCAACATGGCGGGGCTCGACTCGCTCTGGGAGATCAACCTCCGGCCGGCGCTGAGAAAGATCCCGATCGTCATCCTCACGGCCTCCGAGGCCAGCCTGGACATCTCCGACAGCTACAATCTCGGCGCCTACGCCTATCTGGTGAAGCCCGTCACCTTCGCCAAGCTGCACGAGGCCGTGCTGCGGCTGAAGAGCTGCAGCTACGAGCTTGCGGTTCCGTCGGGCTCGGGAGACGCGGTGCGGCCTGCGGTCATCGTCATGGCGGACGACGACCCGGAGCATTGTCTGCAGGCGACCAAGACGCTCCAGGCTGCAGGCCTCGGCAACGCGCTCACGTACGTCACCAACGGCGCCGAGCTGCTCGAGCGTTTGCAGGGACGGCACGTGCATGGCGACGGCACGCCTGCACCGCGGCCGGATCTCGTCCTTCTCGACCCCGGCCTGCAACAGACGGAGGGGCGCCATGCGCTCGCCGAGATCGCGGCCGCGCCGGAGCTTCGAGACTTGCCGGTGATCCTGCTGGGCGGATCCAGGGACGACCGTGCCGACCTGCCCCGGGCGGGGTCGGTGGAGCCGGTCTTCATCGATACGCCGATCGCGTTCATCACGTTCGCCGGCGCCGTCGCGGCCTTTCCGTCGCTGGCGTTGCGACTCGTGACCAAAGCCGAGGGGCAGGCCGGCGCAGCCGGCGCTGCCTAGACGCCGGAAGGGGAAGATGGTGAGGGTCGACAGCAGCGAACGCACCGTCCTCCTCATGGCAGACGACGACCCCGCCGACTGCCTTCTTACCGAGAAGGCCCTGCGCCGGGCGGATATCACCTGCCCGCTCTATGTCGTCCACGACGGCGCCGAGTTGCTGGATTATCTCAAGCGCCGCGGCGACTACACCGATCCGGAGGCGGCGCCACGGCCCAGCCTGATCCTGCTCGACCTCAACATGCCCAAGCTCAACGGCACCGAGGTGCTGGAACAACTCCGCGACGAGCCGGAGCTTTGCCGCATCCCCGTGGTGGTGCTCACGACCTCCGACGAGGAGCGGGACATCGCGGCGAGCTACGCGCTCGGCGCCAACGCTTACATGGTCAAGCCGTCGGCCTTCGACGACATGGTCTCGGTCGCCGAGATCGTGAAGGCCCACTGGCTGGAGACGGTGCGCCTACCGCCTTGAGCGATCGCCGTCCTCGTTCAGCTCCTCTTCGAGTTCGGCGAGGCGCTCGAGGATTCGGCGAACGTAGCCGCCTTCGATCATGTGGCCCCACCAACCGTCGCTGAAGCGTTCTCCCCGCAAGACGTATGTGAGCATGGCCCGTATCTGCGGCAGGGTTGCGGCCTTGATCGCCTCCTCGCTCTCGATCAGTTTCTCCGCGTCTTCAGGGACATAGCCGTAGTCATACCAGCAGTCGCGGCGGATGCAGTCCATGAATTCGTTTACGACGTCTTCGTACTCCGCCCAGGGGAAGGCGACGACTTCGCCGTCCGCGTCTTTGCCGTGCGCGCTCTTGATCGGCGTGAAGCCTTCCGCATAGAGCTTGGGCAGAAACGTCAGCAAGTTCTCGATATCCCGCGCTGTCGGCTGCGGCGTTCCGGTCATTACATTGCTCCTGCTAACTCGCGCTGTTGATTGCCGACTCTCGCGTCCCTGTCATGACATGCCAATGGCGGTCGACACGCCGGCCGCCTCGCCCTCGTGATTCAGATGCGTCGGCTGCACCCACCAGCCTGGATGCTCACGGGCGATGGCGAGGGCGGCGCTCGCGGCCGCTGCCTCATCCGCGAAAAGCCCGAAGCATGTGCCGCCCGAGCCGGACATGCGGGCGAGCAAGCAGCCGGGCGCTGCGCCGAGCCGGTCGAGCACCTGGCCGATTTCGGGCACCCGAGCGCGGGCCGGCGGTTCCAGATCGTTGCGCCGGGTGCGCAGCAGAGCGGCGAGTGCCGATGGGCCTTGCGGGCTGTCCCGAAAGCGATCTGCGGCCGAAAACGGCCCCTGCCTTGCTGCGAAGATTGCCCCGGTGGGCACCGGAACGCTGGGATTGACCAAGAGCACCGCGCAGGAAGGCAAGCGCGGGGGGGCGCTCAGCTCCTCGCCGATGCCGGCCATGTAGGCCGCGCGCGCGTGGAGGCAAACCGGCACGTCGGCCCCGAGGCCACGTGCAATGTCCTGAAGGTCGTCAGCGTGCTCGGGGCCGAGCCGCCACAGCCGAGCGAGGCCGCGCAAGACTGCCGCCGCATCGGCCGAGCCGCCGCCGAGACCCGCCGCAACGGGAATGCACTTCTGCAACACGATCCGCACGTCGGCCGGCCGCCCCAGCCTTGCCGCCAGCGCCGCCGCAGCCCGCGCTGCCAGGTTGTCGCCGGTGCCCAAGGCGTCGGCGAACGGCCCGCTCACGGCAAGCGAGAGCTCATTGGCCGGCGCGATTTCCAGCGTATCGGCCAGCGCGGTGAAGGTGACGAAACTGTCCAGCTCGTGATAGCCGTCCGCGCGCCGGCCGGTTACGTGAAGGTAGAGGTTGAGCTTGGCCGGCGCCTCCACCCGGATCACCGAGGACTCTCTAATGGGCGTCGTCCGCCTCCGCGCCGGCGGAGAGGCCGCCCGCGATCTTGCGCCGCACCTGGGCAGCGAGATCGTCCTCCGGCTCGAGGGTAAGCACGCGGCGCCACTGGAAGCGCGCCTCGTTGACCCGGCCCACCTGCCAATAGGCGTCGCCCAGGTGATCGTTGATGATCGGGTCGCCCGCCACCAGCTCGACGGCGCGCTCAAGCTGGTACACCGCCTCCTCGAAATCGCCGAGTCTGTATTCCACCCAGCCGAGGCTGTCGACGATGTAGCCGTCGTCCGGCCTGAGCTCGACCGCCTTCTCGATCATCGTCTTGGCTTCGTCGAGATTGTGAAGCTGCTCCACCCAGGAATAGCCGAGATAGTTGAGCACCAGCGGCTGATCCGGCTCCAGCTCGAGCGCGCGCCTGAAGTCTGCCTCCGCCTTGGGCCACTCGCCCAAGCGCTCGAACGCAATGCCGCGCACGTAGAACAGGCGCCAGTAGCGATACTCGACCGTCTCGACCCGCTCGACCGCGATGTCGTAGGCGGCGGCGGCCTCCGCGTATTGCTCATCCCTCCTGAACACGTCGCCGAGCGCGGACGCGGCATCGACGCGACCCGGCTGCTCTTCCACCATGGCCTCGAGCGCCGCGACCGCCTCGTCCACCCGCTCGATATCGGAGAGGGCCGCCGCAGCGCGAAGCCGCGCGGCCCAGGCGAAGTCCGACCCGGCAGGGATGGAACGGTAGGCCTCCACCGCGGCCTCCAGCCGTTCCGCATCTTCGAGAATCTCGCCGATCAGGAAGCGGGCGGAGTCCAGATCGTCGCGGAGGAAGAGCGCCAGGCGCGCGTATATCAGCGAGGCTTCGCCGCCATCCCGCTGCGGCAGGGCTGCGGACGCGCCGAGCAGCGTCTCGGCCAGCCCGTCGCGCGCGCCGGAGACGAGCGGCGGCGGCGTCTTGCCCGCATCGACCGCCGCGAGCGTTCGCTCGATCCGGACGTCGTCAGGATTTTGCGCTCGAAATTCTTCGTAAATCGCCCGGGCTTCGACACTGCGCCCGGCTCGCATCAGGACACTGCCGAGCGCCGCCACCGAGCGATGCGAGCCGTTGCCGACCGCGACGGACTCCCGCAGGAGGGCCTCGGCATCCGCCGCGCGACCGGCGACGTCGTGCATCAGCCCCGCATGATGGAGGAAGAACGGCCGATAAGAGTCGCGCTCAGCGAGCGGCGCCAGTGCGGCGAGGGCCGCCACCCCCGAGCCCGCACCGACGTGCAGCCACCCCTCCGCAATCGGCAGGAGGAGGGAATAAATTCCCTCCCGCGGAAGCCCTTCGAAGCGCTGCAACCCGCGCTCGTAATCGCCGTTACGGGCGTCCTGCAGTGCGAGAAGGAAATGGGCCAGCCGGGCGCTATCGTCGAGGTCGACGAGACGCTCCGCGAGCACGGCCGCGTCTTCGATCCGGCCGTCGGCGACCAGCATGGACACCGTGCGGCGCAAGAGGGCGGGGTTGTATGGATCCCGCTCCAGCGCGCGCCAGAGGTGCCGCGACGCCACCGCATAGTCGCCGCGAGCATGGGCGTGGCGCCCGATGAGATAGCTCCCGATTACCGAGCTGTCATGCTGCTGCGCATCGGCTGCAGGCTCGGGCGGCATGGGGGGAGCCTCTTCATCGGCTGCCGTGAGACCGCCGATGCACGCCGCGCCGATCAGGCAAACGACCGCGGCACCGCCCAACCAGGCGATCACGCCCCGGCGACGCGGGGAAGCCCCCTCCCCTGCCCTACATGTTGGCATAGTTGGGGCCGCCCCCGCCTTCGGGCACCACCCATTCGATATTTTGAGTGGGGTCCTTGATGTCGCATGTCTTGCAGTGCACGCAGTTCTGCGCGTTGATCTGCAGGCGCTGACCGCCGTCGTCCTCCACGATTTCGTAGACACCGGCCGGGCAGTAGCGCTGCTCCGGCGCATCGTAGAGCGCGAGATTCACCTCTATCGGCACGCCGTCGTCCTTGAGCGTGAGATGCGCGGGCTGGTCCTCCTCGTGGTTGGTGTTGGAGAGGTAGACCGAGCTCGGCTTGTCGAAGGAAACGACGCCGTCCGGCTTCGGATAGGCGATCTTCGGCGCGTCGGCGGCCTTCCGGAGGCTTTCGTGGTCGTGCCGATGGCGCAGCGTCCAGGGCAGCACACCGCCGGTCCAAAGCTCCATGAAGCTGATGACGGTGCCGGCGGCAAGCCCCCAGCGGAACGCCGGACGGCAGTTCCTGACCTGCTTGAGCTCCTTGACCACCCAGGAGCGGCGCAGCGCCGCCGGGTAAGCGTCGAGCGGCTTGGTGCCGTCGTCGGCCTCGCCCAGCGCGGCGAACACCGCGTCGGCCGCGAGCGCACCGCTCTTCATCGCGTTGTGGCTGCCCTTGATCTTGGGCACGTTGAGCAAGCCCGCGGCACAGCCGATCAGCGCGCCGCCGGGGAAGACGGTCTCGGGAATCGACTGGTATCCGCCCTCGTTGATCGCGCGCGCGCCGTAGGCCAGCCGCTGGCCCCCTTCGAGAACGGGGCGGATCGACGGATGGGTCTTGAAGCGCTGGAACTCGTCGAAGGGCGAGAGGTGCGGGTTCTCGTAGTCGAGCGCCACGACGAAGCCGATCGAGACGAGGTTCTCGTCGAAGTGATAGAGGAAGGAGCCGCCGTAGGTGCGGCTGTCCAGCGGCCAGCCGAAGCTGTGCTGGATCAGGCCCGGCCGGTGCTTGCCGGGCTCGATCTCCCAGACCTCCTTGAGGCCGATGCCATAGGTCTGCGGGTCCGACCGCTTGCGCAGATCGAACCGCTCCACCAGCTGCTTGGTGAGCGAGCCGCGCGCTCCTTCGGCGAAGAGCGTGTACTTCGCGTGCAGCTCGACGCCGGGCTCGTAGCTCGCCTTCTGGCTGCCGTCCCTGGCGATGCCCATGTCGCCGGTGGCGACGCCCTTGACCCGGCCGTCCTCGTGGTAGAGCACCTCGGCGGCGGCGAAGCCGGGGTAGACCTCGACGCCGGCCTCCTCCGCCTGCTGGCCCAGCCACCGGCACAGGTTGCCGAGGCTGATGATGTAGTTGCCGTGGTTGCGCATTTGCGGCGGCAGAAGCGCGCCTGGCATCCTGATCCCACCCTTGCGGGTGAGGTAGCGGAATTCGTCCGCTCGCGCCGGCGTGTTGAGCGGCGCGCCTTTCTCCTTCCAGTCCGGGATCAGCTCATCGAGCGCGCGCGGCTCGAAGACGGCGCCGGAGAGGATGTGCGCGCCGACCTCGGAGCCCTTCTCGAGCACGGTCACGGCGATCTCGCGGCCGGAGTCCTCGGCAAGTTGGCGCAGGCGTATCGCGGCGGCGAGCCCGGCGGGACCCGCGCCCACGATCACCACGTCGAACTCCATCGATTCCCGGCTCATGCGCGCTCTCGATTGTCGCGGAAAATACCCGCCGCGCAAGCACGCCCGCTGCGGTGCCGACTACCGAGCGAACATAGCACCTTCGGGGTGAGTCGCTTTCCGGCGGCAGGTCGTTGGGACAGGATACATCTCATGAAATTTCTCTCCATGACCGCCCTGATGGTCGTGTTCGCCATTGCCAGTGTGCAGGCCCAGGGGGTGGGCTTCCGCGACATCCATGTCGAGGTGGACGGAGAGCGGTTGGTCACCGCGCTCTGGTATCCGACCGACCGGAATTCCGGAACGACGACCATCGGCCCGTTCACCATGGACGCGAGCCGGGGAGCGCCGATCGGCAACGGGCGATACGGCCTCATCCTGTTGTCGCACGGGACCGGGGGCGGCCGCCTGAACCACCGCGGCACTGCGATCCGGTTGGCCGAGAGCGGCTACATCGTGGCCGCGCCGGAGCACGCCGGCGACAGTTGGCGCGACGACAGGTTCAGCGGCACGGCCGAGAACTGGCGCCGGCGTCCGCGCCAGCTAAGCGCGGTGCTGGACCGGCTCCTTGGCGACGCCGCGTTCGGACCCCGCATCGACCCCGCGCGCATCGGCGCCGTCGGGCACTCGGCCGGCGGCTACAGCGTGCTTGCCCTGATCGGCGGCCGGGCTGACATGAGCGTGCTCGCGCGCCACTGCACCCTTCGTCGCGACAAGGACCCGGAGTTCTGCGCCTATGGCCGGCCCGGTGGGCAGGACGAGCTACCGATCCCGGACCTCTCGGACCCGCGTATTGGTGCCGTCGTGGCCGTGGCGCCGGTCGGCGCGCTCTTCGGCGAGGGCGCTTTCTCAGGCGTTGCGGTGCCGGCTCAAATACATCGCCTGGAAGCTGACAGCGTCCTGCGTGAGCCGTGGCACGCGGAGAACGTCGCAGCCCTGATGGGGGATCGCGCGACCCTGGTCACCCATCCGGATGCGCACCATTTCGCCTTCATCTCGCCGTTCCCGCCGGCCCTGGCGAATGAGGTCGGTGCTGCGGGGCGCGATCCGGCAGGCTTCGACCGGCGCGCCTTCCTCGCCCAAATCGACGAGCAGATTCCAGGCTTCCTCGACGGCGCCCTGCCGGCGCCATGACGGGGACTGAGCGGCGTTCGGCTGCTCAGACCTCGGCGACGTAGCCGTAGTCGCGGCGCGCGGCTTCCGGCGTGACGTAGCCTTCCGACAGATCTTCCGCCACCGCTTCGGGTGCGCGCTCCCTGGGCTCCCCGTAGCCTCCCCCGCCGGGGACGATGAGGCGCACGCGATCGCCCGGCCGCAGGCGGATGTTGGCGTACTTGGACGACGACGCCTTGCCGTGGGTCTCGGTCACCGGGCGCCAGTCGTCCGCGCCCTCGGGCCGGACCAGGGTCGCGCCCACCGCACCCTCCTTGCCGCCGAAGAGGCCCCAGGTCTTGATCCGGTGCCGGTCGGTGCACTGGCTCGCGGTGATCTCCGCCGACAGCGTGCGCAGCGTCTTGCGGTAGCCGAGCCCGCCGCGATGGCGGCCCGGGCCGCCGGAATCCGGCGTCATCGCGAAGTCCTCGACCTGGAAGGGGAAGCGGGTCTCGAACACCTCGACCGGGTTGAAGCGGCAGTTGCCGTTGATCGCGATCACGCAGTCGTTGCCGTCGGCGTAGTCGCGCCCGCCCCAGCCGCCGGAGATCAGGTCGTAGCAGGCGAAGTACTCGTCGTAGTCGGGGTGATGGCCGCCGAAGACGAAGTTGCCGCCGGTGCCGCTCTCCGCCGCCATGGCGCGCTCGGGCACGCCCTGAGCGAGCGCGCCGATCACGATGAGCGCGAGCCTCGGGTGGGTCTCCGTGTTGCCCGCCACCTCGGGCGCCGGGTAGTCGACGTTGGCGACGGTGCCAGGCCGGGCCACGATCTTGATCGGCCGGAAGCACCCCGAGTTCTTCGGGATCGACGGGTCGGTCATGTGGAAGAGCGCGTTGTATGTCGCCGACCAGGTGACGCCGAGGGTGGCGTTGATCGGCCCCTTGGCCTGAGCGTCGGTCGCCCAGAAGTCCGCGATCAGCTCGTCACCCTGCACGAAGACATCGACCCGCAACTGATAGGGCTTGTCCTCGATGCCGTCGTTCTCGACGGTGTCCTCGAAGTGGTAGCGGCCGTCGGGGAACTGCGCGATCTCGGCGCGCATGCGGCGCTCCGAATAGTCCATCAGGTCGCGGCAGGTCTCGTTCCAGAGCTCGCGGCCGTACTTCGCCACCATCTCCTTGAGGCGCGCCTCGCCGAGGTCGAGAGCACCGATCATGGCGCGCAGGTCGCCGTAGTTGTAGCGGGGCGTGCGGACGTTCGCGAGCATCAGCTTCCACACCGCATCGACGTCCTTGCCCCGCTTCATGATCTTCACCGGCGGCACCCGCACGCCTTCGTGAAAGATCTCCGTCGCCTCGCCGGCAAAGCCGCCCGGCACCATGCCGCCGACCTCGGCGATGTGGCCGATGGCGACCACGAAAGCCAGCAGCTTGCCGTCGGCGAAGACCGGCTTGAACAGCGTGTGCTCGGGCACGT
>JAPPNV010000206.1 GCA_028818565.1 Rhodospirillales bacterium | reverse complement strand
GGGCCCCCCCCCCGGGGGGGGGGGGCCCGCGGGTTTAAAAACCCGGGGGCCCCAAATGACCCCCCCCCTGGGGGGGGGGCCGGGGGGGGGCCCCCCCCGCCCCCACTTCTTAGAGGCAGCTGAAAGAGACCCAGAGCCGCACGCATGTCGACGGCCGCCGATAACACCCTGCGAACCGCCGATGGCGTGCCATTGAAGACCAGCCTCCGCCGGGCTATGGCCCGCAGGCGCATTCGCACATTCTTGTTGGTTGTCCCCATTCTGGGGTTCTTGTTGATCACATTTGTTTTTCCCGTTATCGACATGTTGTTTAGAAGCGTCGACAACCAGATCGTTTCGTCCGTTCTTCCCCGTACAACGCTGGCTATTCAAAGCTGGGACCCGGCGAGCGAGGAGTTGCCGCCGGAGTTCGTGTACGAAGCTCTGGTGCTGGATATTCAGGGGTCTTTCAAGGACAAGACGCTGGGCCGTGCCGGGCGGCGCTTGAATTACGAAAAATCCGGAGTGATGAGCCTGTTCCGGAAATCGGGACGGCGAGCAAAACGCATCACCGAGGCCCCATTCAAGGACCAGGTCATAGCAATCGACCAACGATGGGCTGACCTTGCAACCTGGCAACTCATTTATCAAGAATCGAGCAAGGTAACTGAAAGCTACTTCTTGTCGGCTCTCGACCTTCGTGTTGACTACAAGGGGGAAATTTCCTGGAAGGCGGAAGAACGACGAATATACTTGTTCTTATTTTATCGCACGTTATGGATGAGTGCCCTCATCACGATATTCTGCTTGCTACTCGGCTATCCGATTGGCTTCCTCCTGGCGACATTACCGCCGCGCCAAAGCAATCTCTTGCTCATACTCGTACTGCTGCCATTCTGGACTTCTCTGCTGGTGAGGACGACCGCGTGGATCGCGTTGCTTCAGTCCGAAGGGGTGCTGAACGACCTGATGGTCTTCCTAGGCATAATTTCGGAAGACGGTCGTTTGCAGATGATCCACAACAAGATCGGCACGTTCGTGGCGATGACTCACATTCTCCTGCCCTTCATGATTCTGCCGCTTTACTCGGTTATGAAGACAATTCCGTCCACTTACATGCGCGCGGCGCGCTCGCTTGGTGCATCGCCATTCACCGGCTTTGTCAAGGTCTACATGCCCAATACCGTGCCGGGGATCGGGGCCGGCTGCATTTTGGTCTTTATTCTGTCGATCGGCTACTACATCACACCGGCGCTTGTCGGTGGACGGACCGGTACGTTCATCTCCAACATCATCGCCCTTCACATCAGCGAAACATTGAACTGGGGTCTGGCCGCTGCCCTGGGTGTGATTCTGCTGGCCCTCGTCCTGTTGCTCTATTTCCTTTACGACAGGATCGTCGGCGTCGCCAACATGAAGCTCGGATAACGCGCATGCCGCCGCCCCTGCACGCAACGCACTCGGAACGGGTCTGGTACTATACGTTCCGGACGCTTTGCGTGCTGATATTCATTTTCCTGGTCGGCCCGATTTTCGTCATCATTCCGCTCAGCTTCAACGAGCTTCCCTACTTTACCTTTACGCCGGAAATGCTTGCGTTCGATCCGGCAGGCTACAGCACGAAGTGGTACCAGGAATTCTTTACCGAGGACTCATGGCAAAGGGCAGTACAGAACAGCTTCCTCATCGCGGTATTTGCCACGCTCATATCGACGTTCCTCGGTACCCTGGCGGCCCTCGGCCTAAGCAGGCCGGAGATGCCCTTCAGGAAGACGATCATGGCGCTGTTGATATCGCCCATGATCGTGCCGCTCATTATCTCGGCGGCGGGCATGTATTTCTTCTATGCGCGGATCGGCCTGGCCTCGACGCACGTCGGCGTCATTCTGGCTCACGCGGCGTTGGGCATCCCCTTCGTCATCATCACCGTGACCGCGACCCTGGTCGGCTTCGACCACTCGTTGACACGCGCGGCCGCGAGCCTGGGCTCCAGCCCGACGCGCACCTTCTTCGTGGTGATCGTTCCGCTCATCCTGCCCGGCGTCATATCGGGCGCACTATTGGCGTTCATCACCTCCTTCGATGAGGTGGTGGTCGTGCTGTTCGTGGGCTCGGTGGAGCAGCGAACAATTCCCTGGAAGATGTTCTCGGGGATCCGCGAGGAAATCAGACCGACCATCCTCGCAGTCGCCACGCTCCTGGTCTTCATATCGATCGTCCTGCTGACGATGGTGGAGCTTCTGCGCCGGCGGAGCGAACGGCTGCGCGGTATCCGCTCATGACGCACTTGCCGGAGCACCGCTCGATGTTCTTGTAATGTTCTAGTTCGCCGCCTATGCTGCGGCGATGAGGGACGTGCGCAAGGGACGGGGAGCGGCAAGCAACCGGAGCGGGCGCTACGAGCGTCACGAACGAGAGGCGTTCGACGATGGCTGGGACACCATCGACCAAGCGCCGCCGACGCTCCGCACCGAAGTGCGACCCGATGCCAGCCGCACGGTGATCACACGCAACAACTCCCCCGATCTCGGCTTCGACCGTTCCATCAACGTCTATCGCGGCTGCGAGCACGGCTGCGTCTATTGTTACGCGCGGCCCACCCACGCCTTCCTCGGCCTCTCGCCCGGCCAGGACTTCGAGAGCCGGATCTTCGCCAAGCACGATGCGCCCGCGCAACTGGAGCGCGAGCTGGCACGCCCCGGTTACCGGTGCCGGATGATCGCGATGGGCACCAACACCGACCCCTACCAGCCCACCGAGCGACGCCTCGCGCTCACGCGGGGCGTGCTCGAGGTGCTGGACCGGCACGAACATCCTGTCGGCATCGTGACCAAATCGGCGCTGGTGACGCGTGATGCGGACATTCTCTCCCGCATGGCCCGGCGCCGGCTCGCCACGGTCGCGCTCTCGGTCACGACGCTCGACCGTGACCTCGCGCGCACCATGGAGCCGCGCGCGTCGGCGCCCACGAAGCGGTTGGGGGCAATGCGCACGCTCAGCGAAGCGGGGGTGCCTGTGGGGGTGATGGTGGCGCCCATAATCCCCGGCCTTACCGATCACGAGATGGAATCGATCCTCGAAGCCGCCAGCGAGGTGGGTGCTGGCCGCGCGGGCTACGTTCTGCTGCGGTTGCCCCAGGAAGTCAGGGAGCTCTTCCTGGAGTGGCTCTCGGTCCACGCGCCCAACAAGGCCAGGCGCGTGATCTCTCTGCTGCAGGGGATGCGCGCGGGCCGGCTCAACGACGCCAACTTCGGCTCCCGCATGACCGGCGCCGGCCCTTACGCCGAATTGCTGGCCACGCGCTTTGCTGCGGCGACCAAGCGTCTCGGAATGGTGCGGCGGGGACCCGACCTCGACGAAAGCCGCTTTCGACCGCCCGCCCGCGACCCGGCGCAGCTCGCCCTCTTCTGAGCCGCTGGCTCGCACGCCAGGCGTGTTAGAACGGCTTCATGGCAGGGAGGCGCAGGCAGCAGGAGCAGCCCGATCTCTCGCTGGAGCGCGCAGCAGGCGGTCGCGTCGCTGGCGTCGACGAGGCCGGCCGGGGGCCCTGGGCGGGACCCGTGGTTGCGGCAGCGGTGGTGTTCGGCGTGGGCGACCCGCCCCCGCAGGTACACGCGATGATCACCGATTCCAAGCTGCTAACGGCGGAACAGCGCGCAGCACTCAAACCGGTGATCCTGACCTTCGCCGATGCCGCGGTCGGAATCGCATCGGTCGCAGAGATCGATAGCATGAATATCCTTCAGGCCACGCTGCTTGCCATGCGCCGTGCCGTGGCCCGCCTCGCCGAGATCCCGGATCTGGCACTGGTGGACGGCAACCGCGCGCCTCATCTGCGCTGCCCAGTGCGGACGGTGGTGGGCGGCGACCGAAAGAGCCTCTCGATCGCCGCGGCCTCGATCGTCGCCAAGGTAACCAGAGATCGTCTGATGGCGCGCCTCGCGGCCGACTACCCGGGCTACGGCTGGGCGCGGAACGCCGGCTACGGCACGGCGGAGCACCGGGCGGGACTCGCCCGGCTTGGGCCTTGCGTGCACCATCGGCGCTCCTTCCGGCCGATCCGCGAACTCTTGGACGCCGAACCGTGAGCGTCCGCGTGCCCGACGACGACCTCGTTCTCCATCCGCCGAACATTGTGCGTTGGCGCGGGCGCCGCTTCGCCTGCGCCATCGGCTGGGGCGGAGTGCGGACCGGCAAGCGCGAGGGCGACGGCGCGACGCCCGCGGGCCGCTTTCTCTTGCGCCGGGTTCTCTACAGGCCTGACCGCATGGCCCCGCCGCGCACGGCGCTCCCGATCGCGCCGCTGAGCCCGCGGGACGGCTGGTGCGACGATCCCGGCCACTCCCTCTACAACTGGCCGCTCCGCCTGCCGCACGAGGCACGCCACGAAGAGTTGTGGCGGGCGGACCATGTCTACGACCTGATCGTCATCCTCGGCCACAACGACGCGCCCGTCGTGCCGGGCCTCGGCAGCGCCGTCTTCCTGCACGTGGCTCAGCCGGATTATGCGCCGACCGCAGGATGCGTTGCCGTGGCAGCCGGCGACTTGTTGATGATGCTGGCCGGCGTGAATCGCCAGACGTGGCTCCGCGTGCCGCCCGCCGTAGCACCTTCCGTCCGGGGCTGACCCTCCTGGCTCGCCGCACCACGGTACGGGCCGCGGCCTGCGGCGGGCGCCCACTCCGGTTCAAGGTGCTGCGGCTGGAATCTTGCCTCCGCCAGTCGCAGAAAGCGGTCCCTGGTTTTCGGCGGGATCGGATTCCAGTAGGGTGCCAATCAAGCCGAAAAGGAGGAGGTCTTATCCCATGAAAAAATTTGCTCTCGCAATTCTGGCCGCCGCCGCTCTGGCTGTGGCAGGGCCCGTTAGCGCCCAGGAAGACATGCCATTCGCGCTCGACTGGAAGTTCGAAGGTCCCTCTGCGCCGTATTTCGCGGCCATCGACAATGGCCATTTTGAAGCCGCCGGCCTCAACGTGGAGATCTCCGCCGGTCAGGGCTCTCTGGATGCCATTCCCAAGGTCGCCACCGGCGCCTTCCCGGTCGGCTTCGCGGACATCAACTCTCTGGTCAAGTTCCTGGACCAGAATCCCGGCGCGCCGGTCATCGCGGTCATGATGATCTATGACAAGCCGCCGTTCGCCGTCGTCGGCCGCAAGAGCCTCGGCGTCAGCGTGCCGAAGGATCTCGAAGGGCGGGTGCTCGGAGCGCCGCCGCCGGATGGTGCCTGGGCCCAATTCCCGGCCTTTGCCACGGCCAACGACCTCGATGTCGACAAGATCACCGTCGAGCCCGTCGGCTTTCCGACCCGCGAGCCGATGCTTGCAGAGGGCAATGTGGATGCCGTTACCGGCTATTCCTTCTCGTCCTTCCTGAACCTCGTGCGCCTTGGCGTGCCGGAGGACGACATTTCGACCATCCTGATGGCGGATTACGGTCTCGCGCTCTACGGCAACGCGATCATCGTGAACACTGATTATGCGGCGGCCAACGGTGACAAGATCACAGGCTTCATCACCGCGGTGGCGAAGGGGTGGAAGGACGGCATCGCCGATCCGGCGAAGGCCGTTGAGTCGCTGGTGAAGCGGAACCCCGCCGCCGATGCGGCGCTTGAGACTCGTCGGCTTCAGCTTTCCATCGACGCCAATGTGCTGACGGACTACACGAGCGCCAACGGAATCGGCGGTATCGATTCTGCGCGCATGGCGAAAGCGCTGATGCAGCTCGCGGAGACGTACGAGTTCCAGAACGAGCCGGACGCTTCGCTCTATTTCACGGACGCCTATCTGCCTGCGGCTGAAATGAGGATGCTCCAGTAGCCTGACCGCGGCAGAGTTTTCTACATACGCCGGCCGGAGGGGCGGACTCGGTGGATACAAACTCTCCGGCCGGCGTCCAAACGCAGGGGCCAGAGGAAGGTCGGCCTGTCGGCGGGCAGCCTCCCTCGGATGCCCTGATCGACATAAGGGGCGTCAAGCTAGCCTATGAGACGAAGGACGGGAGGCTGCCTGTCCTCGATGGCGTCGACATGCAGGTTCCCGAGGGCGGCTTTGTGGCGGTGGTCGGCCCCTCCGGTTGCGGCAAGTCAACCCTCACGCGCTTGATCGCCGGCTTGCTGGAGCCGAATGCGGGCGAAGTCTGGCTGCACGGGGAACGGGTTACGGGCCCGAAATCCTCGGTCGGCATGGCGTTCCAGAACCCGGTCCTGCTCGAATGGCGCTCCGTACTGCGAAACGTGACGCTGCCGCTCGAGCTCGTGGCCCCGCGCATGCCAAAGCGGGAGAAAGAGGAGCGCGCGCTGCGGCTCTTAACCCTCGTCGGCCTCGAGGGATTTGAGCGCAAGCGACCGAGTGAGCTTTCGGGCGGCATGCGCCAGCGCGCTTCGCTTTGCCGTTCAATCGTGCACAAGCCGGAAGTGCTCATCCTCGATGAGCCTTTCGGGGCGCTGGATGCGTTCACGCGCGAAGACCTCTGGCAGACGATGCAGAAGGTGAAGTCGGAGGAGCCGTTCACCGGCGTCATGATCACGCACGATCTTCGGGAATCGATCTTTCTCGCGGATCAGGTAATCGTGCTTTCCGGCCGTCCGGCATTCACGCAGTTCACGATGGAGATCCCGTGGAAGGGCGAACGGGATCTCGACCTCCTCTACACCGCGGAGGGGGCAGAAATGCTGGGGGAACTTCGGGACCAGATACAGATCGCGCAGGGCAGGTCCCCACGAGAGGCTGACGCATGAACTGGCGCTTGTTTGCGCCGGTGATCGCGATCGTCGTGTTCGCCCTCCTCTGGGAGGCGGTGGTGTGGGTGAACGACTGGCCAAACTACAAGATGGCCTCACCTTCGGATCTTGGACCTGCCTTCTGGAAGTTCCGCTGGCTGTTCCTCGAGTACGGATGGGACACCCTCTGGCGAACCGTGGCAGGGCTCCTGCTGTCCGTGCTCGTCGGCCTGCTGCTCGGCATGATCATGGGGCTGAACCGGACCATGCGGGATGCGCTTTACCCGCTGCTGGTCGGTTTCAACGCCATACCCAAGGCCACCGTCGTCCCGATTATCGCGCTGCTGTTCGTGGGCGCGCACGACATGAACACGATCCTGATCGCGTTCCTGATTTCCTTCTTCCCGATCGCCGTTTCCGTCTCGATCGGCCTCTCCACGCTCGAGCCGGAATACCGAGACATCCTCGCCGCGCTCGGCGCGTCCCGTTTCACGATCTTCTGGAAGATCGCGCTTCCGAAGACGCTGCCGGAGTTCTTTGGGGCCCTCAAGGTCGCGGTCACGCTTGCCTTCATCGGCACGAACCTGATGGAGATCGTGGAACCGCATGGCCGCGGACTCGGCCATCTGTTCGACAGCGGCAAGATCAGCGCGGACTATCCCCTGATGTTTGCCGTCCTCATTGCGCTCGCGGTCCTTGGCATTCTGCTCTACTACGTCGTCGTGGTGCTGGAGCGCATCTTCGCTGGCTGGGCCGAGCGCTCGCCCACGTGACCCTGGTGAGACATGCGGGCTAGGATCGCGGCCTAGGATTCCGCAAGGGAGGCAACGGTGGATATCGCGGCGCTTCGCGCGGCCGGCGCGCGTCATCTGATTCAGGGCGAGCTGCTCTCGGACGTGGTTCCGGCGGCGGAGGGGCCGGTCTTCGTCCGCGCCGACGGCGCGGAGATCTTCGATTCCGAGGGCCGGGCCTACCTGGACTTCAACTCGGGCCAGATGTGCTCCGCGATCGGCCACAACAACCCGCGCGTGACCCAGGCGGTGCGGGAGGGCTTGGGCACGCTGACCCACGCGAGCTCGGTCTATTTCAACGAGCCGCAGTTGCGGCTTGCGGCACGGCTCGCGGAGACTTTCGATGCGCCGCTCAGCCGCTCGCTCTTCATCCAGTCCGGCGCCGATTCCAACGAGGCGGCGGTGCTCTTCGCCCGGCGCGCGACCGAGCGCAGCGGCGTGGGTGCGCTGCACCTGGCCTTCCACGGCTACACCGACGTGACCCGCGCCATGAGCTTCACTGCGACCACGGCCGGCACCGGGCCCTCCATCCCGGACCTGCATGCGATCCCCGCGCCCTACGCCTACCGCTCGCCGGTGGGCGCGGACGGGCACGAGTGGTGGGCGCCGCTGCTCGCCATCGCCTTCGACCTGCTCGACCGCGAGTGCCCGAACAATCTGGCGGCGGTCATCGCCGAGCCGCTGATCAGTGCGGGCGGGGTGATCGAGATGCCGCCCGGCTACCTCAAGGCGCTCAAGGCGGGGCTCGAGGCGCGGGGCGCGCTGCTCATCCTGGACGAGGCGCAGACCGGGCTCGGCAAGCTCGGCACCCTCTACGCCTACCAGCAGCACGGCGTGGTCCCCGACATCATGACGCTCTCCAAGCACTTCGGCGGGGGGCTCCCCATCAGCGCCATGGTGACGACGGACGCGATCGCAGAGCGCGCGCTCGAAGGCGGGCTCACCTTCGGCCACTCGCATTCGTCGGATCCCATCGCCTGCACGGCGGGCCTCGCCAGCCTCGAAGAAATCCTGATCGAGGACCTGCCCGCCAAGGCACGCGCGATCGGCACGTATTGGCGCGAGCGCATGGAAAGCCTGCAGCAGCGCTTCCCCATGATCGGTGACGTGCGCGGCAAGGGCTGCCTACAAGGGGTCGAGCTGGTGCGCGACCGCGCCACCAAGGAGCCCGCGAGCGAAGAAGCAAAGGAAATCTTCCGCGAAAGCCTCGACGAGGGGCTGCTCTTCTCGGTGCGGGGCCAGCACCGCAACGTGCTTCGCTTCGTGCCCCCCTTCTGCACCAGCGAGACGCAAATCGACCGCGCCGCCCTGATCCTGGAGCGCGCGCTCGCGCGCCACGGCTGAGGCGTCGATGGCATTAGTCCTCCGCCTGGCCCTGTCGGCCGGCAGGGTTCGCACATGAGCCGGCCCACCACGGGCGTGCTCGCGCTTGTCCTCTGCGCGGCTCTGGTGCTCACGATCAGCAACGGGCTGCGCAGCAGTTTCGGCCTCTTCCTCACGCCGATGAGCCTCGACATCGGGATCTCGCGCGAGACCTTCGCGTTGGCCATCGCAATCCAGGGCCTCGTCTGGGGAATCAGCCAGCCGGTCTTCGGCGCCCTCGCCGACCGTCACGGGGCGGTGCGAGTCATCTTGCTCGGGACCGTGATTTACGTCGCAGGCCTGCTGTGGATGGCCTGGGCCGACGGCGCGCTCGGGCTGCACCTGAGCCAGGGTGTGCTTGTTGCCCTCGGCATCAGCGCCACCGGTTTCGCGGTGGTATTGGGCCCGGTGGGGCGCGCCGTGCCGCCGGAGAAGCGCAGCATGGCGCTCGGCATCGCGGCAGCCGGCGGCTCCTTTGGGCAGTTCGCACTGGCCCCGGTCGGCGGCGCCTTGATCGACGGCGTCGGCTGGTCCGTGGCGCTCATCGCCTACTGCGGGATCGCGGCGATGATGGTGCCGTGTCTCGTGGGCATGCGCGGCAGCCACACGCCGTCCGAGGGCAGCGCCCAGACGCTGAGCGAGGCACTGGTCGAGGCCCGCGCTCACAGCGGCTTTTGGCTGCTCTGCGGCGGTTTTTTCGTCTGCGGCTTCCACGTCTATTTCATCGCCACCCACCTGCCGCCCTTCCTGACGGACGCAGGGCTTGCGCCGATGATGGGGGCGACTGCGATCGCCGTGATCGGGCTCGGCAACATCGTCGGCACCTTCGCCGCTGGTTGGCTCGGCGACCGGCACCGCAAGAAGTACGTGCTCTCGTTCTTCTACCTTGGCCGGGCGGCGGTGCTCGGCATGTTCCTCGTGGTGCCGGTGACCGAGGCGAGCGTGCTGGTGTTCTCCGCCCTGATGGGCCTGCTCTGGCTCGGCACCGTGCCGCTTACCAGCGGCCTCGTCGCCCAGATCTTCGGGCCGCGATACCTTGGCGCGCTCTTCGGCATCGTCTTCTTTAGCCACCAGCTCGGTTCCTTCCTCGGCGCCTGGCTCGGCGGCTACGTGTACGATACGACCGGCTCCTACGATGCGGTGTGGATGGCTGCGGTGGCGTTGGGCGTGGCGGCGGCGGTGCTGCACTGGCCGATCCGCGACCGGCCGCTCGTGCGCCAGGAGGCCGGAGCGGCCTAGCCCGGATTGGAGCGAATAACGATAAGTTGCTTGGCGCGCCGGGCGCAGCGGGTTTACGCTGGCGCATGGTGCCCTGGAGCCGCTGCCTGCGTTGTTTGCCTGCACTCGTGCTCGCGCTGCTGCTGGCGTTCGGCACTGCGGGAACTGCCTTGGCAGATCAGAACGACCCAGCGCTAGACAGCCTCTTCCGCGACCTCAAGGCCGCACAGAGCCCGCAGTTGGTCCGCCAAATCGAGTCGCGGATCTGGGGTCTCTGGTTCGAAACCGGCTCCGAAAAGATGGACCGGATGCTCCAGGCGGGCGATATCGCGCTCTCTACGGGTCAGTACAACCGCTCCTACGCGATCCTCAACGGGGTCATCGAACTCAGGCCGGACCTTTCGGAGGGCTGGAACCGCCGCGCGACGCTGCGTTACGTGATGGGCGATTACGAGGGCTCCATTGCCGACATCGCGGAAACCCTCAAGCGCGAGCCGCGCCACTTCGGCGCGCTCTCGGGGCTCGGCCTCTGCCATCTCAAGCTCGGCAACGAGGAGGAGGCGCTTGTCGCGTTCGAGCGGGCACTCGTCCACAACCCACACATGTCGGGCGTGAAGAGGAACGTCGAGCGGCTTCGCATTCTGCTCAACCGCCAAGCGATCTGACGCCGCCCGTTTGCCGCCGCTTACCGCCGCAGCGCGCGGCCTGGCCTGTTGCCAGTGGCTTCGCCCCCCTCGCGTACAATAGCGCCGTTCACCATGACGATGTCGATGCCGGCGGCGGGACGGGTCGGCGCCTCGAACGTGGCTTGGTCGGCGATGGTGTCCGCGTCGAACATCACGAGATCGGCATAGGCGCCGGCGCGCACCTCGCCGCGATCGGTGAGGCCGAATTGGGCTGCGGTGAGCCCGGTCATGCGGCGCACCGCGTCCTCCAGGGTGAGCAGGCCGAGCTCGCGCGCATAGTGGCCGAGCACGCGCGGGAAGGTGCCCCAGAGCCTGGGGTGGGGGTGGCGGTCGTGGGGCAGGCCGTCGGAGCCGATCATGCTGTGCTCGTAGGCGATGATGCGGCGCACGTCCGCCTCGTCCATCATGAAGTAGATGCCGCCCGCCGGGCTTAGTTCCGCCACGGCGGCCACCGGATCGAGGCCCAATGCGGCGGCCACGTCTTCGAGGTCCTGGCCCGCGTATTCCGGGTGCGGTTCGGACCAGGTGACGATCACACGCTCCGCCTTCTCCACCATGTCCGCCAGCAGCACCGTGGAGCCTGCGGTGTAGGGGTAGACGTCGAGGCCGACCGCCTGGCGCTCGCGGGTCCTCTCGATCAGCGCGAGCGTGTCGCGGCTCCGCCCGAAATTCTGCCGCCCGGCGCACTTGTGGTGGGAGATGACGACGCCTGAGCCGGCGCGGCGGCCGATCTCGAAGGCCTCTTCCATCGCCTCCTCGACGCCGTCGTGCTCGTTGCGCATGTGGGTGACGTAGAGGCCGCCGGCGGCACCCGCGACCTCCGCGACCGCCGCGACCTCGTCGGTGGTCGCCGCCTTGTTGGGGCCGTAGATGAGCCCGGTGCTGAAGCCGAGCGCCCCTGCCTCCATCCCCTCGGCCAGCCGCTCCCGCATGGCGTCGATCTCGCCGGCAGTAGCCGGACGGTCGATGTCGTCCATGGTGTCCAGGCGGAGCGCCGAATGGCCGACCAGGAGGCCGGCGTTGGCGGCAGGCGGAGTCTCGTCCAGCGCCGCCACATAGTCGGCGAAGCGGGGGTAGCGGAAGTCGGCGGGCGGGCCGAGCAGGTCGAGCGGCGGCGGTACGGGCCGGCCGGGCGTGAGCGGCGCGAGGCTCACCCCGCAGTTGCCGGCGATCACCGTGGTGACGCCCTGGCTTGTCTTGGGGGTCACGTCCGGGTCCACCAGCAGCAGGTTGTCGTCGTGGGTGTGGGCGTCGATGAAGCCCGGCGAGACGATGCGTCCGGTTGCGTCGATGGTCCGTGCAGCCTGCGCGCCTGTCAGATCGCCGACGGCGGCGATGCGATCACCTGAGACGGCGACATCGGCGCGATGGCGCGGCGCGCCCGTACCGTCGATCACCGTGCCGCCCGTGAAGAGGACGTCATAGTGCTCATCCGCCGCCATCGTCGCCTCCCGCTCTCGCCTGCGTTTGCCGGTCGGACCATGACGGCGGCGGTGGGCCGTGACAACAGGGTTTCGTTTGGTTCCGAGCGACGGGTAAGGTGCCAGCGGATGTATGGACGGGCCGGGCACACGCGTGGCCCGAGCGGGGACGTGCGATGAGCGAGGCTCAGCACGGCGCAGTTGCCGATCTCGCGGCGCTGCAGTTCGGCGACAGCTTCTTTCCGAGCGGCGCGGTGTCGTTCTCGCTCGGGCTGGAGACGCTCCACGCCGACGGCATCGTGGCCGACGCGGCTTCGCTCGAAGAGTTCCTCGCCGACCAGGTGATGGACCGCTGGGCCACGGCCGAGCGGGCCTTCCTCGCCGCCGCACACGAGGCCTGCCCGGACTGGCCGGCGGTCGCCGAGATCGACGCGCTGCAGGAGGCGATGACGCTGCCCCGCGAGCTGCGCGAAGGCTCGCGCAAAGGGGGTGCGGCGCTGCTCGGCGTCCACGCGCGCATGGAGACGCCCGGCGCGGCGGCCTATCGCGCGCTGATCCGCGCCGGCGAGGCGCACGGCCATCTCGCCGTGGTGCAGGGCGTGGTGCTCAAGGGCTCGGGCCTCGACCTCGCCCGCGCCGAGGCGGTGGGTCTGCACGGGCTCTGCGCGACGATCCTGGGCGCCGCGCTCAGGCTCGGCTTGATCGGTCACCTCGACGGGCAGATCATGCTGCGCGGGCTCAGGCCCCGGATGGCGGCGCTCTTGGCCGAACCGGCGCCCGGCCTCGACGAGGCCAGGTCCTACGCGCCGCTCGCCGACGTCGCCGCCGCCCGCCACGAGGAAGCGGCGGTCCGACTCTTCAGCAACTGATCAGGGTGGCTCACGATGCTGTTGACACCGACCGAGATGGAGCGGCTCACGATCTACACCGCCGCCGAGCTTGCGCGAAAGCGCCGTGCGCGCGGGCTCGCCCTCAACCACCCCGAGGCCGTGGCGCTGATCAGCGACGAGATTCTCGAAGGCGCGCGCGACGGGCGCTCGGTGGCGGAGCTGATCGAGCATGGCGCGACCGTCCTCTCCACCGACGACGTGATGGCGGGAGTCGCCGAGATGATGCCGGTGCTGCAGGTGGAGGGCACCTTCCCCGACGGCACCAAGCTGGTGACGGTCCACGAGCCGATCCGCCCCGGCAAGAAGGCGCGGGACGAGAGCGTCAGGCCGGGCGAGATCATCCCGGCGGAAGGCGAGATCGAGATCAACGCGGGCCGGCCGACCGCAACGGTTGCGGTCACCAACACCGGCGACCGGCCGGTGCAGATCGGCAGCCACTACCACTTCTTCGAGGTGAACCGGCATCTCGACTTCGACCGCGCCGCCTCGTTTGGGATGCGCCTCGACATCCCCGCCGGCACGGCGGTGCGCTTCGCGCCGGGGGAAACGAAGGAGGTGACGCTCGTCGAATTCGGCGGCAGCGGCGAGATGGTGGGGCTCAACGACCTCACCCAGGGCTCGCGGCGCTCAGAGAGCGTCAAGCAGGAGGCGCTGGCCCGCGCCCGCGCCCGCGGCTTCAAGGGGGCTTGAGCGATGGCACGGATGAGCAGGGCGGAATACGCGGCGCTCTACGGGCCCACAACCGGCGACTGCGTGCGGCTGGGCGACAGCGAGCTGTTGGCCGAGATCGAGCACGACCACGGCGTGCCGGGCGAGGAGTGCCTGCACGGCGGCGGCAAGACGCTGCGCGACGGCATTGGCCTCGTCGCCGGGCTCGACAGCGCCGGGGGCTCGCTCGACATGCTCGTCTCCAACGCGGTCGTCATCGATCCCGCCCTGGGTATCGTCAAGGGCGACATCGGGATCAAGGAGGGCCTCATCGCCGGCGTCGGCAAGGCCGGCAACCCGGCGGTGATGGACGGGGTGGACCCCAATCTGCTCTGCGGTGCTGCGACCACTGTGCGCGATGCGGAAGGGCTGATCGCGACGCCGGGCGGCATCGACGTCCACGTCCATTTCGACAGCGCGCAGCTCTGCGAGCACGCGATTTCGAGCGGGATCACGACCATGCTGGGCGGCTCGCTCGGGCCGATCACAGTCGGTATCGACTGCGGCGGCGCCTGGAACGTCGGCAAGATGCTGCAGGCGGCCGAGGCCTGGCCGATCAACTTCGGCTTCCTGGGGCGTGGCAACTCGGCCAAGCCGCTCTCGCTTGTGGACCAGATCGCCGGCGGCTGCATGGGCCTCAAGATCCACGAGGACTGGGGCGCCATGCCGGCATCGATCGATAGCTGCCTCAACGTCGCCGACGAGATGGACTTTCAGGTCCAGCTCCACACCGACACGTTGAACGAGAGCGGCTTCCTGGAGGAGACGCTGGCCGCCATCAGGGGCCGCACGATCCACATGTATCACGCCGAGGGTGCGGGAGGCGGGCACGCGCCCGACATCATCCGCATCACCGGCGAGCCCAACTGCCTGCCGTCCTCCACCAACCCGACCAACCCCTATACGCGCAACACCTTCGACGAACATCTCGACATGATCATGGTCTGCCACCACCTGAACCCGGCGGTGCCCGAGGACGTGGCCTTCGCCGAGAGCAGAATTCGGGCCCAGACCATCGCCGCCGAGGACGTGCTGCACGACATCGGCGCGATCTCGATGCTGGGCTCGGACAGCCAGGGGATGGGGCGGATCAACGAGGTCATCTGCCGCACCTGGCAGCTTGCGTCCAAGATGCGGCGGCATCGCGGGCGGCTCGCGTCGGAGCAGACCGCCAAGGGCGACAACGAGCGGATCAAGCGCTTCATCGCGAAGTACACCATCAATGCGGCCCGCACCTTCGGCATCGACCGCCATATCGGCTCGCTGGAGGCGGGCAAGCTTGCGGACGTCGTGCTCTGGCGCCCGGCCTTCTTCGGCATCAAGCCGGAGCTGGTCATCAAGGGCGGCTTCATCGTGTGGTCGGCGATGGGCGACAGCGCCGCCTCGCTGATGACCTGCGAGCCGCTGCTGATGCGCCCGCAGTGGGGCGCCTTCGGCCGGGCCAAGGAGGCGCTGAGCCTGAGCTTCGTCTCGCAGGCGGCGGCCGACGCCGATGTCGCCGGCAGGCTCGGGCTGGAGAGCCGGACCGTGCCGGTGCAAGGCACGCGCAAGCTCGCCAAGGGCCACATGCTTCATAACGACGCCTGCCCCGAGGTAAAGGTCGATCCCGAGACCTTCGAGGTCCTTGTCGACGGCGCGCTCGCGACCTGCGAGCCGGCCGACGAGCTGCCGCTCGCCCAGCGCTACATGCTGCGCTGAGGGGCACGCGGGGAGCCGGGGCATGGAGCAGATCCTGCGCGGCGCCCTGATCGCCGGCGGTGACGGCACCCGGCTCGATATCGGCATTGCGGATGGGCGCATCGCCGAGATCGCGCCGGAGATCGAGGCCGACGCGCCGGTGCTCGATCTGGACGGACGCCTTGTGGCGCCGGGCTTCATCGAGACCCACATCCATCTCGACAAGGCCTGCATCCTCGACCGCTGCCGAGCGGAGCGGGGCGACCTTGCCGAGGCCATCGACGAGGTGGCGCGGGTCAAGCGGGAGTTCACGGCCGAAGACGTGAACGTGCGCGCCCGGCGCGTGCTCGATACCTGCATCGCCCAGGGCACCACCCACATGCGCACACATCTGGAGGTCGACCCCGGCATAGGGATGCGGGGCTTCGACGGAGTGCTGCCGCTGATCGAGGCCTATCGCTGGGCGATCGACCTGGAGATTTGCGTCTTTCCGCAAGAGGGGCTGCTCAACAATCCGGGCACCGACGAGCTGATGGTGGAGGCGCTGGAGCGGGGTGCCCGCGTGGTCGGCGCCGCGCCCTACACCGACAGCGACCCCGCCGGCCAGATCGACCGCGTGTTCGAGCTCGCGCGCGCGTTCGACGTCGATATCGACATGCACCTCGACTTCGGCGAGAGCGCGGACGACCTCGACCTCGACCAGGTCTGCACGTTAGCCGAGCGCTTCGGCTACGGCGGGCGGGTCACGGTGGGCCACGTCACCAAGCTCTCGGCCGCGAGCCCTGAGCACCTGGCGCGGGTCGCGGACCGCATGGCCGAGGCGGGCGTCGCCTGCACCGTGCTGCCGGCGACCGACCTCTTCCTCATGGGGCGGGGCGACGAGGCCAACGTGCGGCGCGGGGTAACTCCCGCACACCGTCTGCTCGGCCACGGGGTCAACTGCTCGCTCTCGTCGAACAACGTGCTCAACCCGTTCACGCCCTTCGGCGACTGCTCGCTGGTCCGCATGGCGAACCTCTACGCCAACGTCTGCCAGGTGGGTGCGCGGTCGGAGATGCTGGACTGCTTCGACATGATCACGCGGCGCTCCGCCCGTATCCTCGGCCTCGACGATTACGGCATCGCTGTCGGCAAGACGGCCGATCTCGTTGTACTTGATGCAGCCGATCCGGCAGACGCGGTGGCGGCGATCGCGCCCCCGCTCTACGGTTTCAAGCGCGGACGCATGACCTTCCGGCGCCCGTCGGCGGAGTTACTCCACCCGCATTAGCGCCACCTCGAGGCCGCGAGAACCCGCGACGCCGATTCGGGGGACAGGACTGCTTCGATCAATAGGAGGGTCGATTCCTGGGCGTACCGGTATAATGGAGTGACCCCCCGGCTGTGCCGGGGGCCTCTCGCGCTCATGGTGGAAGAAGGAATCGCCGGTGAGGCGCTGGGGCTACATC
>JAPPNV010000204.1 GCA_028818565.1 Rhodospirillales bacterium | reverse complement strand
GTCAGACGGCGGAATACACCTTATCCAACTGTCCGATTTTCCGGGGCCACCTCATACAGCAACCTGTGGACTGTGATGAGCGTTGGTCATTGCCGGTTTGTAGATACAACCGTTCTAGGCCTCGGTCGCCGCGCCGGCAGGACGGCAAGCGCCACCGCCGACCGGTGTTGATGGGGCGGCACATCAAATTTGTATTTGCGTGATTCGGTTGCGCGATGCGTCTTCACCGGACTCGGTCCAGGTGGAAGTCGAATGCGGTCGAACGCGAACGACAGCAGACCACTGGACAACAGAAAGGCGAACGACACGGCGCAGTAGCCCGCGCTCCGCTGACCCGGCGGACGGCGGGCGAGGGGGCAGGGCATGAGCAGGACAGGGAAAGATCTGATTGTGAGCGTGGTGGCGGGTGCTGCCATCGTGGCGGTGTTCGCAAGCTTCGAACTGGTGGAGGGATTGTTCGAGGCCACGCGAGAGCACGAGGACTGGGATCTGGACGAGATCATCGCCTGCATCCCGGCGCTCGCCATCGTGGCAACGTGGTTTTCCCTGCGACGCTGGCGTGAGGTCTCGCAACTGAACGGGACCTTGAACAGACAGGCCATCGAGCTCGCCGACGCACTGGAGCAACGCCGGGCCATGGAGGAGCAGCTTCGCGAGGGATACAAGGTCGCGGCCATGGGGACGCTGGGGGGCGGATTCGCCGGCGAGCTCCGGCGCGTACTCGAGCCCGTCGAACGGCTTTCCAGGGAAGGATTGGACCGGGCCACCCTAGCCCCGGACGAGAAAGCCCGACTGGAGCGGATCTCGGACGCGGCGCAGGGAGGCCTTACGATCGTCAGTCGAATGCTCGCGTTCGGCGACGGCGGTATGCGCGCGACGGAAACCGTCGTGGCGGCCGACACGGTGCTGGAGAGCATTTCGCTTGCCGTGGAGGCGCTCGATACCGTGCTGGAAGTCAGGTACCGCATCGACGACGAAGTGTCCCGAATTCGCGTCAACCGCTGGGAGCTCCACGAAGTCGCAGCACAGATCGTTGCCAACGCGACCGAAGCGATGGGCGCGGGCGGGCGGATACAGGCGAACGTCGACCGCACGACGATCGATCCGCAGACTGCAGAGGCGCGAGGCTTGGCCACCGGCAACTATGTCCGGGTCACGGTGGAAGACGACGGACCGGGAATTCCACACGGGCTCCAGAGTCACGTGTTCGAGCCCTTCTTCACGACCAAAGGGACGGGGGATGGCAAGGGTCTCGGGCTTGCCATCGCCTACAGCTTGGTCCGCGGATGGAACGGCGATCTGTCGGTGGAATCCGAACTGGGACGGGGCGCAACCTTCGAGATATTGGTCCCAATCGGAGATGCGGACGAGAACTGAAAAACGGGTAAGTGAAGTCAGAGAGATCAGGAGATTCGGTCGCGGATAGCAGGGATCAAAAGGCGCGCCGGAGACAGGTTATTTCGCATCTGCAACATTGTGAATCGGGGCCGATTCCTGTAGTCTGCGGGGCATGAGGACCGAGTCGCCACGCGCGGCCTAATTCCTTGTCTTCCAATAATCTTTCCGGACATTGGTGACAGAGATACCGCCCTCCGCGCCACCTCGGGAACCGCCCGACGGCGGCGCGCCCCTGACGCCCCCAGTCGCCATCGAGGAGGAGATGAAACGCTCCTACCTCGACTACGCGATGAGCGTGATCGTGAGCCGCGCGCTGCCCGACGTGCGCGACGGACTGAAGCCGGTGCATCGCCGCATCCTCTATTCGATGCACGAGAGCGGCTACGACTGGAACAAGCCCTACCGCAAGTCGGCCCGCGTGGTCGGCGACGTCATGGGCAAGTACCACCCCCACGGCGACGCCGCGATCTACGACGCCATGGTGCGCATGGCGCAGGACTTCTCCATGCGCCTGCCGCTGCTGGACGGGCAGGGCAACTACGGCTCGATGGACGGCGACCCGCCGGCGGCGATGCGCTACACCGAGGTGCGCCTGGGCGAGCCCGCGCATGCGCTGCTCACCGACATCGACAAGGAGACGGTCGACTTCCAGGCCAACTACGATGAGTCGGCGCACGAGCCCGTCGTGCTGCCGGCGGCCTTCCCCAACCTCCTGGTAAACGGGGCGGGCGGCATCGCGGTCGGCATGGCGACCAACATCCCGCCCCACAATCTGGGCGAGGTGGTCGACGCGGCCTGCGCCTATCTCGACGACCCGGAGATCACGATAGATGCGCTGATGGAGCACGTGCCGGGGCCGGACTTCCCGACCGGCGCCATGATCATCGGCGCCGCCGGCATCCGTCAGGCCTATCACACGGGGCGCGGCTCGGTGGTCATGCGCAGCCGGACGACGATCGAGCAGGCCGGCAAGGACCGCGAGGCGATCATCGTCACCGAGATCCCCTACCAGGTGAACAAGGCACGCATGATCGAGCGCATTGCCGCGCTCGTAAACGAGCGCCGCATCGAGGGGATCGCCGACCTCCGCGACGAATCGGACCGCGACGGCGTGCGCGTGGTCATCGAGCTCAAGCGCAGCGCAATGGCCGAAGTGGTGCTCAACCAGCTCTACCGCTACTCGCCCCTGCAGACGAGCTTCGGCGTGAACATGCTGGCCCTGCGTGCCGGCCGCCCGGAGCTGCTCACGCTCAAGGACATCGTCGCGGCGTTCGTCGAGTTCCGCGAAGAGGTCGTCACCCGGCGCACCGCCTACCAGCTTCGCCAGGCGCGCACGCGGGCCCACGCGCTCGCAGGTCTCGCCATCGCGGTCGCCAACATCGACGAGATCATCGCGCTGATCCGCAAGGCCAAGGATCCCGCCGAGGCCCGCGCGGCGCTCACCGGCCGGGACTGGCCGGTGAAGGACGCGGGTCCGCTGATCGCGCTGATCGCCGATCCGCGCCAGCGAGTGACGGAGGCGGACACCTGCCGGCTTACCGACGAGCAGGCGCGGGCGATCCTGGAGCTGCGCCTGCAGCGGCTCACCGCCATGGAGCGCGACAAGATCGCGGACGAGCTCGCCGGCATCGTCGAGCAGATCAAGGACTACATCGACATCTTGCAGAACCGGGAGCGCCTCCGCTCCGTCCTGCGCGACGAGCTGGTCGCCACGCGCGAGAAGTTCGCCGACGCGCGGCGCACCGAGCTGGGCGAGGCCGAGTTCGAGCACGATGTCGAAGACCTGATCCAGCGCGAGGAGATGGTGGTCACCCTCAGCCACCGCGGCTACGTCAAGCGGGTGCCGCTTTCGACCTATCGGGCGCAGCGGCGCGGCGGCAAGGGCCGGGCCGGCATGAGCACCCGCGACGAGGACTTCGTCTCGCAGGTCTTCGTCGTCAACACCCACACGCCGGTGCTGTTCTTCTCCACCGCGGGCAAGGTCTACAAGCTCAAGGTCTATCGCCTGCCCCAGGCCGCACCGCAGGCGCGCGGCAAGGCGCTGGTCAACCTGCTGCCGCTGGCGGACGGCGAGACCATCTCGACCATCCTGCCGATGCCGGAGGACGAGGACGAATGGGCTGCGCTTCAGCTCATGTTCTCGACCGCTGCGGGTTCAGTGCGGCGCAACAGCGCGAGCGACTTTGTCAACGTGCCGTCCGCCGGGAAGATCGCCATGAAGCTCGGCGACGCCGATCGCATTATCGGCGTGCAAATCTGCTCCGACAGCGATGACGTGTTTCTGGCTGCTCGCGGCGGCAAGTGCACCCGCTTCGCCGCCGCCGACGTTCGCCTGTTCCGGGGCCGGAGCTCGTCCGGCGTGCGTGGCATGGAGCTCGCCGAGGGCGACCGGGTGATCTCCATGAGCGTGCTCGCCCACGGCGACCTCTCCGCCGAGGAGAGGGACGCCTACTTCCGCCGCACGCGCGAGGGAGGGGCGCCCAAGCTCACGAAGGAGCGCCGCGCCGCGCTCGCCGCTCAGGAGCAATTCCTCCTCACGGTCCGCAGCGACGGCTTCGGCAAGCGCACGTCGAGCCACGACTATCGCCTGACCCGGCGCGGCGGCAAGGGTATGATCAACACGGCTATCGGCGCCGGTGAGACCGAGGTCGTTGCGGCTTTCCCTGTGGCTGACCAGGACGAAATCATGCTGGTGACCGACGGCGGTCAGCTGATCCGCTGCCCGGTGAAAGGCATCAGGAGGGCGGGCAGAGACACGCGGGGCGTGACCATATTCCGGCTGGGCAAGGGCGAGCGGGTGGTGTCCGCGGCGCGGCTCGCCGACGTGAACGGCAACGGCGCGGCCGGCGAGGCGGAAGCGAACGCTGGAGCGGCACAAGATGGTTGAGCGGGTCGGCCTCTATCCCGGAACCTTCGACCCGATCACCACGGGCCATCAGGACATCATCAGGCGCGCGCTCCGGGTGGTCGACAGGTTGGTCGTGGCGGTTGCCGTCAACGCGGGCAAGAACCCGCTGTTCGACGTGGACGAGCGGGTGGCGCTCACCCAGCAGGACCTCGCGGCGCTCGGGCTCGAGCCGCCGCAGCTGGAGGTGCGCAGCTTCGACAGCCTTCTCATGCACTTCGTCCATGAGGTCGGCGCCACGGTCATCGTGCGCGGGCTCCGGGCCGTCTCCGACTTCGAGTACGAGTTCCAGATGGCAGGCATGAATTCCAGGCTCGACCAGGATGTGGAGACCGTATTCCTGATGGCTTCGGAGCGGCATCACTTCATCGCCTCCAAGTTGGTCAAGGAGATCGCCTCCCTGGGCGGCGACGTATCGAGCTTTGTCTCGCCGCTCATCGCCCAGCGCCTCGCCGAGCGGTTCGGGACGGCCTCTCGCTGAGGCCGGTGGCGCCGGCGGCCATCGGTGCGGGTCGACGCCTTCGATTTCGACCTTCCACGCGAGGCGATCGCGACGCGCCCCGCCCGCCCGCGCGATTCGGCGCGGCTTCTGGACCTGACCGCCGGCCTCGTCCACCGCGGCGTCGCGGATCTCCCGTCCCTTCTGCGGCCCGGCGACATGATGGTCTTCAACGACACGCGGGTGATCCCGGCGCGCCTTTCGGGCGTGAGGGGCGAGGCGCGGGTCGAGCTCACCCTGCACCAATGCTTGGGCGACGACCGCTGGCTGGCGTTCGCCAAGCCCGCGCGGCGGCTCCGGCCGGGCGACCTGATCGCCTTTGCCGACGTGTTTTCGGCCACGGTCGAGGCGCGCGACGGGCCCGAGGTGAGCCTGGTTTTCGATCGGGGCGGCAGGGCGCTCGCCGATGCGCTGCAACGCCACGGCGTCATGCCGCTGCCGCCCTACGTCCGCCGCGACGCGGATGAGCGCGACCGCGATGACTACCAGACCGTATTCGCCCGTGAGGAAGGCGCCGTCGCCGCGCCGACGGCGGGCCTGCATTTTACCGACCGTTTGCTGCAGGCCATCGACTCGCGCGGCGTTGAGCGACGTTTCGTCACCCTCCACGTCGGCGCCGGCACGTTCCTGCCGGTCTCGGTCGAGGACACTGCCGATCACCCGATGCACAGCGAGACCTGCGTGCTCACGCGTGACACGGCCGCCGCCATCAACCGTTGCTGCGCGGCCGGCGGGCGCATCGTCGCGGTCGGTACCACCGTCGTCAGGCTGCTGGAAAGCGCGGCCCGGCGCGACGGAACCGTCGAGGCGTTCACCGGCGAGGTCAATCTCTTCATCGAGCCGGGCTATCGCTTCAAGAGGGTCGACCTGATGCTGACCAACTTTCACCTGCCCCGCTCGACGCTCTTCATGCTGGTCTGCGCCTTCGCCGGCACCGAGCGGATGAAGGCGGCCTATGCGGAGGCGCTGACCGCAGGCTATCGCTTCTATTCCTACGGCGATGCCTGTCTGCTCGCGCGCGGGGAGGCAGCGTGAGCCTCGCCTTCACCGTGGAGGCGACCGACGGCCGCGCCAGGCTCGGCCGGCTGGAGACCGCTCACGGGCCAGTGCACACGCCCGCCTTCATGCCGGTGGGTACCCAGGCGGCGGTCAAGGGGCTCACGGTCGATGTCGTGAGGGCGAGCGGCGCAGAGATCGTGCTCGCCAACACCTATCACTTGATGATCCGCCCTGGCGCAGACCGCATCGCCCGCCTCGGCGGACTGCACGAATTCATGAACTGGCCCGGACCGATCCTCACCGATTCGGGCGGCTTCCAGGTGATGTCGCTCGCCCAGCTCCGTACCGTGCAGGAGGACGGCGTAGTCTTCCGCGCACACACCGACGGCTCGCGCCATCATCTGACGCCGGCGGGCGCCGTGGAAATCCAGCATGCGCTGGACACCGATATCACCATGGTGCTGGACGAGTGCACGCCCTATCCGGCTACCGAGGATGAAGCCGCGCAGTCGATGCGGCGCTCCATGCGCTGGGCTGCGCGCTGCAAGGAGGCGTTCGTGCAGAGGCCGGGCTACGGGCTCTTCGGCATCGTGCAGGGGAGCATCTTCCCGGCGCTGCGGGCGGAATCGGCGGCGGCGCTGACCGAAATCGGCTTTGACGGCTACGCCGTGGGCGGGCTCGCGGTGGGCGAAGGGCAGGCGCAAATGCTGGCGGTGCTAGACGGGCTCGAGGGCGCGCTGCCGGCGGCGCGGCCCCGCTACCTGATGGGGGTGGGCACGCCGGACGACATCGTTCAGGCGGTCCGCCGCGGGATCGACATGTTCGACTGCGTGCTGCCGACCCGCTCGGGCCGCACCGCGCGCGCCTACACCTCGAGCGGCACCCTCAACATGCGGAACGCGGCCCATGCCGAGGACCCGTCGCCGGTCGATCCCGCCTGCGCCTGTCCCACGTGCGCGGACTACAGCCGCGCCTACGTCCACCACCTGTTTCGCACCGGCGAGATGCTCGGCCCCATCCTGCTGAGCCAGCACAACCTCCACGTCTATCAGCGGCTGATGGCCGATCTGCGCGCCGCGATCGCCGACGGGCGCCTCGAAGCCTTCGCTTCGACGTAGGAGTAGGTGCACGATGAGACATAAGTCTAGTTTCGGTATTCACGATGCTAATGACTTTCTAAATAACATGGTTCTGCCTCAATATCAGGAATTCCTGAAAAAGAACTCCTCATCGCGTGCCGCATTGCTCACGTTTATGTTAGTTTATCATATGTACGAATGGGTTCATTGTTGCGCGTTCAGCCAAGAACACTTTCTAGAAACTTATCCAACTGATAAACACATGTGTGTATTTTTTGAAACAGCAAGAAGAATTTGTAACGGTACAAAGCATTTCGCGCAGAGAGCTGACACCACAGTTCAAAGTGGGTTTTCGTCAGGCTTTAGTGACGGCTTTGCTAGACCCTTGAACGTAACTCTTGCGGGCAACCGCCAAGAGTCGGCAGATAGGTTGCTGCACGAACTAGTGCAATTCTGGGAGCGCCAGAAGCAAGTGGGGGCATTCTAGAGCGCGATCCTATCTGATTGAATCGAAAGGAATTCCCAAAGTCTTGCGTTTGTGATTCACATGTCTGCCGGGAAGGAGGCCGGCAGACATGTCGAGAGCACTTTCCCTTGATCTTAGGCTTCGTGTCCTGGCGGCGGTCTCTGAGGGCATGAGCCATCGGGCGGCTGCGGCTCGCTTCGGTGTGAGCGCGGCGAGCATCAGTCGCTGGCGCAGGCGGGCACAGGTGCAGGGCGATCCCGGTCCGAGAGCCTTGGGCGGAGACCGTCGCTCCGGCCGCATCGAAGCGCATCGCGCCCTCATCCTTGGCGTGCTTGCCGAGACCCCGGACATCACCATCGAGGAACTGCGCCGCCTGCTTTCCAGGCGCGGGCTGGGCTTCGGCTATGGCACGATCCAGCGCTTCCTCGTCCGCCACGGGATGACACGCAAGAGGAAGACCGGCCACGCCAGCGAGCAGGACCGCCCTGACGTGCTTGAGCGACGGCGAGCGTGGCGCGACGGCCAAGCCGAACTCGATCCGGCACGCCTGGTCTTCATCGACGAGACCTGGGCCAAGACCAATATGGCCCGCACCCACGGCCGCTCGCCCAGAGGCCAACGCCTGCACATGGGCCGGCCGCACAGCCATTGGAAGACTTCAACCTTCGTGGCCGGGCTCACGCTAAGAGGCATGATCGCGCCCTTCGTGCTCGACGGGCCGATCAACCGTCTGGCCTTCGAGACCTACGTCGAAAAGGTTCTGGTCCCCGAACTGCGCACTGGCGACATCGTCATCATGGACAACCTCTCCAGCCACAAAGGAGCGAGGGTTCGAGAGAGGATCGAGGCCGTCGGCGCAGAACTCCGCTTCCTGCCGCCCTACAGCCCCGATCTCAATCCCATCGAGATGGCCTTCTCCAAGCTCAAGGCCTCCTTGCGCAAGGCCGCCGAGCGTACCGTCGAAGGCCTGTGGGCCGCCATCGCTCGCATCCTCGAAACCTTCAAGCCCCAACAGTGCCAGAACTACTTCAAAGCCGCCGGATATGATCCAACCTGATCGGATCGTGCTCTAGTCACGAGTAAGTCTTCTGGATTCACTCTGGTCGGTCACGTCTAACGGCACCCTTGCCCTCGCCGCTTCCCTCAGCCGCCGAAGTCTTTCACACGCTCGGCCGTCTCGGGGTCGCGGAAGCGCCGCACCGTTGCCTCGGTCTCCAGCGCGAGCGCACCCTCGATATCGAAGCCGCCCGCCCGGTTGAGCACCCGCTTGAGCTCGCGCACCGCTCCCTGCGGCAGGGCGGCGATTCGCGCGGCCGCCTCGTGCGCCGTCTCGAACACCGCATCGTCCGGCACCACGCGCCAGGCCAGGCCCATCTCGTGCGCCTCCGCGGCGTTGAAGGTTTCGCCGAGCAGGAGCAGTTCGCGGGTCTTCGCCAGCCCCACGATGCGCGGCAGGATCGCCGTAACGCCGCCGGTCGGGAACATGCCCCACTTGATCTCGGGAAAGAAACACCTGGTACCCTCGCCGAACACGGCGAGGTCGCAGTTGATCGCCCATTCCAACCCGCCGCCCACGGCCCAGCCGTGGATCGCGCCGACCACCATCTTGTCGCCCAGCACGAGCCGGCGCGAGACCTCCTGGATCGCCTCGATGAAGGCCCGGGTCTCCGCTTCGCCGGCGGTCTGGTTCTCAATCTCCTTGAGATCGTCGCCCGAGCAGAAAGCGCGCCCCGCCCCGCGCAGGACCAGCGCCCCCACCGCATCGTCGGCAAGCGCTGTGTCGAGTGCCGCTGAGAGATCGGCGAGCAGCGCGTCGTTGAGCGCGTTGAGCCGCTCAGGCCGGTTTAGCGTGAGCGTGGCGACTCCCGCCGTCACGCCGGTGAGCACGGTGCCCGCCATCGTCAATCCTCCCGAATCAGCCGCTGTGTCTTGCCGCCGGTGCGCGGCAGCGCACCAGGCTGCAGCAGGGTCACGCTGGCAGAGGCGCGGAGCGTCCCCTTGAGCGCCTCTTCCACCTGAGCGGCCAGCGTGCCCGAGGCCTCTGCGCCTTCCGCCAGTTCGGTCTCCACCGGCAACCGATCGTAGGGTCCGCTCCCTCTGAGCCGGATGCGGAATTCGCCCGAGAGCGCGTCGAAGCCGGCGATCACGCCGCCGACGGCGGTCGGGAAAATGTTGACGCCGCGTATCACCACCATGTCGTCGCTGCGCCCCAGAACGCGGAAGCGGGTCGCTTTGCGCCCGCAGGTGCACATGCCTGTGCCCGTGATGACGATCACGTCGTTTGTGCGGAAGCGCACCAGCGGCTGCGCTTCGCGTTTCAGGTGCGTCAGGACCAGCTCTCCGCTCGCACCCTCCCGCCACGGCACCGGCTTGCCGCTCTCCGGCTCGATCAGCTCCGGGTACAGCACGTCCTCGCCCAGGAAGTGCAGGTCGTTGTTGGCCCAGCACTGGCTCGCGAAATTGCTGAACACGTCCGAGACGCCGTAATTGGCATTGCGTGCGGTGAAGCCCCAGACGGATTCCAGACGCCCGCGGAAGCTCGGGTCGTCAAGGCCCGCCTCGCCGCCGAAGAGACCGAGCGTGAGCCCCAGGTCGCGCGGCGCGAGGCCGGGGAAGTGTTCCGCGATCGTCCGCTCCAGTGCGGCGGGGTAGGAGGGCGTGCAGTGGATCACACGGACCTTCAGATCGAGGATCGTGCGTATCAGCAGCTGGCTCTCGCCTGCGCCGAAGGGAATCACGGTCGCACCTGCGGCTTCGAGGGAGAGGTGGTCGCTCACGCCGCCCATCCACATCCGGTAGTTGAGGCAGTGGACCGTGAGCGTACCGGTGGTCAGCCCGGCGGCCTGGAAGCAGCGCGCGCCGACCTCGGCTGTTTGCGCCGTGTCAGCCTCCGTCTGGGCGATGTTCATGGCCTGACCTGTGGTGCCGGAGGTGCGATGCAGGCGGATCACGAACTCGCGCACGGCTGCGAGGTAGTCGCCGAAGGGCGGATGCGCGGCCTGGGACTCGCGCAGCATCGCCTTGTCGCAGAGGGGTAGCGCTGCCAGGTCCTCCAGCCGCTTCGGCACTGAGCGTCCGGCCCAGAGCCGGGCGAAGAAGGGCGATTGGCGGATGACGTAGTCCCGCTGGAGCTGCCAGCGGTCTTGCCGAAGTGCCGCGACGTCCTCGGGCGACCGAAGCGCCTCGCTTGCAGGGCTCATGCGTCGCGCCTCCGCCCGCTTGCGGCCCTGTCTGCGACCGGCTCAGGCGATTTCGGCTTGCGCCTCGTCGACCAGCGGGTGGGACAGGCGGGAAATCATCTCCCGCGGGCAGATCTGCCAGAAGTTGCCGATCTCCAGGGTCCAGTCGGCGAGCAGGCGTTCGCTGTAGCGTGAGCGGGTCTCGGCATGGTGCTCCTCGACCAGAGCCCGGCACTCGCGTTCCCAGTGGGCGCTGGCGATGCGTTGCCAGACCACCGTGTCGGCGTTGACCCGCCGCTCGAAGGTGGCGTCTGGGTCGTAGACGAAGGCCATGCCGCCGGTCATGCCGGCGGCGAAGTTGTCGCCCACCGGCCCGAGGATGACTGCAATGCCACCGGTCATGTATTCGCACCCGTTAGAGCCGCAGCCCTCCACCACGGCGCGGGCGCCCGAATTGCGCACGCAGAAGCGCTCGCCCGCCTGGCCGGCGGCGAACAGCTTTCCGCCGGTCGCACCGTAAAGGACGACGTTGCCGATGATCGTGTTCTCGTTCGAGGCGAGCGGGCTCGAGGTCGGCAGGCGCAGGACGATGGTGCCGCCGGAGAGTCCCTTGCCCACATAGTCGTTGGCGTCGCCGCTCACCACGATCTTGAGGCCCTGGACGGCCCAGGCGCCGAGCGACTGGCCGGCGGAGCCGCGCAAGCTCACCGTGAAGTAGTCCGGCGGCAGCCCCGACATGCCGAAGCGGCGGGTCAGGTGAGAAGAGAGCTTGGCCCCGATGGTGCGGTGGGTGTTGCTCATCGTGTAGGCGAGCTGCATCTTCTCCGGCACTTCCAGGGCATCGTCGGCGTCGCTGATGATCTGCTCGTCGAGAGTGCCGGGCACCTCGATCCGTCCCTTGCGCGTGGAGTGGCGAGGGTGGCCGCCGGGGTCCGCCTGGGCGAGCAGCGGGTTGAGATCGAGGTCGTCGAGGTCGGCACTGCCGCGGCTGACCTGGCGCAGGAGGTCCGTGCGGCCGACGATTTCGTCGAGCGTCGCAACCCCGAGCGACGCGAGAATCTCACGCACCTCCTCGCCGATGAAGGTGAACAGGTTGACCACCTTCTCCGGCGTGCCCTCGAACTTGGCGCGGAGCGCCGGGTCTTGCGTACAAACGCCGACCGGACAGGTGTTGCTGTGGCACTGGCGCACCAGAATGCAGCCCATCGCGACCAACGAGGTGGTGCCGACGCCGAATTCCTCGGCCCCCAGCATGGCAGCGGTGACCACGTCGCGGCCGGTCTTGATGCCGCCGTCGACCCGGAGCGTCACGGTGTGGCGCAGGCGGTTGAGGGTGAGTACCTGATGCACCTCGGCGAGACCCATTTCCCAGGGCACGCCGGCGTATTTCACGCTGCTCTGGGGCGAGGCACCGGTGCCGCCGTCGTGGCCCGAGACCAGGACCACGTCGGCCTTCGCCTTGGCGACGCCCGCGGCAATGGTACCGATGCCGGCCTCGGCCACGAGCTTGACCGTGACCCTTGCGTTCGGGTTGATCTGCTTCAGGTCGTAGATGAGTTGGGCGAGGTCCTCGATCGAGTAAATGTCGTGGTGCGGCGGCGGCGAGATGAGCGTCACCCCCGGCGTCGAGTGGCGCAGCTTGGCGATCTCCTCCGACACCTTGAAGCCTGGCAGTTGGCCGCCTTCGCCCGGCTTCGCGCCTTGCGCCATCTTGATCTCGATCTCGCGACAGTGGTTCAGATATTCCGCGGTGACGCCGAAGCGGGCGGACGCGATCTGCTTGGTCGCGGATGACGCATTGTCGCCGTTGTCGCGCGGCTCGAAGCGTTCGCGTGCCTCGCCGCCCTCGCCGCTGCAGGACGCAGCCCCGATGCGGTTCATGGCGATGGCCAGCGTCTCGTGCGCTTCCTTGGAGAGCGCGCCGTGCGACATGCTGCCGCTGCTGAAGCGCTTGCGGATCTGAGTAATCGACTCCACTTCGTCGAGCCCGATCTCCGGCCTGTCGGACTCGAAGCCGAGGAGGTTGCGGATCTGGATCGGCGGCAGGGCGTAAACGCCCTCGGCGTACTTCTTGTACGTCGCGTAAGAGTCGGCCGCGAGCGCCGACTGGAGCATATGGATCAGCGGCCCGTCGAAGGCGTGCAACTCGCCCGAGCGGCGGTACTTCAGGAGACCGCCCACCGGCAGCACCACTGGGCTTTCCTCGTAGGCCTTGCGGTGTTGGCGCAGCACGCGACGCTTGATGCCGCTGAGCCCGATGCCGGAGAGCCGGGCCGTCATGCCGGGGAAGAAATCGGCGACCAGAGCCCGGCTGAGGCCCACGGACTCGAAGTTGTAACCGCTCCGGTATGAGCTCAGCACCGAAATGCCCATTTTGGAGAGGATCTTGAGCAGCCCCGCATCCACCGCCTTGCGGTAGCGGTCCTCGCAGTCTGCCAGGCTGCGGTTGCCGAAGAGCCCGCGTTCTTGCCTGTCGGCCAGGCTTTCGAGCGCGAGATAGGGGTTGATCGAGGTCGCGCCCACTCCGATCAGGACGGCGAAATAGTGGACGTCGAGGCACTCCGCGGCGCGCACGTTGATCGAGGTGAAGGTTCTGAGCCGTTGGCGTACCAGGTGGCTGTGAACTCCGCCGGCCGCGAGGATCATGGGAATCGGTGCGCGCTCCTCCGAGACGTGCTCGTCAGTGAGGATCAGGTGGGTCGCGCCGCCGCGCACGGCTTCCTCCGCCTGCCCGCGAATGCGCTCCATCGCCTCGGTAAGCCGGCCGCGTCCGGTGGACGCGTCGAAGCTGCAGTCGATCCACACCGCCTTTTCGCCCAGAAGCTCGGTCAAGCCTTTGAACTCGCCGTTGGTGAGGACCGGCGAATCCAGTTGCAGCAGCGCGGTCTGCTCGGGCTCGCCGGCGAAGATGTTGCCCATGTTGCCGAGCCGTGTGAGCAGGCTCATCACGCTGTATTCGCGCAGGGAATCGATCGGCGGGTTGGTCACCTGCGCGAACATCTGGCGGAAGTAGTGGTGCAGCCCCCGATACTGACCCGAGAGCACGGCGAGCGGCGTGTCATCGCCCATCGAGCCCGTCGGCTCCTTGCTGTCTTCCACCATGGGATGGAGCACCAGTTCGAGCTCCTCCATGGAATAGCCCACCATGCGCTGGCGCAGCCGGAGCTCGTCGCGCGAGAGCATGCGGGGCGCCGCCGTGCCGGAGACCAGCGCACTCGCGTCGACCACGTCTGCGACCCATGCCGCGTATGGCTTGGCCTCGGCCAGCATGTCCTTGATTTCGCGGTCGTGATAGAGGCGGCCTTCGGAGAGATCGACGCAGATCATCTGACCGGGGCCGAGGCGCCCGTTCTCGGTAATCCGCTCGGGTGCGATGGGCACCATGCCGGCCTCGGAGCCAACGACGAGCATGCCGTCGGCGGTGACGCTGTAGCGCATGGGGCGAAGCCCGTTGCGGTCCATTCCGGCGAGGATCCAGGTGCCGTCGGTCGCGGCGATGGCCGCCGGGCCGTCCCACGGCTCCATCACGCAATTGCAGAAGTTGTAGAAGGCGCGGTGGTGGGCCGGCATGTCCTGCTTCTTGGACCAGGCGTCGGGGATTAGCAGGCTGTGGGCCGCCGGCACCGAGCGCCCGGCCCGCACCACGCCTTCGAGCACGGCGTCGAGCGCCATGGAATCCGACGATTCCGGCTCGATCAGCGGAAAGAGCTCGCTGTTGTGGGCGCCGAAGACATCGCTCGCAGCGCGCGTCTCGTGATTCGCCATCCAGTTCTTGTTGCCGCGAATCGTGTTGATCTCGCCGTTGTGGGCGAGCATGCGGAAGGGTTGAGCCAGCCGCCACGTGGGGAAGGTGTTGGTCGAATAGCGCTGGTGGAAGATCGCGAAGCGCGACACGAAGCGCTCGTCGAGCAGGTCCGGATAAAACGCCGTCAGCTGCTCGGCCAGGAACATGCCCTTGTAGATGAGCGAGCGGCACGAGAGGGAGCAGATGTAGAAGCCGGTGATGTGACGGTCGAGAACCTGCTTCTCGATGCGCCGGCGGATGATGTAGAGGTCGATCTCGAACTGGTCGTCGTCGACACCGCGCCGGTTGACGATCATCACCTGCTCGATCTCGGGCCGGGCGGCGTTCGCCTTCTCCCCGATCACCGAGGAATCGATCGGTACCTGGCGCCAGCCCACGATGCCGTGGCCGAAGCGGAGGATTTCGGTCTCGACGATGCTGCGGCAGAGGTCCTGCGCGCCGAGATCGGTCTTGGGCAGGAACACCATGCCGACGGCCAACCGACCGCCTTTCGGGCTTTGGCCCGTTGCCTCTATATGCTCCCGGAAGAAGTCCTGCGGAATCTCGACATGGATGCCGGCGCCATCGCCGGTTTTGCCGTCGGCGTCGACCGCACCCCGGTGCCACACGGCCTTGAGCGCCGCGATGCCGGCCTCGACCACATCGCGCCGCGGTGTGCCGTCGAGCGCGGCGATCAGCCCGACCCCGCAGGAATCGTGCTCGAAGGAGGGGTCGTAGAGGCCGAAGCCCTGACCGGCCTCGGCGGCATGGGGATGGTGCTGTCGCTCCTTCATGCGGCTGCCTCCCTCACGCCATCGCGTTCGTCCGCGTTCGCCTGGATGTAGCGGTGAATGGAGCGCGCGGCATCGCGCCCGTCCTTGATCGCCCACACCACCAGGGAGGCGCCGCGCACGATGTCGCCGATGGCGAAGACGCCGTCGAGGTTGGTCATCATGGTGCGCCAGTCGATCAGCAGCGTGCCCCAGCGCGTCGTCTTCAGCGTGGGCTCGCCGAAGAAGGTTGGCAGGTCCTCGGGGTCGAAGCCGAGCGCCTTGATGAGCAGGTCGGCATCGATGGAATAGCTCGAGCCCGGGATTGGCTGGGGCGTCTGCCGCCCGCTCGCGTCGGCGACGCCGAGGTGGATGCGCACCGCGCGCACGCCTTCGACCGTTGCATCGCCGAGCACGGCCTCAGGCGCAGACAGCCAGACGAACTCGACGCCCTCCTCCTCGGCGTGGCGCACTTCCTGCATCGAGCCCGGCATGTTCACGCGGTCCCGCCGGTAGAGGCAGCGCACCGAGCGCGCCCCCTGGCGCACCGCCGTGCGCACGCAGTCCATCGCCGTGTCGCCGCCGCCGACGACCACGACATTCTTGCCGCTGGCGTCCAGCGTGCCGTCGTCGAAGGCCGGCACCGCATCGCCCAAGCCTTTGCGGTTGCTCGCGGTGAGGTAGTCCATCGCCTGAAAGATGTTGCCGAGGCCGATCCCCGGCAGCGACACGTCGCGCGCCTTGTAGGCGCCGGTCGCGATCACGACTGCCTCGTGCTGCGCTCGCAGCTCCGCGAGCGAACAGTCGCGCCCGACCTCGACGTTGAGGTGCATGTGAACGCCGCCCTCGATCAGCAGGTCGGCCCGGCGCTGAACGATGGTCTTCTCCAGCTTGAAGTTCGGAATTCCGTAGATCAGCAGTCCGCCGACCCGGTCGTAGCGGTCGTAGACATGGGCCTGGTAGCCCATGCGGCGCAGCTCCTCGGCGACCGTCAGGCCACCGGGGCCGGCACCGACGATGCCCACCGACTGCGGCCGCTCCGCCCTGGGCTTCGGCGGCTTGACCCAGCCGTTGCGGAAGGCGGTGTCGGTGATGTAGCGCTCCACGGCGCCGATGGTGACCGACTCGAAGCCCTTCTCGATCACGCAGTTGCCTTCGCAGAGGCGATCCTGCGGGCAGATGCGACCGCAGATCTCGGGCATGTTGTTGGTCGCCGACGAAATTTCGTAGGCCTCTTCCAACCGCCCTTCGGCCGTCAGCATCAGCCAGTCGGGGATGTTGTTCGAGACCGGACAGTGAATCTGACAAAAGGGGACCCCGCACTGAGAGCAGCGCGCGGCCTGGTCGGCCGCCGCCTCGGGCTGGAAGTCCTCATAGACCTCGCCCCAGTCGCGGCGGCGGAGCGCCGGCGCCCGCTTGTCCGGGTGCTCTTGCTCCAGCGTCACGAATTTGAGCATTCCTGCGCCCACGCGCTCTCTCCCCAGGGTTTCGGCGTGGCAGCCGCTGTCGGCGCCGGTCTTGCGCTGTTGCTCCTGTGTACTATAGCGGCAAGCCGATACATGTGCCAGACAATTCGGCGTTATAAGGCAGTATAACTGTCTAAAATGCGCGAGGGACGCCGAGTCGAATTTCAGGTCGAGCGGTCCGACCAAAGTTTCGCAGCATTTTAGTGTCGAAACGCGACGATATGTCGTCAGCGGCTCGTCGTGCCTGATCTGGCCAGCGATGGTATAAGCGCGCCGCGGCCCGAGTCGGTCGACACTGAGGCAGCAGCACGCCCGTGCCGTTCCTTCATATCGTCGTCATCACGATCATTCAGGGCATCACCGAGTTTCTGCCGGTGAGCTCTTCCGGGCATCTGGTGCTCGTGCCGTTCGTCACCGGGTGGCAGGACCAGGGGCTGGTCATGGACGTGGCGGTCCACGTCGGCACGCTGGCGG
>JAPPNV010000179.1 GCA_028818565.1 Rhodospirillales bacterium | reverse complement strand
GGAACATATTGAGAACATACCCTCTTCACGGCGGAGTGTCATGGATAAGCAGGATCCCATTTATCCCGCCTATCCCACTTGTCCCGCTCAAAACGCTGTCTGTCTGTCTCACTCGCGGCGCAGACGCTGCATGAGGGGGACCGCAACATTGGAGCGCGGCGGCGGCGTGAGGGGCGGGTCAGCGATCCACGTAGTCCTCGATGTACTGGCGCACCACCTCGTCGAGCGGCGGGTTCCGGGGCAGGCCTAGGGCGGCCGCGCGGTCGGCCTTCGCGTAGGCCGGCCAGGAGCCGACCAGCCTCTGTATCGCCTCATCGGGCGTGTCAATGACGGCGCCGAGGTTGCGGCCCGCGCCCACCCGCTCCAGCGCAGCCACCATTTCCCCCGCCGTCGCCGAGAAGGAGGGCAGGTTGATGGTGCGGTCGTCGCCGAGCGCCGCGCTCGGCACCTCGTGCAGGGCGACGAGGCTCTCCACGATCGTGCGGTAGCCACCGAGGACGATGCGCGTCTCCCGGCTGACCGGGAGCGCGTGGTCGATGCCCGCCAGCGGCTCGCGGAAAAGTCCGCTGGCGAAGCCGGAGGCCGCCTTGTTGGGCTTGCCCGGCCGCACGATCACGGTGGGCGGTCTGCCGCCGCGGCCGTCCAGCCAGCCCTTGCGGGTGTAGTCGGCCACCAGGTGCTCGTTGATGACCTTGGTGACGCCATAGGTGCCCTGCGGCGTGATCTTGGTCGTGTCGGAGATCGTCTCGGGCAGCGCGTTGCCGCCGTAGACCGCGATGCTGCTGGTGAAGACGAGGCGCGGCAGCCCCGGTGCGGCGCGGCAGGCGTCGAGGACGTTGAGGCCGCCGGTCAGGTTGACGGCCAGCGCGAGGTCGAAGTCCTGCTCGGCGCCGGCGCTGACAACGGACGCGAAGTGGAAGACCGAGAGCGAATCGCCCGCGACGAGCGCGCGCACCGTCTCGCCGTCGGAGACGTCGCCCGCGACCATCTCGACCCGCTCGTCGTCGAGGCCG
The DNA here is from genome assembly GCA_028818565.1 of Rhodospirillales bacterium. Taxonomy (GTDB): domain Bacteria; phylum Pseudomonadota; class Alphaproteobacteria; order UBA828; family UBA828; genus WTGU01. Next base: position 16,034 of record JAPPNV010000179.1, on the reverse strand, counting down.
GCGGGCGGTTGCTCGGGCACGACGGCGTCGAAGAGGATCAACTCGTCGATCGGCTCCTGCTCGCCGGAGGCGCCGGTCAGCGTGCCCCTGTCAAGCAGCGTCCGCGCCAGTCTCAGTCCCAGAAAGCCCAGGCCCCCCGTAATCACCACCTTCATGCGTTCTCTCCGTTCGCTCGGTCTTCGTCCGTGCGCAACATATCCTATTGGCAGGGCGCGCCGGTATGCGGATGATAGGCGCCCGGACTGTGCCTCCCGCCGCGCAGCCGTGCGGCGGGGCAAGGAAGCGCAGCGGGGCGATGGGGGGCTGGGATGACCACGTCAGCGGCGCTTGGACCGAACGAGTCTCTGATCGACGAGCGCGAGTCTCGGGCCCGCCTGATTACGCCCGCTCTGGTGCTCGACCTCGACGCGATGGAGCGCAACATCGCCACGATGGCGGCCTACGCGGCGGAGCAGGGCGTCGCCGTCCGCCCTCACGCGAAGACCCACAAGAGCGTGCAGATCGCCCGCCGCCAGCTGGAGGCCGGCGCGCTCGGCATCTGCTGCGCGACGCTCGGCGAGGCCGAGGCGCTGGCGGCAGGGGGGATCAAGGGGCTGCTCGTCACCTCGCCGATCGTGGCGCCCGCCAAGATCAACCGCCTCATGGCGCTCCGCCATGCCCATGAATCGCTCATGGTGTCGGCCGACGACATGGACAATCTGCGCGCGCTGGAGAGCGCTGCTGCAGCATCCGGGTTCGTGCTGGACGTGGTGATCGATGTCGATGTCGGGCTGCACCGAACCGGCGCGCGCGACGCGGAGACGGCGGTGGCGCTGGCGGAGGTCGCGGACGCGAGCGAGAGCCTGCGCTTCCGCGGGCTTCAGGGCTATGCCGGGCACGTCCAGCACATCGAGGATTTCGGGGACCGCCGGTCGACCTCCCACGGCGATCTCGCGCCGCTCCGCGAGGCGCGGGACCGGCTGGTCGGGCAAGGCATGGAGGTGCCGATCGTCAGCGGCGCCGGCACCGGCACCCACGATATCGACACGGAGATCGGGCTGATGACCGAGCTCCAGGTCGGCTCCTACGCGGTGATGGACGTCGAGTATCTCGACGTGCAGGCGCGGGACGGCGGCGAGTGGCGCTTCGAGCCCGCGCTCTTCGTCCGCTCGACCGTGGTTTCCGCCAGCCACGACGGCAGCGCGACCATGGACGCCGGCCTCAAGTGCTTCGCCACCGACGGGCCGCTGCCGCGCTTCCACACCGGCGTGCCCATCGGCGCGCACTACGAGCACTTCGGTGACGAGCACGGGCGCATCGTCTTCGCGAGCGCCAATGAGCGGCTCAAGATCGGCGCGGCGCTGGAATGCATCGTGCCGCACTGCGACCCCACCGTGAACCTCTACGACCACTACCACTGCGTGCGTGGCGAGACCCTGGTCGACATCTGGCCGATCGAGGCTCGCGGCCGCCACTAGAGAAGAGCCATGGCGTCAATCACGCTTGCCAGCCTGACCAAGCGCTTCGGCGACCTGACTGCGGTCGCCACGCTCGATCTCGAAATCAGGGACAAGGAGTTCGTGGCCCTGCTCGGGCCGTCGGGCTGCGGCAAGACCACGACAATGAACATGATCGCCGGCATCGAGACGCCGTCCGAAGGGCAGATCCTGTTCGACGGCCGCGACATGCGCACGGTGCCGGCCAACCGGCGCAAGGTCGGGTTCGTGTTTCAGAACTATGCCATCTTCACCCACCTCTCGGTGCGCGAGAATCTGGCGTTCGGGCTGAAGGTGCGGGGCGTGCCCAGGGCCGAGGTCGCGCAGCGTGTGGCCGCCATGGCTCAGCTCATGCGCCTCGAGGACCGCATCGATTGGCCCACCGCGAAGCTCAGCGTCAACGAGCTGCAGAAGGTCGCGATCGGCCGCTCGGCCATCACCGAGCCGGAGATCTTTCTGCTGGACGAGCCGCTGAGCAATCTCGATGCGGCCTTCCGCGCCTTCATGCGGACCGAGCTCAAGCACCTGCAGCACCAGTTCCAGCAGACCATGGTCTACGTGACCCACGACCAGATCGAGGCGATGAGCCTCGCCGACCGGATCGCCGTGATGGACCTGGGCGTGCTGCAGCAGTACGGCTCGCCCATCGAGGTCTACAACGAGCCCCGCAACGTCTTCGTCGCCAATTTCATGGGCAGCCCCAGCATGAATCTGGTGCCGTGCAGGCTCACCGGCGGAGACGGCAGCTATGCGCTTGATTTCGGCGAGGGTGGCAGCGCGGCCGTGGAAGACGGCGCGCTCAAGCGGCGCTGCGATGCGGCGCGCGATGCCGGGGTGATCTTCGGCGCCCGGCCGGAGGACCTCGAGATCGAGCCGACGGGTCATACCGGCCCCGGCATCGAGGCGACCGTGACATTCGTCGAGCCCATCGGCCCACGCACCATCGTTCACCTCGCAGCCGGCGAACGCCGGATGAAGATCGCCGAGGGCAAGCAATACGGCATCGAGCTTGGCGCCCGGGTGAAGGCGGTACTGCCGCCGGGCAAGTGCCACCTGTTCGATGCGGAGACCGGCGAGGCGCTGGGTCGCGCTTAGCGCGGCCCGCCCTCCGTCACTGGCCCAGGGGAGAGCTCCGACAGCGCCATGGCCCAGCTCGAACTGAGGAACACGAGCAAGTCCTACGGCAAGACCGTCGCCGTGAAGGACATCGACCTCGTTGTCGAGGACAACGAGTTCTTCTGCATCTTCGGCCCGCCGAGCTCGGGCAAGACGACGATCCTGCGTCTCCTGCTCGGGTTGGTGGCGCCGGACGAGGGCGAGATCATTATCGGCGACGCGCCGGTCGTCGATCAGGGGCCGAAGGAGCGCAATCTCGCGATGGTGTTCCAGAACCTCGCGCTTTTCCCGCATATGACCGCCGGGCAGAACCTCGCCTTCCCGCTGGTGGAGCGCAAGCTCGAGAAGGCCGCGATCAAGGCGCGGGTGGTCGAGGTGGCGGAGACCCTGCACATCACGCCGCTGCTCGACAAGATGCCGGCGCACCTGAGTGGGGGCGAGCGCCAGCGCGTCGCCATCGGCCGGGCGCTCGTGCGCGACCCTGCAGCTTTCCTCATGGATGAGCCGATCGCCGCGCTCGATGCCAGGCTCCGCGAGGAGATGCGCGTCGAGCTCAAGCGCCTTCAACGCGAGCTGCATCACACCATCGTCTATGTCACCCACGACCAGGAAGAGGCGATGTCGATTGCGGATCGCATCGCCGTTATGGAGGAAGGCGAGATCCGCCAGGTGGGCACGCCGGCAGAGATCTACAACCTGCCGAACAGCCGCTACGTGGCGGAGCTGATCGGCGCGCCGCCGATGAACTTCGTCGATGGCACCCTCGGGAACGGTGGCCGCTTTGAGGGGCGTAACGTCCCGTTTTCGATCACGTTGGAGGGTGCCGAGTGGGAGGGGCCCGCGGCCCTCGCGGTGCGACCCGAAGATCTGGGGATCGGTGCGGCCGGCGTCAACGGCGAGGTCGAGGCCGCGATCTACGAGGTCGAGCCGCTCGGCGCTTTCACCATCGTCGACGTCAGCGTGGGCGAGCAGATCCTCAAGGTGCAGGCGCCAGGCCAGCCGCAGTTCACCCTCGGCGAGCGGGTGAGCCTCGCGGTCGATCCCGACCGCTGCCACTTGTTCCACGGCGAGACCGGCGAGCTCGTCCGCTCCGCCCGCTGAGGGGCAGGGAGGTTCGCGACCGTTGCTCGCGGGCCTGCCTTCGCGTTAGGGTAGAAAGCAAGGATTTCTTTCTACCCTGGTGGCGACGATGAGCCTCAACATCAAGAACGACGAGACCTGCCGGCTGGCCCGCGAGCTCGCGCAGCTCACCGGCGAGAGCATGACCGGCGCCATCACGGTCGCGCTTCGCGAGCGGCTGGAGCGTGAAGAAAGGCAGCAAGACAGGGATGCCCTGATCAGAGACATGCGCGCCATCGCGAAGCGCTGCGCAAGTCGACTGGGACCCGGTCCCTCTGCCGTGGAGCACGGCGACCTCCTCTACGACGAGCGGGGTCTCCCCAAGTGATTATCGATAGCTCGGCCATCCTCGCCATTCTGTTTGAGGAGCCGGATGCGGAACGCTTCGAGGATGCGATCGCTGATGCGTGGCCCCGCCGCATGTCAGCAGTCGCGTTGCTCGAGTCAGCGATGGTTGTCGAAGGCAGGGGCGGCGCCAAGGCTGGGGACGAACTGGATGCTCTTCTCAAGAGAGCGAGGATCGAGCTCGTGCCCGTCACACTGGAAAATGTCGATTCCGCCCGCCAAGCCTGGCGACGCTTCGGCAAGGGCAATCACCCGGCTGCGCTAAACTTTGGCGACTGCTTCGCCTATGCGCTCGCCGAGGTGACCGGCGAGCCGCTGCTGTTCAAGGGCGACGACTTCGCCTTGACCGACATCGAAGCGGCGTAGCCGGCGCCTCTACATGTTCTGCAACAGGTGGATCAGGCTGGAGGTATCCCAGCGGTTGCCGCCGCGCTGCTGGACGTGGGCGTAGAACTGATCCACCAGCATCGACATCGGCAGAAGCGCGCCGTTCTTCTTGCCTTCCTCGAAACAGAGGCCCAGGTCCTTCCGCATCCAGTCGACGGCAAAGCCGAACTCGAACTCGCCCCTCAGCATGGTCGAGCCCCGGTTCTCCATCTGCCAGGACTGCGCCGCACCCTTTGAGATGACCTGGAGCACGGTTTCGCCATCGAGGCCGGCGCGCTGGGCGAAGTTGAGGGCCTCGGCAAGCCCCTGCACCACGCCCGCGATGCAGATCTGGTTCACCATCTTGGTGAGCTGGCCGTTTCCCGCCGGTCCCATGTGGGTGACGTTGCGCGCGAACGCGTCGATGACCGGCTGCGCACGGTCAAAATCGGCCTCGTCGCCGCCCACCATCACGGTCAGCACGCCGTTCTCCGCACCCGCCTGGCCGCCGGAGACCGGCGCGTCGAGGAAGCCTACGCCGCGCTCCTTGGCGGCGGCATAGACTTCGCGGGCGACGACGGCGGAATCGGTCGTGTGGTCGATGAAGATGGCGCCTTCCGCCATGCCGGCGAGCGCACCGTCCTCGCCGTAGACGACGGCGCGCAGATCGTCATCGGCACCGACGCAGGCGAACACCATCTCCGCGCCCTCGGCGGCCGCGGCGGGAGTCGGGGCGGCACGGCCCTGGTGGGTCTCGGTCCACTGCGTGGCCTTCGCAGCGGTCCGGTTGTAAACGGTGACCTCATGGCCAGCTTTCGCGAGGTGCCCCGCCATGGGAAATCCCATCACGCCGAGCCCGAGAAACGCCACCCTGGTACCGCCATTACCCATAATCCGTCCCTCCCCGCCGGCTTCTCGCTCCGAAGCGCGGCATCCTAACGGCGCCATCAGAGGCGAGCAACGAGACCGCACGTCCCATCTGTTGACGCAGATCAAGGCGCCAGCGCATGCCCGCTTCAGACTGGCCCTGAGGGAATTCGTCGCCGCACTCCTGGGGAGCCGAACACCCACTCGCCACAACGCGGATGCCATGACAGCGGGTTCGTTTTCCGGCGCGAGGCGCGGCAGAGCTGCGGCGCACACGGTCCTTCTCGGGGGCGGCGTGACGGCATCTCTGCTTCTGCTGGTGCTTCTCGTTCAAGTTGCCGGCGACGCCCACGCTGCCGTCAAGCTCAGCAGCGCCCTCGCCAAGATTGAGCCCGCCGAGCTCGTGCCGGGTGCCGACCGCTTCGGCCCGGTCGAGGGCGCGCCGCCCCGCGCGCAGGCGCTCGAAGGCACGACCCCACGTGGCTACGTCTTCCTCAACACCGATGTCGCGGGCGCCGTTGGCTATTCGGGCAAGCCGATTCACCTCCTCATCGGGCTCGACACCGAGGGCACGATCACGGGTGCCGTGCTGCACAAGCACCACGAACCCATCGTCCTGATCGGGATTCCCGAACGGCGGATCAAGAGCTTCATCGCGGACTACGTCGGGCGCAACGTGCGCGAGTTCCTGGAGGAACGGGACGCCAGCGACCGCTCGCTCGACATCATCGCCGGCGCCACGGTCACCATCCTGGTGATCGACGACGCCATCCGCCGCTCGGTGGTGCGGATGGCCCGCGCGCTGGGCCTCGCCGGGCTCGGCGGGGAGCAGGCGTCCGGCGCGCCGGCCCGGGGCGAGCTCGACCCCTCCCAGGAGGGCGTCGATGACTGGATGACCCTGATCGGCGACGGCTCCGTGCGCCGGCTCAATCTCAGCGTCGGCGAGGTGACCGCCGACTTCGCCGCTGCGGGCAAGGAGAAAGCCGCCGCGCGGCCCGAGAGCGACGACCCGGAGGCGCGCTTCATCGACCTCTACGTGGCGGAGGTCAGCGTGGCGGTCATCGGCCGGAGCCTGCTCGGCGATGCCGAATACGAGAACCTGCGCGCGCGGCTGGAGCCCGGCCAGCATGCACTGCTGATCGCTGCCAACGGAATCTATTCGTTCAAGGGCTCGGGCTTCGTGCGCGGCGGAATCTTCGACCGCGTCCAGCTCGTCCAGGGCGATGGCAGCATTCGCTTTCGCGACCGCCAATACAAGCACCTGGGCGAGGTGGCGGCGGACCTGGCGCAGCCCTTCTCCGAAGTCGGCCTCTTCGTGGTGCCGTCCGAGGCCGAGTTCGACCCCGTCGCGCCGTGGACGCTCCAGCTCCTGGTGCAGCGCGCGATCGGCGCGCTCGACAAGGATTTCCTGCTCTACGAGCTCTCCTACACCCTGCCCGCGCGCTATCTGAAGCCGTTGCCCGCCCCCGCACCGGCGGCCGAATCTGCCGCGATCCAAGACCTGGCCGAGCCGGAAGCGGCCCCGGAGCTCTGGCGGCGGATCTGGGAAGACCGGACCGTCGACGTGGCGGTGCTGGGCGCGGCCCTGATCGCGCTCACCCTGATCTTCTTCTTCCAGGACTGGTTCGCGCGCCGGCCCAAGCTCGCGACCGGTGTGCGCGTGGGCTTCCTGCTCTTCATCGTCGCCTGGCTCGGTGGCTTCGCCCAGGCCCAGCTCTCGGTGGTCAATATCCTGACCTTCGGCAACGCGCTGATCACCGAGTTCCGCTGGTCTTACTTCCTGATGGACCCGCTGATCTTCCTGCTCTGGTGCGGTACCGCGATCGCGCTGATCTTCTGGGGCCGGGGCGTGTTCTGCGGCTGGCTCTGCCCCTTCGGTGCGCTCCAGGAGCTGCTCAACAAGGCGGCGCGGCTCGCACGTGTGCCGCAGGTGACCCTGCCCTGGGGCCTGCACGAGCGGATGTGGCCGGTGAAGTACGTGATCTTCATCGGCATCTTCGGGGTCTCCTTCCACGATCTCGCCCTTGCCGAGCGCCTGTCGGAGGTCGAGCCCTTCAAGACCACGGTGATCCTGCACTTCGCCCACGACTGGCCGTTCGTGGCCTGGGCCGGCGTGCTGCTGGCCGTCGGGCTCTTCATCGAGCGTTTTTTCTGCCGCTACATCTGCCCGCTGGGGGCGGCGCTCGCGATCCCCGGCAAGGTCAGGATCATGGAGTGGCTGCGCCGGCACAAGGAATGCGGCTCGCCCTGCCACCGCTGTGCCCAGGAGTGCATGGTGCAGGCGATCCATCCGGACGGACACATCAACCAGAACGAGTGCCTCTACTGCCTGCACTGCCAGCAGGTCTATCACGACGAGCACCGCTGCCCGCCGATGATCCAGCGCCGCCTCAGGCGCGAGCGGCGCCGGGCGCGGGCGTCCACCAACATCACCGTTCCACCCGCGACAACCGCAGCCCCCACCGGCACAGCAACGAGTCCCTGATGCCAAGCAAAGAGGAGAAAGCCATGTCGAAGAAGAAACACGATGCACCGGAGAAGACCGGCGTCACACGCCGCGATCTGATCGGCAGCACGGCGAAGATCGCCACCGTCGGCGGGGTGGTTGCCGCCGGGGTCGCCGGCGTCACCCCCGCCGACCCGCCGCGCAAGGCGCACGCCGCCACCGAGGCTGGCTCCGCCCACGTGGGGCCGGGCCAGCTCGACGAGTATTACGGCTTCTGGTCGAGCGGCCAGTCCGGCGAAGTGCGCGTCTTCGGCGTGCCCTCCATGCGCGAGCTCCTGCGCATACCGGTGTTCAACCGCTGCAGCGCCACCGGCTGGGGGCTCACCAACGAGAGCCGCAGGATCATGACCGAGGGGCTCACACCCGAGACCCGGAAGTTCCTCGAATCCCGCGGTGGCATCTACACCAACGGCGATGCGCACCACCCGCACATGTCGTTCACCGACGGCACCTACGACGGGCGCTATGTCTGGATCAACGACAAGGCGAACACGCGCGTCGCCCGCATCCGCTGCGACGTGATGAAGGTCGACAAGATCGTGGAGATCCCCAACGCCAACGACATCCACGGCCTGCGGCCCCAGAAATATCCGCGCACCGGCTACGTGTTCTGCAACGGCGAGCACGAGATTCCGCTCCCCAACGACGGCTCCGTGCTCAATGATCCGTCGCAGTACATCGCGATCTTCACCGCGCTGGACGGCGACACCATGGAGGTGGCCTGGCAGGTGATCGTGGACGGCAACCTCGACAACGTCGATGCCGACTACCAGGGCAAGTACGCGGTCTCTACCTGCTACAATTCCGAGATGGGCATGAACCTGGAGGAGATGACTGCCGCCGAGCAGGACTGGGCCGTGGTCTTCAACATCGCCCGCATCGAGCAGGGGGTGAAGGACGGCGACTACACCATGCACCAGGGCGTCAAGGTGCTCGACGGCCGCAAGGGGTCGCCCTACACCCGCTACATCCCGATCTCCACCAGCCCCCACGGCGTCAACACGGCGCCCGACGGCCACCACATCGTCATCAACGGCAAGCTCTCGCCGACCGTCTCGGTCATCGACGTGCGCCGCCTCGACGACCTGTTCGACGACAAGATCGCGCCGCGCGACGTGATCGTCGCCGAGCCCGAGCTCGGCCTCGGGCCGCTGCATACCGCCTTCGACGGGCACGGCAACTGCTTCACGACGATCTTCCTCGACAGCCAGGTCTGCAAGTGGAACATGGAAGCGGCCATTCGCCAGTACAACGGCGAGGAGGTGGACCCGATCGTCGAGAAGATCGACGTTCACTACCAGCCGGGGCACAACCACACCTCCATGGGCGAGACCAAGGAAGCGGACGGCAAGTGGCTGGTTTCGCTCAACAAGTTCTCGAAGGACCGGTTCATCAACGTGGGCCCGCTCAAGCCCGAATGCGAGCAGCTCATCGACATCTCGGGTGACAGGATGCAGCTGGTCCATGATGGCCCCACCTTCTCGGAGCCTCACGACTGCATCATCGTTCATCGCAGCAAGGTGAACCCGAAGCAGATCTGGGACCGCGAAGACTCGACCTGGGAGGAGGCGCGCCAACAGGCGGCGAAGGACGGCGTCGATCTCGACTGGGGCGAGGATGTGATCCGCGACGGCAACAAGGTGCGGGTCTACATGTACTCGATCGCGCCTGCCTTCAGCCTCGAGTCCTTCGAGGTGAACGAGGGCGACGAGGTCACCGTCTACATCACCAACCAGGACGATGTGGACGACCTGAGCCATGGCTGGAGCCTCTCCAACTACGGGGTGGCCATGGAGGTGGCGCCTCAGGCGACCGCGTCGGTGACCTTCACCGCCGACAGGCCCGGGGTACACTGGTTCTATTGCCAGTGGTTCTGTCATGCGCTGCACATGGAGATGCGTGGGCGTATGTTCGTGAAGCCCAAGGCCGCCTGATGCGCGCGCGGCGCGCGGCGCTCGCCCTCGGCGCAGCGGTGGCGCTGTTTGCCATCGCTGCGGGGGAGGTGCGCGCCGCGTCCGCCGCGGTCATCGAGGTCTCGCCCGGCGAAGGCACGCTGCAGGCCGCGCTGGATGCAGCCCCGCCCGGCGCGGTGCTGCGGCTCGCGCCGGGTCTTTACCCCGGGCCGATCGTCATCGACCGGACGCTGACGCTGGAGGGGACGCCCGGCGCCATCCTCGACGGCGGCGGCAAGGGCCGCGTGCTCAGCATCGCCGCGCCGGACGTGACGGTGCGCGGGCTCACCGTCCGCAACTCGGGCATCAGCCTCGCCGAGACCGATGCCGGCATTTTCCTCGACAAGCCGGCCAAAGGCGCACTGGTCGAAGGCAACCGGCTGGAGAACAACCTGTTCGGCATCTACCTGCACGGCGCCCGCAACGCTCTCGTACGGGACAACGAAGTCATCGGCAATCGCGACCTGCGCATGAGCGAGCGCGGCAACGGCATCCACCTCTGGGCGGCCAGGGGCTCGAAGGTGGAGGACAACGACGTGCGCTACGGCCGCGACGGAATCTTCGTCACCACCAGCCGCAAGAATGCCTTCCGCAACAACCGCTTCCGCGACCTGCGCTTCGCCATCCACTACATGTACACCCACGACAGCGAAGTCAGCGGCAACGACTCCCACGACAATCACGTGGGCTACGCGCTGATGTATTCCGACCGGCTCCGCGTGTTCGACAACCGCTCCACGGGCGACCGCGACCACGGCTTCCTCTTCAACTTCACCAACAAGTCGCGCATCGAGCGCAATCTCGTGCGCGCCGGCCGCGACAAGTGCGTCTTCCTCTACAATGCGAACCGCAACGTGCTCGGCGGCAATCTCTTCGAGGGCTGCGCTATCGGCATCCACTTCACTGCAGGCTCCGAGGGCAATCGCATCGCGGGCAACGGCTTCATCGGCAACGCGACGCAGGTGAAGTACGTCGGCACCCGCCATGTCGAGTGGTCCGACGAAGGCGTCGGCAACTACTGGAGCGACAATCCCGCCCTCGATCTCGACGGCGACGGCATCGGCGACGTGCCCTACAGGCCCAACGACCTCGTCGATCAGGTGGTCTGGCGCCACCCGTTGGCCAAGTTGCTGCTTACCAGCCCTTCGGTGCGCATCCTGCGCTGGGCTCATGACCGCTTTCCCTCCATCTATCCGGGCGGCGTAATCGATTCCGCCCCGCTCATGCGACCGCCAGTGCTGGAGGCCGGGTGATGGAAGGGGCGGCCCTCGCGTTGGAGGCGGTGACCAAGGCCTACGGCCGGCACGCGGCGGTCGATGGGGTGACGCTCGGCCTCGCGCCGGGGGAGCGGCTCGCGCTGCTCGGCCACAACGGCGCCGGCAAGACCACGCTGCTGAAGCTGGCGCTCGGCCTCACGCGCGCCAACGGCGGCACGGTGACGACGTTGGGCTGCGCCCCTGGAAGCCCGGCCTGGACCGCGGCGAAGCGCGAGATCGGCTTCCTGCCCGAGAGCGTGGCCTTCCTCGGCTCGATGACTGGGCGCGAGACGATCCGCTTCTACGGCCGGCTCAAGAGTGTGGGACGCCCCGCCTGCGAGCAGGCGTTGGCCCACGTCGGCCTCGCCGGGGCGGCGGGCAAGCGGGTCAAGACCTACTCCAAGGGCATGCGCCAGCGCCTGGGCTTCGCGCAGGCGATCCTGGGGGCGCCCCGGCTCCTGGTCCTGGACGAGCCGACCGGCGGTCTCGACCCGGAATCGCGCCAGTCCTTCCATGAGACGCTGCAAGTGCTGGCCGGGCAGGGCACCGCGATCATCCTCTCCTCTCACGTACTGACCGAGGTCGAGGCCGGGACCGATCGCATCGCGATCATGCGCGAGGGCCGGCTCGCCGCCTGCGGCACGGCCGACGAGCTCAAGCGCCGGGCCGGTCTCGCGGTGACGATCCGTGTGGCCGTGCGTCCCGGCGGCGGCGCCCGCCTCGCGAGCGCCCTCGCTGGCCGGTCGTCCGAGCGGATCAACGATCACGCGGTCGAGCTCCGCTGCGACGCCGGCGAGAAGCGTGCCCTGATCGAGCGCATCCTGAGCCTCGGTGACGAGGTCGAGGACATCGAGATCGTCCCGCCCGGCCTCGATGCGGTGTACGCGCGCTTCGGAGGCAGTGGCGGCAGTGGCGGCAGCGAGAGGGAGAGCGCGCCGTGACCGCGGTCGCCGCCATCGCCGGGCACGAGGTCCTGGCCGGCATCCGCAACCGCTGGATGCTCGCCGCCACGCTGCTCCTCGGCGTGCTGGCGCTGACGCTGGCCTTCGTCGGCTCGACCCCGGCGGGTCCGGTCGCAGCGTCGCGTCTCGCGATCACGGTGGTCAGCCTCTCCAGCCTTTCGGTCTTCCTGGTGCCGCTCATCGGGCTGCTGGTGAGCTACGACACGCTGGTGGGCGAGATCGAGCGGGGCACCATGCCGCTGCTGATGACCCATCCGGTCACCCGCCTGCGCATCGTGCTCGGCAAGTTCGCGGGCCAGGTGACGATCCTTGCCATCGCCACGGTGGCAGGCTTCGGCGTTGCCGCGCTCGCCACCGGCCTCGGGGACGGTGGCGATGCCGAGGCCTGGCGCGCCTTCGGGATCATGGTCGGCAGCTCGATCCTGCTCGGCGCCGCCTTCATCGCGCTCGGCACGCTCATCAGCGCCGTGGTGGCCGAGCGCGGCACCGCGGCCGGCGTCTCGGCGGCGGTGTGGCTGGTCTTCGTCGTGCTCTTCGACATGGCGCTGCTCGCCGTGCTCGTGGCGGACGAAGGGCAGGTGGTCTCGGGCGATCTCTTCCGCGTGCTGCTCCTGCTCAACCCGACCGACGTCTACCGCATGCTCACGCTTGCCGGTTCCGAGACCGTCGGAGCGCTCTCCGGCATGGCGGGGGTGAGCGCCGAGGCCGCCTTCGGTCATGCGCTTCTGTTCCCGGTCATGGTGCTGTGGGTCGCGGTGCCGCTCGGCCTCGCTGGCCTCCTGTTCGGGAGGAAGGAGCTGTGAGACGCGCGCTTGCCCTGTTGGCGATCGGCCTGCTCGCGCTCTCGGGCGCCGCCGGCTGCGGCGAGGATGACGATGTCGTGGCGAAGCCGCCGCCGGTGGAGCCCACGCGCGAGGCCTCTGGCCACTATTGCGGCATGATCCTGGTCGATCACAGCGGGCCCAAGGCCCAGGTTCACCTGCCCGATGAGACCGAGCCGGTGTGGTTCTCCTCGGTGCGCGATGCCATCGCCTTCACCATGCTGCCGGAGGAGCCGCGCAACTACACCGCGATCTACGTCAACGACATGGGCGTGGCGCAGTGGGACGCACCGGAGCCCGGCACCTGGATCGATGCGAGCGGCGCGCATTACGTGATCGGGAGCGACCGGATGGGCGGCATGGGCGTGCCCGAGGCGGTGCCGTTCGCCACGCGCGAAGCGGCCGAACGCTTCGTGGCGGCGCACGGCGGGCGCATCGTCGCCCTCACCGAGGTGCCGGAGAGCTACATCTTCGCCTACGCCGACGATGACGACCCCGCTATGCCGGCGCATGGAGACCACCAATGACCCGGTGGCCCGGCCCAGCCCCAACCCGGCGACGCTTCCTCGCCATCGCGGCCGCCGCCGCCGGCCTGCCGTTTGTGGCGCTCCGCGCGGGCGCGGAGACGGTGCATCTGCACCGTTGGTCCGGCATCGCGCTGGGGGCCACTGCGGAGATCGTCCTCTACGACCCCGACGCCGCCCGCGCGAGGCGTCTTACCGCGCGCTGCGTCGAAGAGATCGACCGGCTGGAGGACGTGTTCAGCCTCTACCGGCCCGAGAGCGCCATCTCGCGCCTCAACCGGGACGGCCGCCTCGCGGCGCCGCCCCTGGAGCTGGTGGCGTTGCTGGCGGAGGCCCGCTCCTTCTCGGAGCGGACGGAGGGCGCCCTCGACGTCACCGTGCAGCCGCTCTGGCGCCTCTATGCTGCGCACTTCGCGAGGCCCGGCGCCGACCCACGCGGGCCGGACGAGGCCACGCACGCAAGGGCGCGGGCGCTGGTGGACTATCGCGCCCTCGAGATCGAGCCTGCGGAGGTCCGCTTTGCCCTGCCGGGTATGGCGATCACCCTCAACGGCATCGCCCAGGGCTACATCACGGACAGGATCGCGACCCTGCTGCAAGACGCCGGCATGGGCGACGTTCTCCTCGATATCGGCGAAGTCCGGGCGCTCGGCCGCCATCCCGACGGCCGCCCCTGGCACGTCGGCCTCCGCAGCGCGGCCGAGCCCGAGACGGTCGCACGAACCGTCGCTCTCACCGATCGCGCCGTCGCCACCTCGGCCGGCATCGCGAGCCCCTTCGATGCGAGCGGACGCCACCATCACCTGTTCGACCCGGCGACCGGCAGACCCGCGCAGGCAGCGGGGCAGGTCTCGGTAATCGCGCCCCGCGCGACAATGGCGGACGCGCTCTCCACCGCGCTCGCCGTCTCCCCGCCCGGACGCGCCGCCGCGTATGCCGCCCGCTTCCCCCAAATCGAGGTGCTGGCCGACACGGCAAGCAGGTCGTCGTAGCGGCTCCCCTGGACCGCGCACCTTCGCTAGGATGCGCCCCGATTCCTCTTCCCGAAGAGCGGGCACCCGATGGCCGTCTACACCGAAGTCTCCGACGACGAGCTCGCCGCGTTCATCGCGGAGTACGACATCGGCACGGCAGTCTCCTGCAAGGGCATCGCCGAGGGAGTCGAAAACTCCAACTACCTGCTGCTGACCGAGGGCGGCCCATACATCCTCACGCTCTACGAAAAGCGGGTCGATGCCCGGGACCTGCCGTTCTTCCTCGGGCTGATCGAGCACCTGGCGGCGCGCGGCGTGCCCTGCCCGGTGCCGGTCCACGGGCGCGACGGCGCGGTGCTGCGCACCCTCTGCCAGCGGCCGGCGGCGATCACGAGCTTCCTTGCCGGCGTCTGGCCGCGCCGCCCGCGGCCCGGCCACTGCGCCGAGCTGGGCGAGGCGCTGGCGCGGATGCACCTTGCGGGCCTGGACTACGAGCCTGAGCGCGCCAACGCGCTCTCCGTCGACAGCTGGCGCCCGCTCTTCGAGCGCTGCCGCGCCGGCGCCGACGACGTGGTGCCCGGCCTCTCGGCCGAGGTCTCGGCGAGCCTCGACCGCATCGAGACGGACTGGCCGCGCGACCTGCCGCGCGGCGTGATCCACGCCGATCTCTTCCCCGACAACGTCTTCTTCGAACGCGAGAAGCTCAGCGGCCTGATCGACTTCTACTTTGCTTGCAACGACGCGCTGGTCTACGACCTCGCCGTCTGCCTCAACGCCTGGTGCTTCGAGCCCGACCTGAGCTTCAACGTGACCAAGGCGCGCCTCATGATCGGGCGCTACCGCGCGGTGCGCCGCTGCTCCGAGGCCGAGATCGCGGCCCTGCCGCGGCTCGCAGAGGGCGCCGCACTGCGCTTCCTGCTGACCCGCCTCTACGACTGGATCAATCAGGTGGACGGCGCCCTGGTCAAACCCAAGGACCCGCGCGAGTACCTGCACAAGCTCCGCTTCCATCGCGGCGTGTCGGGCCCAGGCGCCTACGGCATCGAACCGTGACGGTGGCCATCTACACCGACGGCGCGTGCCGCGGCAATCCGGGGCCGGGCGGCTGGGGCGCGGTGCTGCTTCATGGCGAGCACCGGCGCGAGATCAGCGGCGCGGCGCCCGAGACCACCAACAACCGCATGGAGCTCACCGCAGCGATCCGGGCGCTGGAGGCGCTCAACCGACACTCCGCGGTGGCCCTCTACACGGACAGCACCTACGTGAAGGACGGCATCACCCGGTGGCTGCCCAACTGGAAGGCGAGGGGCTGGCGCACCGCGTCCAAGTCGCCGGTCAAGAACCGCGACCTCTGGGAGTCCCTCGACGCGCTGGTCCAGCGCCACGACGTGAGCTGGCACTGGGTCCGGGGCCACGCCGGCAACCCGGAGAACGAGCGCGCCGATGCCCTCGCGCGGGAGGCGGCGAAGAAAGCGGCGAGGTAGGCAAGCTCGCTTGCTCCTGTTCTTCACGGCGCAATCCTGATGCGGGAGCCGCATATCCTGCACCGCACCATGGTCCTGTGAATCAGGCGGAATGAGAAAAGCCCGAAAACCCCCACCTCACCCCGGCCCTCTCCGCCCCCAGGGGCGGAGAGGGAGAATTTGCCGGTGCAGTTTACGTTCCCCCTCCGCCTTTGGGGGAGGGGGACAGGGGGAGGCAGGGCTCGTTTTTTGTCCGCCCGGCGAGCGGCGTGAGATGATCTTCGGGCT
>JAPPNV010000067.1 GCA_028818565.1 Rhodospirillales bacterium | reverse complement strand
AATCGTTCGAAACAATCCGGGAAACCCGTGGTCAGATGATCTGCGAAACAACACTGGGTATGGCAAGGACGAAGGTCGCCGTTGCGCGATCTGGAACACGGTGGCAACCGACGAGTCCGAGCCGGGACGCGACGGAATGTCCTTGAATTCGCCGCGAGCGGGCGGGCGGTACTTCATTTCCCGATCGGCGGCGGCGATGGTGGCGAGCCGCGATGAACGCGTGAAGGCCCGCCTGACATCATGGCTGGTCGATCAGCGGCGATCGGGGATCCGGCGCCCGGACGTCATGACGACTTCGATCGACGACGTAGCGAAATGCCGGGATTTGACTGTGCAGCAGCGGGTTGACCGGCTGCTCGGCTTCATCGCGGAACGGTCGCCGCGGATCGGGGCGACCTTCTCTCTTACCAACCAGGAAACCACCTGCGCCGCCATGGCGTGGTCGGAATCCACCAACATGGAGGAGGTACGGTTCCTGCTGGGCCACATCGAGAAGCGTGGCTGGCTCGAGACGGACGAGTCCGGTCCGGACCAATTCGTTCTGACAATCGACGGCCATGCCCGGCTTGCGGAGCTGGAAGGCAGGGATACGGGTTCATTGCGAGCTGGCGGCGCCGAAAATGATCTTGAAGCCGATGTCGGCCCGCACGAGCTTCCGGAAAACATCGATTTCGGTGTCCAACACGAAGCGCCTGATGATGAGCGTCAGGCGCGGATCGACACGCTGGTGGAGTGGTTTTTCGAACGGTTTGAGGACCCCGCTCATCGACTTCCCTACGAGACCGCCGAGGGCGGGTTTCAATGGATCTATGGCGGTCCCTTCGATGCGCGGGAGCAACTCGAAGAAAATTTCCCCGATGAAGCGGGACACGTCATTGACGCGGCAGTGGATCGGATCGAATCCGACGGATTGACGGAATGGGCGCCTGTCTCCAAGCCTGAAGACTATGGAGACCTTGAAGACGTAGCGCGCTCCCGCGAAGACGATCTGAACGAAATCGTCCGAGAGCTGGATGACCTGATCTCCGGCATACCTGAACCCACGAGCGATCCGGCGTTTAGGCTTGGCGATGACGGCCTCGTTCATATGGCGGAGACGCCTGACCGTCAGTCACGGGTACACGATGGCGACCTGCTCGAGGAGTTGCGCAGCGCAGCCGCGGGCTTGCGTAGCTCCCTCGAAGGCACAAACGCCCACACGGATCTGCTTCAGGCGGCGGATAACTACGAGGAGGTGCTCCTCCAAGATCCCATATCCATGTCTCGGCTGTATGGGCGTGGTGTGCGGCTCGAGAATGCTGCGCGTTCTGCCCATCGTCGCATCGAAGTGGAGGACCTTCCGGCTTTCAAGGCAGAGACGGAGCAAGAGCTGGGTTCCACACTCGGCTTGCATGCGGCGTACATCATGTCGGCGGAGGACGGGCGGCGTCTCGTCGAAGGCGCGGCCGCCTATCGGCGCACTCCGGACGAAACCGCGGCGTTAGGGGAGGCGGCGGAGAGAATCTCCTCCGCCGTTGATCAACGACCGGACGTCTTTTCCGAGGAGGTTCGCAGGTATGTAGTCCAGGTCGCGCAAGACGTTGGCGACGGATCGCACCCTGAACGGTCCAACCAAGTTGCGGTGACCAGTCTCGGGAATATGACGGGCGGGCTGCTCAAGTGGGCTGGAGGTGCAATCGTGGCGGGCGTTGTCGCGACCAGCGGACCCGGGAGCGCCGCGATTGCGGGCGGCGCCGGCGCGATCAATGAAATAGCCGCCTTCCTGACATCGAATGCCCAGATACTGCTTTTGTTTGCGGCAGCGGCGGGAAGTGAGCTTTCCTGGCTGGCGCCGATTGCCCATCTCCTCGATAGATTGCGCCGTGTCGGAAAAAAGTGACGACGATGCTCTAATCAGGATCAAGGACGATGACGGGAAGAAACGGTGGGTACTGAGATCAGTCTCGACATAGCGGGGCTCAGCGTCGACTGGAGCAAGAACCATCGCGGCGCCGACCACGGCTTTCTGTTTCAATCAGACGACCGTCGGCGCGTCTCGTTGGGAGATGACGATCACGACGATGATCCCAATCAATCGCTGATGGGGATGGCTTTCATCCGCCCGCTCCGTACGATCTTGCCGCGTCTGGAACTGTTAGGCCATACGGTCGCCACGGCGAAAGTCGATTATGAGAGGGCCGCCGCTGCTTGTGTCGAAGACCGCCGGTCTCTTTGGGAAGAGGGGATTGGCGAGGAACTTCCGCTGGAGTTGATGTCGTTTGGGGAGTTCAAGGACTTTGTAACCAAAGATGCGATCACCGATCTCGACGACTCTATTTGGACCGATATGAGTGATGAGGGGGAGCGGCGAACGAAAGGGCGATTTGCGGATGATGCGATTACAGGTCGCGTTCCCACGACCTCTGCTTACGATATCGATGGTTATTCGGAGCGCAGCTATTTCGGATCTCTCATCGGATTTCTTCATCCAAACAATGTACTCAGGCTTCTCGCGGAGAATGAACGCAATCTCCATGCCGATCTAGAATGGCGATACGGGCCACTCGTCTGCAACGGCTGGGCTGAGGAAGGGGAATTTGTTCCCGAAGTGCGGCGCTCGCAGACTTTTTTGATTGCGACCGAAGGAAAATCGGATACCCGCATTATCAAGCATGCGGTGTCGCTCTTGCGCCCGGAGATCGCCGACTTTTTCCGCTTCGTCGACGTGGGCAAGGGGTATCCCTTCACAGGCACGGGCAATCTCCTGCTGTTCGCACAAGGGCTTGCCAAGATCGACGTCCACAATCAGATTCTCTTCGTGCTCGACAATGATGCGGAAGGCGTGAGCGCCTATCGTCGAATTAGCGAGTTGGCGCTGCCCGCAAATATGCGGGCGGCGACGCTTCCCGAACTGGCAAGATTTGAAAACTTTAGATCGCGAGGGTCTGGCGGGACGGGAACGGCTGACATCAACGGTCGTGCGGCGGCGATAGAGTGTTATCTCGACCTGACGGCTGAGAGGAAGTCACCAGCTGAAGTCGTTTGGTCAGCCGATAAGAAGGATTTGGACTATTGTCAGGGAAAACTCGTGAATAAAGGGGCGTACACGAAGACATTTCTGAAGCGCGCATCAATGATTAGGGGATACGACATGTCTGGACTAATGGCTGTTCTCGACATGATCGTTGCGGAGTGCCGCGCGATTGCGGAGACCGGATACAGCAATAGGATCAATGCGTTACGCTGATGTTGTTCCTGGAGGGGGCGCCGGTCAGGTGTGTGTGAGGCCTGCCTGCGCTCAACTGGGAATCACATGGGAATCAACCGAATTCTACTTCCAGGGTGCTCAAGACCGCTCGCGACCTGATCGGCGTTGGAGCAGCGCTGGACGCTGAAGAGACGCTGCTGCGCACGGTCCAAGTCTGCAAGCCCAGCTCAGCCCCGGCCGAAGCAAATTGTTTAGTAGCCGGAACAGGTTATGGCACCGGGGGTGCCGGATCGCATTGGGTCCTCGGGGGCTCGAGATTGAGGCTGCGCCTATCCACATAGACCTGACCATCTGATGGGGGATCTTTTCAGACGGGCGAAGGTGCACCTGCGCACCCGCCCGATCTACCATTCCTGCGACGCGGCGATCCGGGGCCCCGCGTACACCAGTCCTTCGGCAGGTCGGACGTGTCTCCCAGTTCGCCGGTATCGCGCTGCCGCGACAATCTGCCAGACCAAGGAGGCAGTGCTGTCAGCGGGAGTGATAGCCTTACATCGCAGGACACATCTACATTACGAATTCCATGTGCCTGATTCGCTTTTGTGCATACAGTTGCTGAATTGACTCAATACTTCTTATTGCTTCATCTTCTTTTGACAGCGGATCATTTTGCATGCGATATGGGTCCTGTTGAATCACCCACTGAGGGGTGTACTGCACAAGATGCGCCGTTGGCATACGCCATCGAAATTCTTCATTGCTTGTCTCGGTGGCGTTTACAGGTAAGTTGAATGAGGAAATCGCGATCGCTACCGCTACTATCTTTGCGATACGTAAAGTGTCTTCCCCGATCTCATTCTTCTTCATCGTCTTCTGCTCCCAGTTCTATGCCCAACGATTTAAGGAATTCCGAAACTTGAATGTTGTCAGCCAGTTTTTCTTGCAGCTCCCCATCTTCTTCGATTGCACGTGAGATTCCACGCTTCGCCGCTTCTGCATCAACACGCGCAGCTCTTTGCAAAGAGGCTAGAGCCTGCTCTAGTTCATCCTGTTCGCACCTAATTTCAAACTCATTCAGGTAAAGCGGTATACAGGTAGGATCAGCCCTTATACCCAGCTCAACATGCTGCAGTTGCTGGCGGAGAACTTCATCACGCAACTTACCCTTTGAATCTGGCGTACGGCTATCGTGGTAAAGTATTAATAATACGTGCGAACGGGCCTCCGCCTGGGGAACGTGGCCAAATTTGTGAAGAACGGCCTCGGCGACCTGACGAGCTTGCTCATATTGCCCCTGCATAATCAGGCAATTGCCGTAGTTAATCTGTAATCGCCAAGACTGCCTTAGTGCTTCTTTATTTCCTTCCAAGAGGTGGATTGCAGCTGCATAGTCCGTTTCAGTACCCTGTTGCAACAGGTTTGCAAGTTTCTCAAGCATCTCTTTTTCTTGCTCTGACCTGTCCGCATCGTCATCAACATATCTAACTGTAGGAGCGATCGCCGTCGGGGTCCATTCCGGACGGCCGATTTCAGTAGGCGTTATTGCAAGTCCAGCGCGGCCCTTTAGGCCTCCTGGTGTCTCCGCTTCTACGTCCACGCCTAACTTTGGATTCGATGCCGGGCTGTAGAGGTAAAGAATAACCAAGGCGACGACACATAGAGCAGAGAAAACGATGAACGTAATTGCGATTTCGGTGGTCCCTGAGTACAGAATTGCGCCTATCAAGGAACCGGCAGCCAGAGCCGCAAACACTATCGATATCCAGATTTTAGCTTTACTTTGCATTGTCATGTGATTCGCTAATCAGTGGTCCAATGTCTAATAAGTTTTATCAGACAGGTCGTGAGCGCCGTCTTCATGGATAACGGATAGGAACAAAGGCGAATAGTCTTTAATCACATCCCGAATCCTCAATGAGCGACCTTTCACAGTTGGTGTTCGCATTGTGGAAGCTTTCTGTGGCTCGCAGCTTACGCCAAATTAGAGCAGCCTGACAAGTGTGGCAACGTCCCCAGTTATACGCCAAGGGAAAGGCGCAGCGGTTCCTTGACACTTGTCTTGGCAAATGAAGGCGGCGAGCTGGTTGCGGTCCATGGATGTGCCATTCTGGAAGGTTCCCATGGAACTCGTGCTTCCTTGGGCTCCTCGATAGCGCAGTTCGATGATTCGCAAGCTGAGAGTGGAGCCCTACCGTGCTGCGAGCGCAAAATCAAGTTGAGTGTCTAAACGGCCAAAGACGCTGTCAGCAGCAAGTAGCGCCCACCAAACCTTCAGGTGGAACATCAGAGGCGCCCGTCGCGGGATTCGCCTTTCGGCGGACCGGAGAGTCCCAGGGTCTCCGCGAGTTCACCGCACCGCTGTTTGCGTCCCCGATCGAGCGAAAGCAGGCCGGGAATTGCATGGGAAATCGCACTTCAGGCGCCAAGACCGTGGATGAGCTGCCTCAGATCTTGGTGGCGCGCCGAAAAGGCAACGCAATATCGATCTGGTGCTCCGCTGCCCAAGGCTCGACGCTTTGTCTGCGTGGGGATTCGCAGGTTCTCCGTAGGTACCAGGCATGATGCAACCGGAGGGCCTTGCAGACCACACGAGACCAGGCCGCACGAGACTGGGGAGAAAGGAGCACAGCCGAACATCATCGAACTTCTGATCACTCCGGGCATTTCCTGACCGGGATCGGAATCCGGCAAATGTCCGACGACACCCCCTGATACGGCGCCGGCCGACGACGTCACCTGAGGGCCAGGCTGCGGACCGGACCATCGGGCAGCCGCGCGAGCCGGCTGGGCGCATCGCGGATCGCATCCGGCAGTCGATGGGGGCGTGCCCGTGCGCACGGTCGTGCGGAGTCGAATCCAGGCACGTGTTGGCCGCGAAGAAGCGGGCCCGCCGCGCCGGCGCCGGCGGGTCCGGAAGCGGTATGACGGAAGCGGCATGAAGTCTGCCCAAACAAACATTTGGAAGCGGCGCGGCGGCGCAACACATACCTCTGCCCAGACATCAGGCGTCCGGGCCTTCCGGACGCAACCGGAGGGACCGGGACATGATCGAGAAGGCAGAGAACATCGTTGCGGAGCCGCGCTCGACCGGGCACGCGGCGGCGCAGTCCGTCGGGCCGGCGACGAGCCGGCGTGACGCGCGGGCCCGGCATTTCAGCGTCCGCTTCCCGCTACTTCCCACGTTCGCGCTCCTGTTCGGCTCGCTGTGCTTGCTCGCCGCGGCTCCGGCGGCGGCGCAGTCCCCCGGCAAGCCGGTGCTGACGCCGGTGACGACAGGGCAGAACGCACCAACGGTGACGACGCTGAGCTTCACGGTGAGCTGCGTGACGCCGGGCATCGCGCGGGTGACGGACTACGTGCTGTGGGCGGAGAACAAGGAGGACCCGGGCGAACGGCATGTGCGGTATTTTAGCGCCCCGAGTCACCGCTGCACCTCCATCCCGGTGACGGTGACGGACCTGCCGCTGCGGTCGTCGCCGACGACCTACGCCGTGCGGGTGAACGCGCGGAACCTGCGCGCGCTGCAGGGTCCGTGGTCGGAGCCGGTCGAGCTGACGACGCCGGCGGACACGGGGCAGCAGGGCGGACCGGCGCTGATGGCGTCGTTCGAAGGGGCTCCCTCGGAGCACGACGGCATTGCGGCGTTCACGGTCGACGTTCGCTTCAGCACGGCGCTGGACGGCGGACGGCCGCCGACGCGGGCATCGTTCGATGTCGGGTACGGGACCGTGCAGGATCTGGAACGGGTCGAGGCGGGGCTCTGGCGGGTGCGCATTCAACCTGCCTGGTGGCGCGATGTGACGGTGACGCTCGCAGGCGGGCGGGGCTGCGCCGCCAGGGGCGCGGTGTGTGCCGCCGGCGTCCGCGCACTTTCGAACAGCCAGAGCGTCATGGTCGGCGGTCCGGTGCAGATCCTGACGAAGCGGAGCTGGGCCCGGGAGGAAGAGGGCGCGCGCGTCCGCTTCCTGGTGAGGCTCAGCCGCACGGTCTCGCAGGCGGTGACGGTGGACTACGCGACTGCGGACGGCACGGCCGCGTGGAAGAGGACGGAACCGGCGACGGCGGGCGCGGACTACACCGCGGCCTCGGGCAGGGTGACCTTCGCTTCGGGCGAGCGGTTCAAGTTCGTGGAGGTGGCTGTCCTCGACGATGCGCTGGACGAAGGGACCGAGCACTTCCTGCTGCGGTTCTCGAACCCGCGGGGGGCGTACCTGGAGTATGAGCAGCGCGAGACGGTCGGCCTGATCAGGAACGACGATCCGTTGCAGAACGCATGGCTGTCGCGTTTCGGGCGCACGGTGGGTAGCCATGTGACCGGCGCGGTCTCCGAGCGGCTCGCGGGCCTTGAGCCGGGGGTGCATGCGACGCTCGCGGGGCGGGCCATGGATCTCTCGCACGCTGGCGACGGCAAGGCGCTGGCGGGGGCGATGACGGGGCTTGCGCGGGCGTTCGGCGCGCCGGACGCGCCGCAATCCGGGGACGACCCGCTCGCGCGGCGGGGCCTGTCCGGGGCGTGGGACGAACCCGCCACCACAGCTGCCGCACGCCCGGTGGCGGGGCGCGAGCTGCTGCTGGGGAGCGCGTTCCACCTCGCCACCGAGGGCGAGGGCTCCGGTCCGGGGCTCGCGGCCTGGGGCCGGGTGGCGCACGGGAGCTTCGACGGCGCGGAGGCGTTCGACGGAGCCCGGATGCGCGTCGACGGCGAGGTCGTGACCGGGACGCTCGGGGCGGACGCCGAGTGGAACCGGGTGCTCGCAGGTGTGGCGGTCAGCTTGAGCGAGGGCGAGGGCAGGTTCGACCAGCCCGGTATCGACAAGGGCAGTGTGGAGAGCCGGCTGACGACGGCGAGCCCCTATGCGCGGTTCAGGATCAGCGAGCGGGTCTCGGCCTGGGGCTTGGTCGGCTGGGGCACGGGGGACATGACCGTCGTGCAGGGCGCGCGCGAGGCGACGGCCGAGCAAGCCGCACGGCCGGAGATTGTCACGAAGACCGACCTCGGGATGCGCATGGGCGCCCTCGGCGCGCGGGGTGCGCTGCTCACGCAGGACGAGGCGGGCGGCATGGACCTCGCGCTGAAGGCCGACGCGTTGTTCGTGCGGACGGACTCGGAGAAGGCGGCCAACTCGGCGGCGACGACGGCCGACGCGAGCCGTCTGCGCCTGTTGCTCGAGGGCGGGCGCGCGTTCGCGCTGGGAGAAGGCGCGACGCTGCGTCCCTCTCTGGAGTTCGGCGTGCGCCACGACGGCGGCGACGCGGAGACCGGCACGGGGGTGGAGCTCGGCGGCGGCGTCGCCTGGACCGACGCGGGCACGGGGCTCACCGTCGAGGCGAAGGCGCGGATGCTGGTCGCGCACGCTGACTCGGACTACGAGGAGTGGGGTGCGAGCGCGACGGCGCGGCTCGACCCCGGCGCGGACGGCCGGGGCCTGTCGCTCAGCCTCGCCCCGACCATCGGCGCCTCTCCCGGCGCCACCGGGCGGCTGTGGGACGTGCACGATGCGCGAGGTCTCGCGCCGGGCGGGGGGTTCGGTGCAACACGGGGCCTCCAGGCCGAGGCCGGCTACGGGCTCGCGCTATTCGGCGGGCGCATCATCGGCACGCCGAACCTGGGCTTCGGGATGTCGGACGGCGGGGCGCGCGACTGGCGCGTCGGCTGGCGGCTGACCTCCGCCGTGCCGAACGACCCCGGTTTCGAGGTGAGGCTCGACGCTGCGCGCCGCGAGGACGCGCGCGGCAGCGGCGCCGAGCACGGTGTGATGCTGAGTGGGGCGCTGCGCTGGTAGTGATGCTGCGCGCGGCGGGCGCTGGCAGGGCGGCGCGCGGGCACCGCGCCGCCCGCGTGCCCCCCGCCGATCACGAGCTCCGCGATGGTCAACCAGGTACTGCTTCTATCTACCGATGCCGGCGTGCGAGACGCTCACCGCCCGGCAGGCGGACGGGGCGTCCCCTCCGTCGCTTATGCCGGATGCCGGATGCCGGTCGGCGTTGCGGGAGAATGGCGGGCCGCGTGACCCGGTCGAGCGATGACCGGGGTGAAACATTGGGATACAAGCGCTCCCGGGCCGCACGCGACGGCGGAATTCGGCCGCGCGGGCCAGTGGAGGTGGCGATGAGACAGTCGTTGGCATCAGTTTTTTTCTGCGCGTTCTGCGTGCTGGCGGCCGCCGGTGCGTCTGCCGGGGACGGCGATACGGGGTCCGCCGGGGGTTCTTTCGCTACGCTCGCCGCGGGTTACGAATCCCGCGCCGGCGCCGTTCTGGGGACCTACCGTCCGGCGCCGCCGGACCGCTCGCCGGAGACCATGGCGCGCGCGGCGGCCCGCTTCCTGGGCTCGCTCAATGACGCGCAGAGGCGGGCCGCGCGCCACGACCTGACCAGTCCCGAGAGACACAGCTGGACCAACGCCCCGGTGCGCGGGGTCGCCGGCGGCGTTGCGCTGGGCGATCTGGACGACGTCCAGCTTCGTGCCTTCTCGGACCTTCTCGCGGCGCTGCTCAGCGCGAAGGGCTACGCCAAGGTGCGTGACGTGATGCTGGGTGACGATCTGCGCGCCACTATCGGTGGCGAGAGAAACGAGGGGGTAGGGATCGAGGCCTTCCGCTTCGTCGTTTTCGGCGATCCCTCGGCGAGGTCGCGATGGGCGGTGCAGCTGGACGGGCATCATGTCGCGCTCAACGTCTCGCTCGACGGCGAGGCGTATTCCCTGTCGCCCAGCTTTATGGGCACATACCCGCAGGCGTTCACCGTGGCGGGCGTGGCGTTGCGGCCGCTGGCGGCGGAGACGGATCTCGCGCACGATCTGGTGGGCAGCCTGACGCCGGAGCAGCGCGCGCTGGCGGTGATCGCCGACAGGCGCGGCGCGCTCCGGGTCGGGCCCGGCCGTGACGGGGTCGTGCCGGAGCCCGCCGGCATACCCGGCGGATTGCTGACCGGGACGCAGAGGGAGAAGCTCGTCGCCCTCGCCTCGCAGTGGTTCGACCTCATGCCGCCGGATCATGCGCGGGCACAGAAGGCGCGGTTTCTCGACGGGCTCGGCGAAACGCGATTCGCCTGGAGCGGCCCGCTCGCGGCCGGGAGCGACGTGTCCTGGTCCGTACAGGGACCGTCGATCGTCATCGAGTATGCGAACGACGCTCGCGGCGGCGCCGACGCCGGCAATCCCGTGGATCATGTGCACACGGTCTTTCGGGACCTGGACCGCGACTATGGGAGTGGGTTCCCCGGCCGCTCCCGTTCCCATCGAAAGGCGGAATGAAGGGGGCCGGGCCGGGCGGCGGGCGCCGAACCCTCGGACCCCGGCGCGTCTCCGGCTTCGAGTGCTGTCCAACGGCCGCGGCGGAGACTGCGGGCGGCATCGTTTCCCGCAGGAGTTGACACTCGAATATTGCGGTCCGTCCCTGTCGGCGCACTGCCGTGTGGGAGGCCGCAGCCAGGCGTCGAATGTCGATGGGTGGATGGAGAGGCAATCCTCGATCTTGGCCGGGCTCGATCTGTCGAACGCTCGGGGCAGGTCCGTCTTGCGGACCGGCGGATTGCGTGGTCAGCCGGTTCGTTCGAGCGCGATGTCGCGGACGATGTCCTCGAACAGGCGCATGGGCTGGAGATCCTCGGCGGCGCGCCGCGCGACGAGGCCGCTGCGGCAGTGGCGGCGCCCGAATGTGAGCGGCAGCGGCTTGAGGCCGAGTGCGGGCAGGCGCGCGAGGAAGGCGAAGGGAACCCAGGAGAGCCACGGCCCGTGGGCGAGCAGGAGGAGGCCGGCGCCGCCCGCACGGAGCACCGGTCCGGCACGCTCGCCGGTGCGCTCGCGCAGCCTTTCGAGGACCGAGGCGAGCGAAGGTCCTGGCCCGCCGGCGGGGGCCGGGGCGTAGCAATCGAGCCAGGGGTGGCGCACGAGGTCCCCGGGGGTGGGGCGGGCGCTTTGCAGCGGGTGGTCGCGCCGCGCGACGATGCCGGCGGTGTCGCGCAGCAGCGGCTCGCGGCGCAGGAAGGCGGGCAGCCCCTGCCCGTCGTCGATGCCGCCGCAGTGCAGGTCGACCGCGCCGTCGGCGAGCAGGCGCACGCCTTCGGCGAAGGCGGCGCCGCGCAGGGTGAGGCCGACGCCGGGGCAGGACTCCTGGAAACGCAGCGCGGCCGGGGCGACGACGGCGCGCATCCAGAGCGGCGCCGCGCTCACCCGCAGCCGCCCGCCGCGCCCGGCGAGGGCCTCGCCGATATGCTCGTCGGTGTCGGCGAACTCGCTGGCGAGGCGGCGCGCGCGCTCGACCGCCACCGTCCCGAGAGCGGTGAGGCGAACGCCGGTGGGCAGGCGCTCGAAGAGGGCGCCGCCGGCGCGGCGCTCGAGCTTGGCGATGGCGCGGGTGAGGGCGGGCTGGGTCATCGCGAGGCGCACGGCCGCGGCGACGATGCGCCCCTCGCCGGCGACCGCGAGCAACTGCGCCACCTCGCTTCGCGTCTCGAACATGGTGCCGCTCCCTTCGTTCGGAGGTTCCGCGCGCTGCCTCCTGGAGATTGACGTGGGGACGCCGGCCCGTCGTTCAACGCCTTTCCCGTCTCCCTGAGACCGCCATGCCCGGGCGGCATGGATTCGAGCCCGGCGGGCATTTTATTTCTTCTTATCAAGGCGTTAATTGATCCCGCGCTGCACGCCGGAGAAGCGACACCGGGAGTGGGCGCGGCGTGCATCGGAGGGTGAGCCCCATGCACGTCGTGGTCGTCGAATCGCCGGCAAAGGCGAGGACGCTCACGGGGTATCTGGGCGAGGGCCACGAGGTGATCGCCACCCGCGGCCACGTGCAGGACCTGGCCGCGAAGGACGGCTCGGTCGACCCCGATCGCGACTTCGCCATGGTCTATGCGACCAGGCGCGGTGCGGCGCGGGCGATGCGGGCGATCGCGGCGGCGCTCGCGGACGCCGACGCGCTGGTGCTCGCCACCGATCCCGACCGCGAGGGCGAGGCGATCGCCTGGCAGGTGCTGGAATGGCTGCGGGAGAAGGGCGCGCTCGACGGAAAGGCGGTCCGGCGCGTGGCCTTCCACGAAATCACGCCGGATGCGGTGCAGGACGCGATGGCGCGCCCGCGCGGGATCGACATGGACCTGGTGCGCGCCCAGCAGGCGCGGCGCGCGCTCGACTACCTGGTGGGGTTCAACCTCTCGGCACTGCTGTGGCGCAAGGTGCGCGGCGGCCGCTCGGCGGGGCGGGTACAGTCGGTGGCGCTCCGGCTGCTGTGCGCGCGCGAGGCGGAGATCGAGGGGTTCGAGCCCGAGGAATACTGGATCGTGGACGCCGCCGTCATGGCGGAGCGCGGCGGGAGCTTCACCGCGCGTCTCGCCCGGCTCGACGGGGAGGAACTCGACCGCGTCTGGGTCGGCCCTGAGGCGGCGGCGCGGGCGGCGGAGCGCATCGGCGCCGGGGTTTTCCGCGTCGCCGCGCTGGAGCGGGGCGAGGTCCGGCGCGCCCCCGTCCCGCCCTTCATCACCTCGACGCTTCAGCAGGAGGCCTCGCGCCGTCTCGGCTTCGGCGTGCGCAGGACCATGCGGCTCGCCCAGGCGCTCTACGAGGGGGTCGAGCTCGACGGCGAGGCGGCGGGGCTCATCACCTACATGCGCACCGACAGCGCGGCGCTGTCGAAGGGCGCGGCAACCGAGGCGCGCAAGGTCGTGCGCGAGCGCTTCGGCGCGGACTGGCTGCCCGCGAAGGCGCGCTTGTTCCGCTCCCGCGTACGCAACGCCCAGGAGGCGCACGAGGCGATCCGCCCGACGGTCTTCTCGCGCACGCCGGAGTCGCTCGCCAGGCGCATCGGCGGGGATGCGGCGGAGCTCTACGCGCTGATCTGGCAGCGCGCCGTCGCGAGCCAGATGGCGGCGGCCCGGCTCAACCGGGCGCGGGTCGAGCTCGTGTCGGAGGGCGGCGACATCGTGCTTGAGGGCACGGGATCACGAATCGTCTTCGAGGGCTTCCTCCGGGTCTGGCGCGAGGACAGCGACGAAGACGACGCCGGGGACGGCGGCGCACTGGAGAGCGAGCGGCCGCTGCCCGAGATGGCGGAGGGCGAGCGGGTCTTCGTCACCGAAGTGCGGCCCGAACGGCGCTTCACCCGCCCGCCCGCGCGCTACACCGAGGCCGGGCTGGTGCGCCGGCTGGAGGAGCTCGGCATCGGCCGGCCCTCGACCTACGCGTCGGTCGTCGGCGTGCTGCGCGAGCGCGGCTACGCGGTGCTCTATCGGCGGCGCTTCGTGCCGACCGAGCGCGGGCGGGTCGTGACGGCGTTCCTGGAGACCTGGTTCGCGCCCTGGGTGGCCGACGGCTTCACCGGGGAGATGGAGGCCGACCTCGACCGGGTGGCCGGGGGCGCGGTTGCGGGCAAGGCGGTCCTGCACGGGTTCTGGGGCGACTTCGAGGGGGCGCTGGAGCGCGCGGGCGGTCTGAAGCGCGAGGAGGTCCGCGCGGCGGTCGAGCGCGCGCTCGAGGTCTGGCTGTTCGGCCCGGCGGGAGAGCCGCAGACGCGCTCCTGCCCGTCCTGCGCCGAGGGCCGGCTGGAGCTCAGGTTCGGCCGCTTCGGCCCCTTCGTCGGCTGCGCCCGCTATCCCGCCTGCCGCTACACCCGCCCGCTGGCGCGCGACCCGGCGGACGACGGCGCCGGGCCCGCCGTCCTCGGCGCCGATCCGGAGACTGGTCAGACGCTGACGCTGCGCACCGGCCGCTACGGGCGCTACGTGCAACTGGGTGAGGACGCCAAAGACCCGCGGACCGCGCGCGGCACCGTGCCGATGGGGATGGAGGCGCACGAGATCACGCCGGAGGTGGCGCGCGCGCTGCTCGACCTGCCCCGCACGGTGGGCGAGCACCCCGATACCGGCAAGCCCATCCTCGCCGGGATCGGGCGCTACGGGCCGTGGCTCAAGCACGGCGCGGGCTACGTGCCGCTGCCCGAGGACGAGGACGTGCTCGCCATAGGCCTCAATCGCGCGGTGATGCTGGTCGATACGGGGTGAGCGCCAGCCTCGCGGTCCCGGGATGCGGAGCAAGGGCAGAAACACGACCCGTTCGGCCCGGTCGCGACGGCGCTGGGCGAGGATGGCGGCGATGGTGGGAGCGGCCATTCCCCGGTGTCGTGAGCGAGTGAGCCGGCGCTGGTTGAATTGCCGGAAAGGGGGAATGGGGCGGTTCGCGATTCCTGGAATTGAGGCGGCGAGACCGACACGCCCTCACCGGAATCGGATCGCCTCCGGCGACGATATGTCGGCGGGGTGAACCGGATTGCAAGAACCGTCGCGAGCGCGCCGCCGAAGGGGGCGTGCCCGCCGGCGAATGCGCCACGGTTGCGTCAGTAAATCATATGCAAATCTCCCCGGTTTGTGTGATTACAATCAAGGACGGGCGCCCAGGCCCTGCCTCGGGGGGATGGCGTCGGATGCGGTGGTGGACCTGGCCGATCGTCGGTCAACAATCGCCGGCACGCGAGGGGAGGGAAATGGACGGTGACAGAGGGCGACGCTGACCCGCGTGAGGCGCGGGAGCGCGAAGGCCCGCCCGACCGCGCGTCGAGGCTGGCCGCGGCGATCCTGGAGATCAGCGCGAGCCTCGACCTGGACACCGTGCTGCGCAAGGTCGTGGAGGGCGCGCGCGGCCTGACCGCCGCGCGCCTGGGCATCGTCGCCATCGTCGACGAGACCGGTGCGCCCGGGGAGTACCTCCTGTCGGGGTTCGCGCCCGAGCAGGAGCGCGAGCTCGTGGAGTGGCCGGGCGGGCTGCGGCTGGTCGAGCACCTGCACGAGCTTCCCGGGCCGCTGCGGGTGGGGGACCTGTCGGGCTACGTGCGCGCGCTCGGCCTGGCGCCGCCGCCGTCCTTGCGGGGGACGTTCCAGGGCACGCCGGTGCGCCACCGGGGCGAGAGCGTCGGCTACCTGTACCTCGGCGGGAAGGCGGACGGCGGGGCATTCACCGACGCGGACGAGGAGGTGCTGATGCTGTTCGCGTCGCAGGCCGCGGCGGCGATCGGCAACGCGCGCGCGCACCGCGGCGAGCGGCGCGCGCGGATGGACCTCGAGGCGCTCATCGAGACCTCGCCGGTGGGCGTGGTGGTGTTCGACGGCGCCACCGGACGGATGGTGTCGTCGAACCGCGAGGCGCGGCGGATCGCCGAGAGCCTGCGCACGCCGGGGCGGCCGCTGGAGGAACTGCCCGGGACCGTCGTCTGCCGCCGCGCCGACGGGCGCGAGGTGTCGCTGGCCGAGCTTCCGCTGCTGCTCCAGTCGGCGAGCGCCGAGACCGTGCGCGCCGAAGAGGTCGTGCTCTCGGTGGCCGACGGGCGCAGCGTGAGGACGCTGCTCAACGCCACGCCGACCGCGGCCGGGGGGTCGGACGCGGGCTCGGTGGTGGTCACCCTGCAGGATCTCGCGCCGCTCGACGAGATCGAGCGGATGCGCACGGAGTTCCTGGGTCTGGTGGGCCACGAGCTGCGCGCGCCGCTCACGTCGATCAAGGGGTCGGCGGCCACGCTGCTGGAGCGGGCCAGCGGGCTCGACCCGGCCGAGATGCGCGAGTTCCACCGCATCATCGTCGAGCAGGCGGACCAGATGCAGGGTCTGATCTCGGATCTTCTCGACACGGGGCGGATCGACTCGGGCACGCTCTCGGTCTCGCCCGAGCCGACGGCGGTGGCGGACCTGGTGGAAGGGGCGAGGAGCGCCTTCCTGAGCGGCGCCTGCCGGCACGGCATCGAGGTCGACCTCCCGATCGACTTGCCCCCCGTCATGGCGGACCGGCGCCGCGTCGTGCAGGTGTTGAACAACCTTCTCGCGAACGCGGCCCGGCACACGCGGGAGCCCGCCGTCATCCGCGTGGCGGCGGTGCGCGACGCCGGGCATGTCGCGGTCTCGGTCGCGGACGACGGGGAGGGCGTCGAGCCCGACCTGCTGCCGCACCTCTTCCGCAAGCATGTCGGCGGCGCCGGCGGCACGGCGAGCCACGGCCTGGGGCTTGCGATCTGCAAGGGTCTGGTCGAGGCGCATGGCGGGCGCATCCGCGCCGCCAGCGACGGGCCGGGCCAGGGAACCACGATCACCTTCACGATCCCGGTCGCGGGCGAGCCGGGCGCCGCCGGGGACGCCACGGCCGGCAAGCGGTCGACCGCGAAACCGGGGGAGCCGCCGCGCATCCTGGTGGTCGACGACGACCCGCGCGTGCTGCGCTTCGTGCGCGACACGCTGACCGAGGCGGGCTACGCCCCGCTCGTCACGGGCGCGCCGGACGACCTGGCGGGGCTGATCCGCGCCGAGCGGCCCCAGCTCGTGCTGCTCGACCTGCTGCTGCCCGGTCGCGACGGGATCGAGCTGCTGCAGGAGGTCCCCGAACTCTCCGACCTGCCGGTGATATTCATCTCCGGCTACGGCCGCGACGAGACGATCGCGCGGGCCTTCGAGCTGGGCGCCGACGACTATATCGTCAAGCCCTTCTCGCCGACCGAGCTGGTGGCGCGCATCCGGGCGGCGCTGCGCCGGCACAGGGAGCCCGAGACGTTCGTGCTGGGCGAGCTTGCGATCCACTACGAGAACCGCCGGGTGACGGTGGGCGGCGAGGTGGTGGACCTCACCGCCACGGAGTACGAGCTGCTGCGCCTCTTGTCGGTCAACGCGGGACGGGTGGTGCATCACGACACGATCCTGCGCCGGATCTGGGACGGGGCCGATGGCGCGGATGCGAACCTGATCCGGAACTTCGTGCGCACGCTGCGGGCCAAGCTCGGGGACAGCGCGGAGGATCCGACCTGGATCTTCAACCTGCGCGGTGTCGGCTACCGGATGCCGAGACCCGGCGAACGCTGATCCGGCGGCAGCCGGGCCCCGGGGCGGTGAGCGCTCCGGCTCACGCGCCGCCTGGGGTAGATACCGTATGCGTAACTGCGCCGGCCGCCCGCCGCCCTGAGCGGACACGAAGGGAACGGACAACGGCCTTCGGCGTGTAGCGGGGGCGTGTCGACAGGCTTCGGGCGGGCCCGGTCTCCCTCGGCGTCCGGCCGAGAACGTCTGCGCCGATGTAAGCGGTTAAAGTAAGACGTCGAGGCCCCATCAGGGCCGGATTTTCGTTTGA
>JAPPNV010000088.1 GCA_028818565.1 Rhodospirillales bacterium | reverse complement strand
CATGCACCCTGTCCACCCTTCCTAAACCGGACAGCAATGGGTCAAGCCCGGCCATCCACGCAGCCGCTCAACCTCGGCAGGAGGTCGGCCAGATGGATGCGCGGAACAGGTCCGCGCACGACGACGTAAGAAGCGGCCGGGTCGCATTGGGCTGAGGCATGGCGATTGAGGGTGAAGGCGGGCGCGTTCAGGCCGCGATCCGCCAAAAGCTGAGCGAGGCGCTGGCACCCAGCCGCCTCGACATCGTGGACGATTCCGCGCGCCACGCCGGCCATGTCGGCGCGCGGCCCGAGGGCGAGAGCCACTTCATCGTCGAGATCGCCTCGGCGCATTTCGCGGGTCTCTCCCGCGTCGCCCGCCAGCGCCTGGTCTACAGCGTGCTCGAAGACGA
The DNA here is from genome assembly GCA_028818565.1 of Rhodospirillales bacterium. Lineage (GTDB taxonomy): Bacteria > Pseudomonadota > Alphaproteobacteria > UBA828 > UBA828 > WTGU01. The sequence continues at coordinate 16,919 of JAPPNV010000088.1, read as the reverse complement.
GCTGCGCACCGACGTGCACGCCCTTGCGCTGAAGACGGTCACGCCCGAGGAGGATGCTGCGGGTTAATCCGCAGCCATCAGCGTCTCGACGTGGGCTGCCGCGCTGTCACCGAGGGCGCGCAGGTCGTAGCCGCCTTCGAGGGTCGAGACCACGCGGCCATCGCAGAGCTCGCCCGCGAGCCGGGTCAGTTCCGCGGTGATCCAGCGATAGTCGTCTTCGACCAGCTCGAGGTTCGCCAGCGGATCGTCGCGGTGCGCATCGAAGCCGGCGGAGATCAGGATCATCTCGGGGCGGAAGGCGCGGAGCGCCGGCAGCATCCGGCTCTCCATCGCGTCGCGGAAGCCGGCCGAGCCCGTGCCCGGGCTGAGCGGCGCGTTGACGATGTTGCCGACGCCGGTCTCGCTCGCGGCACCGGTGCCCGGATAGAGCGGCCACTGATGGGTCGAGCCAAAGAAGAGGTCGCCGTCGCGCTCGAACGCGGCCTGAGTGCCGTTGCCGTGGTGGACGTCGAAGTCGATCACGGCGATACGTGTCAGGCCGTGGGTGCGCCGCGCCCGCTCGGCCCCGATCACGACGTTGTTGAAGAGGCAGAAGCCCATCGGCCGGCGCGGCTCGGCATGATGGCCCGGTGGGCGCACCGCGCAGAAGGCGTTGTCCGCCTCGCCGGCGAACACCGCGTCCACCGCAGCCGCGACCGCGCCCGCCGCGCGCCGCGCCGCTTCGCCCGAGGCCGGCGACATCACCGTGTCGGCGTCGATGGCGACGCGGCCCTCGGAGGGCACGTTGGTGAGGATGGCGTCCACCAGCTTCTCGTCATGCGCCCAGCCGAGAATTTCGGGCTCGCCCATCGGCGCCTCGCGGCGATCGAGCGCCTCGAACGCGTCGGCAGCCAGCGCATCCTCGATGGCCCCCAGCCGCGCGCCCGATTCCGGGTGCCGCGCGCCGGGGTCGTGGTCCGCGCACACGGGATGGCTGTACAGGATCGTCTTCGCCACGGTTTGCCCTCCTGTTGGGAGGAACGTAGCACGGCCTTGTCGATGATGTTCCTTCGAAGCAAGATTCGCGGCTCTTTGGGGCTAGACCTGCGCCAGATAATCGCCACATTGTGGACTAGGGATTCGAGGGAGGAATCGATGCGCTTCCCGCTGTTGCTGCTCACCCCCATCGCGCTCGCGCTAACGCTCTTGGCCGCGGCCCCCGCGCACGCGCATATGACTGCGGAGGAGGTGCCTTCGCTGGCGCCGCTCGTGAAGGAGAGCGCGCCGGCGGTGGTCAACATCAGGACCGTGGGCCAACTGGAGGAGGCGCCGCAGCATCCCTTCTTCGACAATCCTTTCTTCGAGCGCTTCTTCGGCGAACGAGAGCGCGAGCGCCCGCGCCGCCGCCAGCCGCGCCGCAGCCAGGCGGCCGGCTCGGGTGTGATCGTGGATGCGGAGAGGGGCTATCTGCTCACCAACCAGCATGTGATTGCGGACGCGCACGAGATCGCCGTGACCCTCACCGATGGCCGAAAATTCGAGGCCGAGGTGGTGGGCGCCGACCCGGGGACCGACGTCGCCCTGCTCAAGATCGACGCGGACTCGCTCTCCGCCATGGCGCTCGCCGATTCGGACGCATTGCAGGTGGGCGACTACGTCGTTGCGATCGGCAACCCGTTCGGTCTCGGGCAGACCGTCACCGCCGGCATCGTGAGCGCCGTCGGCCGCTCAGGTCTCGGCATCGAAGCCTATGAGGATTTCATTCAGACCGACGCGGCCATCAATTTCGGCAATTCAGGTGGGGCGCTGATGAACCTGAAGGGCGAGCTCGTCGGCATCAACACCGCGATCTTTGCGCGGGCCGGCGGCAACATCGGCATCGGCTTCGCCATTCCGATCAACATGGCCCGCCAGATCATGGACCAGCTCCTCACCCACGGGGAGATCCAGCGCGGCCGCATCGGCGTGCAGATTCAAGACCTGACGCCCGACATCGCCGAGGCGCTCGGCACGACTCACCAGAAAGGCGCCGTGGTGGCCCAGGTGGTCCCCGGAACGCCGGCGGAGGCTGCGGGGTTACAACCTTACGACGTGGTCGTCGGGATGAACGGCGAGGCTGTCGCCGGCTCGTCCGACCTCCGCAACAAGGTCGGCATGCTGCGGGTGGGCGATGCGGTGCAGCTCACCATCGTCCGCGAGGGAGAGACGATGACTGTCGATCTTGCGGTCGGCGAAATCGGCGAGGTGGCGCTTGGCGCCGGGAGTAAGATTCCCCAGCTTGAGGGCGCGGTGTTCGGTCCGCTCGACTCGTCCTCACCGCTCTATGGCAAGGAGAAGGGCGTGCTCGTCGTGAGCGTCGAGACCGATACGCCCGCCTGGGACGCGGGGCTTCGCGAGGGCGATGTTGTCACCTCGGTCAACCGCCGCCCGGTGGAGACTCCCGACGAGATCATCCAGGTGGTGGAGGAGACCGGGCTTCCGATCCTGATGAACGTCAGGCGCGGCGACGGGGCGCTCTTCTTGCTGATCCGCTGACGCGCGCGCCTTTGCCGGGCGACCGCATGTGCCGCGCGCTCACGCGGTGATGCGCATCTGGATGGGGCCTTCGGCGCGCTGGTTGATCAACTGATCCAGGTAAGCGTTGCCGCTCTCGTCGATCTCGTCGGGTGCGCCCTGCCACATGATCGAGCCCTCGTGCAGCATGGCGAGGCGGTCGAAGCTGCGCCGCGCGATGGCCATGTCGCTGGTCACGGTGAGCGCGGTCGCGCCGCTCCGTTCGATGGCGCCCCGGATGAGCGAGACGATCGTGCCGGTCAGGATCGGGTCGAGGCCGGCGGTCGGGTCGTCGAGCACGAGGAAGCGGGGCTCGGCGGCGATCGCGCGGCCCAGTGCCACGCGCTTCTGCATGCCGCCGGAAAGCTCGGCCGGCGACAGGTCGGCGACGTCGGGCTTGAGGCCCACCGACGCGAGGGTCTCCAGCGCCCGGTTCCTGGCGGCGCGCCGGTTCATCCCGTGGCCGTGGATCAGGGTGAAGGCCACGTTTTCCCACACGGTGAGGCTGTCGAAGAGCGCGTTCTGCTGGAACAGCACGCCCACGTCGCGCATCAGGCGCTCCAGCCCACTCTTGTCGAGGGTCGCGAGGGCGGTGTCGCCGTAGCGCACAAATCCGCCGTCCATCGGCAGCAGCCCGAGCAGGCACTTGAGCAGCACCGACTTGCCGCCCGAGGAGGGGCCGACCAGCACGGTCGAGCGCCCCTCCGGCACGTCCAGATCGGCACCGCGCAGCACCCGCTTGCCGTCGAACGCCTTGACCACGCCGCGCGCCGTGACCGTAATGCTCATCGCACGTCTCTAGCGCGGCCTGCGCTTAAAGTCGATCCACACCCTGGGGAGAGGCCGGTGTTCCGCCGGCCTGCATGCGAGGGCTTCCGACATGTCAAACGACACGCTGCTTGAACGTCGACATCGGCTGCTGGGCGCCGGCGCGCCGCTCTTCTACGACCGCCCACTGCACCTGGTGAAGGGGGAGGGGGTCCGGGTCTGGGACAGCGACGGGCGCGTCTACCTCGACGCCTACAACAACGTGCCCCACGTCGGCCATTGCCATCCCCATGTGGTGGAAGCGCTGGCGGACCAGGCCGGTCGGCTCAATCTCTCGACCCGCTACCTGGACGAGCGAATTCTGGACTATGGGGAGGCTCTGACGGCCACCTTCGCGGACGAGATCTCCCGCGTCTCGCTGGTCTGTTCGGGCACCGAGGCCAGCGAGCTCGCGCTCAGGATGGCCCGAGCCTGTACGGGCAACGAAGGCGTGATCGTCACCGACTTCTGCTACCACGGGAACTCCGCCGTGGTCGCCGGGCTCTGCACCGCGTTCGAGATGCCCGAGGGGATCGACCCCAGGGTGCGCACGATCAGGGTGCCTGAGGCCGATGACGACCCGGTCGAGGCTGTGGCCGAGGTCGCGGCCGCCATCGCCTCGATGGCCGAGGTCGGCATGAAGCCCGCCGCGATCTTTTTCGACACGATCTTCGCGACCGAGGGCATGCCGGCGGTGCCCGAGGGTTACGTGGAGCAGGCTGTCGCGCTCACCCGTGAGGCCGGCGGGCTCTACATTGCGGACGAGGTGCAGCCGGGCCTCGGCCGCACCGGTGCCGGGATGTGGGGGCATCAACTCTACGACGCGGTGCCGGACCTCGTGACCCTGGGCAAGCCACTCGGCAGCGGCCATCCGCTCGGGGGCGTCGTCGCCCGGCCTGATCTGATCGACGGATTTGCGGCCAAGGCCATGTATTTCAACACCTTCGGCGGCAACCCGGTGTCCTGCGCGGTGGGGCATGCGGTGCTGGAGGTGGTCGAGCGGGAACGCCTCATGGAGAACGCGCGCAAGGTCGGCGACCATCTGCAGGAGGGACTGCTGGCTCTCGGCAACAAGCACGCCACGATCGGCGCGCCGCGCGGACGCGGTCTCTTCATGGGCGTTCCGTTCTTCGCCGAAGGGGACGGCAAAACGCCGGCGCCGGACCTGACCAAGGCCGCCGTGAACGGCATGCGCGAGCGCGGCGTGCTGATCAGCCGCACGGGCCGGCACGACCACGTGCTCAAGATCCGCCCGCCCATGCCGTTCTCCGCCGCCGACGCGGATCAGCTCCTCGCCGCCCTCGACGAAACCCTCGACTCGCTCGCGTGACCGGGCGCCGATGACCGACTTCTATCGCCTGCCGCTCGATGAGCGGGCCGAGCGCCTGCGCTCGCTCGCCGCGGAAGCTCTCCTCCGCTGGGGCGTGCGCGATTGCGAGCCCGACATCGTCAAGTATCGCGAGAATGCGGTTTTTCGAGTGGTCGCAGCCGACGGGCGTGACGCCGTGCTCCGCGTCCACCGCCACGGCTACCACAGCGATCCTGCGCTCCGCTCCGAGCTTGCCTGGATGGAGGCGCTGCATGCCGAGGGCATCGACTCGCCGGCGGTGATCCCGAGCGCCGCCGGAGAGCGATTCGAGACGGTGCAGACCGCAGGCGTGCCCGAGCCCCGCCAGGTGGACATGCTGACCTGGATGCCCGGCATTCCCATCGGCACCCTCGAGGAAGGCCTGAACCCGGCGATCGGGGACGTGCACGCGGCCTTCGCCGGGGTCGGCCGGCTTTGTGCCCATCTCCACAACCAGACCGAAGCGTGGACCCTGCCGGCCGGATTCACCCGCCATGCCTGGGACCGCGACGGGCTCGTAGGCCCGGAGCCGCTTTGGGGTCGGTTCTGGGAGGCCGGCGCGCTCGGTGCCGAGGAGCGCCGCCTGATCGATCGCGCCCGCGCCAGCGTTCACGAGGCGCTGACGGCCTACGGCCGCTCTCCGCGCCGCTACGGCCTGATTCACGCCGATTTCAACCTCGACAACATGCTGCTCGACGGCGAGAGGGTGATCCCGCTCGACTTCGACGACTGCGGCTTCGGCTGGCACCTGTTCGACCTGGTGACGGTCTGGACGATGTTTCACGGCAGCGAGATCGCCGCGGCGATGCGCGCCGGCGTGGTCGAAGGCTACCGCAGCGCGCGCGACCTGCCCGACGAAGAGCTCGCCCACATGCAGCTCTTCGAGCTTGCGCGCGCCTTCAGCTATCTGGGCTGGGTCCACACGCGGTCCGAGACTGCCAGCGCGCAGAGCCTGGCGCCGGAGGTGGCTCGGCTCGCGTGCACGCTGGCGGAAGAATACCTTGCCGGATAGCAGGCCAGCTTACGGGAAGAGGGTGAGGACGCCCGTGTAGCCGTAGAGCCGGTTGTGCGAAATCTCGCCGTTGCAGAAGAAGCCTACCAACGGCACGTCGCCGAGAGTGCGCTCGATCAGCCGCAGTTCCTCGGACGTTTCGCCGAACATGTTGGGGCCGCGGGCGAGACAGGAGAAGTAGAGGGCGCCGCGCGGTTCGGCGCCGGCGCGGCGCTTCACCGACTCCACCATGCGGCCGAGATCGTGCTCTGCGGCGGCCGTATCGCGGCGGCAGAACTGCACCTGCGTGCCGCGTTCCACCAGTTCGCCGACGCCGATCAGCCCCCGGTCGACGTCGAAGCCCACGATGTTGCGCACCAGATAGTCGCCGGTATCGCTGCCCGAGACCGGGAGGGCTGCGAAGATGAGGCCGCCGACCCGCCGCAGGTCGCTGGCGAGCTCCTCGCCGATCTCCTCCTTGAAGACGTCCAGCGCCGGCCGCCCGTCAAGCTCGATCAAGATATTGGCCTGGCAGTCGGTGATCCCGTGGATCGCGCCGATGGGCATGCAGCTCTGGCTGAGCGCGGTGGCGACGGCGACGGCGTCCGACAGGAGGACGCCGGAAACACCGCCCTCGGTGACGCTCCCCGCGATCTGCGCGGGTACCGCGCGCGACGACGAGAGCCCGCCGACGAGGAAGCCGTCCAGCTCATCGGCGAGATCCGCGACGATGTCGCCGGTGCGCTGGTTGCGCGGATCGGCATGAACGATGCCGAAGTGTGCGGGCGCGCGGGCAATCCACGTGCCGTTGTCGCGGCTGAACTCGCCCAGGTCGTCGCGGATGGTTTCGAAGACCCGGTAGCTCTGCTGGTCGAGGTCGGCGATCATGACCGCCGCCGCGGGCTCGTCGAAATATTCCCGCCCGGTAGCGCAGATCCCGATACCGACCGAGCCCACCCACTCGTCGATGCCGGTCGCGCGCTTGAGCCGGTCCAGCGCGGCGGGCAAGTGGTCGCCGATCGCATCGGTCACGTAGAGCATGCCGAGGCCCTGCCGCGGCAGCGTCGGCCCGAGCCGCTGGATGCAGGCCTCGATGGCGGCTTCGCCGGTCGGCCCGCCGGCATGAGCGAAGTGAAATCGTGTCATCCTCTGCGTCCCGGCGCTGTGGAGCACTCAATGGTGCGCTTACTCGCCCGCTTCCTGCAAGCGGCCGGCACACCAGGCCGCCGCGCGCAGCGTCGTCGCATCGGCGCCGAAGCGCCCCACCACCTGGAGGCCGAGCGGCAGCCCGTCCACCGTGAGGACGGGAACGTTCACCGCCGGCACGCCGAGCATGGTCCAGAGCATGGTCTGGGCGCGGCTGCCGGTGAAGGCCAGGCCCTCGGGCGCGGCACCCGGCGCGGCGGGGGTCAACGCCGCATCGAAGGGCCGCATTGCGTGCTCGAACGCGCGCCGCATCGCGTCCGCCGCGTCGAGCAGGGCGAGATAACCGTCGGCGTCGATCTCCCGGCCTGCCTCGATATGGGTACGAATGGTATCGGAAAGATCTGCGGTGCCGCGCTCGTACCAGGGTGAAAGCGCGTGGGCGATCTCGCGCCGCATGATTCCGAGATGCACCGCTGCTGCCTCGTCGAAGGGCGAGCCGAGGGTGATCGGCTCCGCGTCGCACGCTCCCGCTGCGGCTTCGAGGGCTGCTACGGCGTCCGGTTCGACCTCCTCCCAGGCCGGTTGTCCGATGAAAGCGAGCCGGGGCCGCCCGAGCGGCAGGGCAAGAGCCGCAGCGAGGCGGGTCGGCGCCCGCCCGGTGCAGGCTTGATCGACCCCGTCGTCGCCGGAGATCGCATCGATGCCGAGCGCCACGTCCTGCACCGAGCCCGCGAGCACGCCAACGTGGTCGAGCGTGCGCGACAATCGCGTGACCCCGGTGCGCGGGATCGCACCGAAGCTCGGCTTCATGCCCCAGACGCCGCAGAAGTTTGCAGGCCGCACCACCGAGCCCGCAGTCTGGGTGCCGAGCGCGAGCGGTACGCCGCCGGCCGCCACGGTCGCGGCTGAACCCGAAGAGGAGCCGCCCGGCGTGCGCGAGAGCGCATGGGGGTTGCGGGTAGCGTTCGCGGCGCCGCAGGCAAGCTCGGTGGTCACGGTCTTGCCGAGGATCAGTGCACCCGCCGCGCGCAGCCGGCTGACGACCGTGGCATCCGCACGCGGCCTGCGCCCTTTGTCGAGCGGAGTGCCGTTCTCGGTCGGCTGATCGGCGGTATCGATGATGTCCTTGACGGCGACCGGAACGCCCGCGAGCAACCCGCGCGGGCCGGCGGCATCGATCCCACGCGCCCGGTCCTCGGCCTCGGCGGCGTCGAGATGGCACCACGCTCGAACCGCCGGCTCCGTCTCGGCAATGCGGCCCAGGGCCGCGTCACAAGCTGCCGTTGCGGTCTCGCGACCGGCGCGGACCCCGGCCGCGATCTCCGCTGCACTCGGGCAATCCGGAAAGACAAGCGTGGATTCTTTGCCCTTTTGGCTCCTTGTCATCGTGCCCCCATTGCTACGATCCGCCTCTCATTCATCCCATCTGGCCCAAGTGCAGCGCCCTTGCTTGGCAAGCATAGCGGGCAGGGCTATAAGCCGACGCATGCTTGTCACCTTGGTCGACGACTCTATCCCATTCAACGGGATGACCCCGGCATATCAACCAATCGGAGGCGCCGAGAAGGCGTTCGCCAGTCTGCCGGCGGCACTCGCGCGCCAGGGCCACGTCGTGCGCGCCGTGAACCGAAGCCCCAACAGCCTCGGCTTCGAGAACGTGAGCTGGATTCACTGGGAGGGCCGAAAGCCGCCGATCACCGAGGTGCTGATCGCGTTCCGCAAGCCGGCGCTTCTCGAGTTCACGCGGGCGGTCAAGGCGCGCATCCTCTGGGTCACCGGGCCGCCGGACTATCTCCACCGGCCGCCGGTTCAGGAAGTACTGAACCGCACCGATGCCAAGCTCGTCTTTCTGGGCAATACCCATTCCGAAGCCTATCGGACCCAGGGCGATAACCTGGTCTATTACCGCTCGATCGCGCCGGGCGTGCGCGAGGAATACCGCAGCAACGCGGAGATGGCGCCGGAGGACCCGCCGACTGCGGTGGTCACGACCCACCCCAAGCACGATCTCGATTGGCTGCTCGACTTGTGGATCGAGCGGATCCGCCCGCAGGCGCCGAACGCCCAGTTGCAGGTCTATTCGGCTGCCTTCAAACGCGCCGAGACCGCCGGTGACGCGCTCGCCGACGATCTCAAGCCGATCTACGAGAAGGCGCGCGCAGGCGCCGATCACGGGGTGACGATCATGGCGCCGGCCGGTGACCGGGACATGGCGAAAGCCTACGCCAGGGCGCGGGTGCACCTCTATCCCGGATCCGAACGCGAGATGTATTGCTCGACGCTGGCGGAATCGCAGGCCGTGGGCCTGCCGGCGGTGGCCCGGCCGATCGGTTCCGTGAAGGAGCGATTCACCGATCGTCAATCGGGTTTCCTTGCGCCAGACGACGATGCTTTCGTCGAGAACGCCCTGGCCATGTTGAAGGACGACGACGCCTTCCAGGCGGCGAGCAAGACTGCCACCCGGAGCGGCCGGGGACGAAGCTGGGATTCCGCAGCCACCGAGTTTGAAACGCTCTTCCGATGAAGAGTTCCTTCATCGCCGCGACATGAAGGGGTGACGCGGACCTTTAGAAGCGTTGATGGTCCGCCCGAACGACGCCGTCGCATTTGTGGTGCCGGTCTACAACAAGGCACGCTGGCTGCCGCGCGTCCTGGATCAGATCGCCGCGCAGCGCGGCAGCTTCGCCCGCGAGTACATCTTCGTCGATGACGGCAGCACCGACGGATCCTTGTCGGCCCTGAAGCGCCATACGGCGGGCTGGTGCAACGTCACGATCATCGAGCAGGCGAACCACGGTCCGGCACACGCCACGAACCGCGGCATCAAGCGGGCGACGGCGCCCTTCATCAAGCTCTGCGACGCCGACGACCTGCTGGCTGACGACGCGACGGCGGTCCTGCTGGACGCTCTGCGTCGGGACGAGCGGCCGGTTCTCGCCTATGGTGGCGGCGAGGATTTCGATGACGAAGCGGATATCGTCCTCAACGCCCCGCTCGCGGGCGCTCCAACCGCCGTCATCGCAAGGCCGCTCAGGCCGGCGCTCAGGCACAATCTCTTCCGACCGGCCCAGTGCCTCGTTCGGACCGCGGTGGCTCGCGACTGCGGCGGTTGCGACGAGGGCATTCCCTTTGGGCAGGACTATACGCTGGCGCTCAGGCTGGCGGGGCAGGGGCCATTCCTTCGTGTGGGCGCCACGGTCGCGTTCTTTCCGCGCGATGTGCCAGGCCGGCTGAGTGCGGACACATCCCGTGAGCTACGGGATTCAACGACCGCCCTCGCGCGGTTCGTTGCAGACAGACCGCGGCTCCCGTGGCGGCACAAGCAGTTCGCCTGCCGGCGGGCCGCGAGCCGGTGCCGCCGCTTCGCCACCCGCGGCGGGGCAAGGACGGACGAAGTGCGGCGCGGGACTGCGCTCTACCTGCGCAGCCGCCTGCCGATCCTTCGCGACCACAGCGCGTTCATCGAGCGCTGTGCCGAGGTCATCGCGACGAGCGCGGGCCCGCACAAGACTGAAGTACGCCCGCGCCTCTCGGCCCTCGTGGTCGCGCGCAACGAGCAAGAGCAACTCGCGGCCTGTCTGGAGACACTACGCTTCGCCGACGAGATCGTGGTGGTGCTCGACCGCTGCACCGACGGCTCGCGGGCGATCGCCGAGCGCTACAGCCGGACGATCGTCGAGGGCGCCTGGCCGCTCGAAGGGCCGCGCCGCCATGCCGGGATCGATGCCTGCACGGGGGATTGGATTCTGGAGGTCGATGCCGACGAGCGCGTGCCTGAGGCGCTGGCGCGGGAGATCCGCGACACCATCCGCGACGCGGCGCCGGGCTACTTCATGGTTCCGTTCGAGAACTTCGTCGGTGAGCGGCTGGTGCGCCACGGCTGGGGCGGCGTCTGGGGGGTCACGAAGACGGCGCGTCTCTTCACTCCCGGCGCCAAGCAATGGTGCGACCAGCGCATCCACCCGCGGGTCGCCCTTCGAGGGCCGGAACGGCGCCTGAAGGCGGCCATGCATCACTATGTCGACCGCGACCTGGCGGACATGGTGGAGCGGCTGCAACGCTACACCGATGCCCATGCCGCTGACCTGCGCGAGTCCGGCGCGCGCCTGCCGCCGTTAGTCTGGACGCTCCGCCGCTCGCTGTCGCGCTTCCTGAAATGCTACGTGAGCCGGCGCGGCTACCTGGAAGGACGATGGGGCTTCGCCATCGCGCTCATGGCCGCGCTCTATCCACTCCTCTCGCACCTCAAGGCCGAGCTGGACGGGCGGGTTGCTGAGGAGCGGGTTCCTCCCGCCGGCCAAGGCCCTACATGACGCCGTATTTCTCCCAGACCTCTGTGGTCGACAGGCCGGCCTCGATCTCCTTGGCGATGACGTTTTCCATGCGGCGCTTTTCCAGCGCTTTCTCCACGCATTCGGCGGCGACGTCGCTCGGGACCACAAGCACGCCGTCGTCGTCGCCCACGATCAGGTCTCCGGGCCGGACGGCGACTTCGGCAATGCGAACCGGCTCCCGATAGGCGACCACCCGGCCCCGGCCGCGCTGGTCCTGCGCGTAAGAGCCGCGCGCGAAGACCGGCAGTGTCATGGCGCGGATCTCCCGCGTGTCGCGCATGTAACCGTCGAGCACGGCCCCCGCCGCGCCCTGTGCCAGCGCGCGGGTGGTCATCAGCTCGCCCCAGAGCGCGAAGGGCGGCGCGCCGGCGGCGGCGACATAGACCTCATCCTTCCCGAGGGAATCGAGCGCCTCGAACATCAGGCCGAAGCTGTGGTCGTCCGGCGTCGCCGCGACCTCCAGCAGCGGCATCGCTCGGCCGACCAGCATGGTGCCCGGCACGGTCGAGCAGATTTCGGGCGGCAGGAACTGATGGCGGCGGCCGAGGGTGTCCAGCACATCTCCCAATTGCGCCGTCGAAAGCTCCGCGCCCACCGTAGTGAGAAGCGTGTCGGGAACCTGGGTCATGGCTTTCCTTCCTCCGGCTTGGTCAGGCGCGTGCGGTCGATCAGGGTCGCGATGACGGGATGGTAGCGCGCGCCGAGCCCACATTCGATGGCTTCGGTAAACAGTGCTTTGACCAGCGCCGCGCCTTCGGCATCGATGCCCGATTCCGCCGCTAGTTCAAACGCGTAATCGAGGTCTTTCAGTGCGTAGGTAACGGGAAACGCGCCCTCGGGGAAGCGCCCTTCCAGCATCGCCTTCATGCCGTGATTCTGCAGTGCAAAGCTGTCGCCCGAGCTGCGGCCAACTGCCTCCATGAACGTCTGCGGCTCGATCCCCTGACGGCGCGCGATCGCGAGCCCCTCCGCCAGCGCCCGAACGTTCTGGAAGAGGATCATGTTGTTCAGGATCTTCACGGCCTGCCCGCTGCCGACCGGGCCGCAATGGGTCACGTCCTGCGCGATGTGGGCAAGCAGCGGGCGCAGGCGCTCCACCAGCGCAGCATCGCCGCCCACCATGATGCTGAGCGTGCCGTCGGTGGCGGCCTGACGCGTGCGCGCGATCGGCGCATCGGCGAAGGCGGTGCCGCGCGCGGCGAACGCGCCTTCGAGCTCGCGGGCGAGCGCGGGCGGTGCGGTGCTGGTGTCGACCACGGACCGCCCGGCGCCGGCGTGCTCGATCAAGCCGCCGTTGCCGAGGCACACGGTCCGCACCTCGCGGCCTGAGGGGAGCGAGAGGAAGATCAGATCGGCGGCCTCGGCAAGCGCCGCGATGGAGGGCGCGATCTCGGCCCCGTCGGCGGCAAGGCGCTCCAGCGGCGAGGGATCGAGGTCGTAGGCGGTGACGGTCCCGTCGTGCTTACGCACGAGATTGCGGCACATGGGCTCGCCCATGACGCCGGTGCCGATAAAGCCAATGCGCTCGCCACTCACCGGTCTTGACCCTCCCTTGCAAATTGGGCGGCGCCGGTGCCGGCGAGGCGGCCGAAGACCGCGCCCGAGACCAGGCCCGTGCCGCCCGGATAGTTGCTGTAGAAGAGCCCGCCGACCAGCTCGCCGGCCGCGAAGAGGCCCGGAATCGGCGCGCCTGAGACAGCTTGCACTCGGGCGTCGGGATCGATGGCGAGGCCGCCAAAGGTGAAGGTAATGCCGCAGGTGACGGCATAGGCTTCGAAGGGCGGAGTCTCGATCCGGTTGGCCCAGTTGGACTTGGGCGGGGCGATGCCGCGGGTGCCGCGGCCATCCTTCACGGTTGGGTCGAAGGGAACCTCCGTCATCACGGCGTCGTTGTACGCCCGCAAGGTTGCGAGAAAGCGCGCGCCGTCGATGCCCTCCATGCGTGCCGCGAGGTCTTCCAGCGTGTCGGCCTTTGCCTTGGTGATTTGGCGGATGCGGTACTCGTCGCGCAGCAGGTGCGTCACCTGTGCGTCGAAGACCTGCCACGCCACCTGACCGGGCTGCTCCAGCACCCGTCGGCCGTAGGCGGCGTATGTGTAATTGCGGAAGTCCGCACCCTCGTCGACGAAGCGCTCGCCCGCCGCGTTGACGATGATCGAAAAGGGATAGCTGTGCTTCTGGAAGCCGTCGCCCACGGCGAGGTCGCCGAATTCCGGCGCGTTGCGGTCCCAGGCGACCGCGTGGCAGCCCGACCAGTTGCCGGCCGGCATGGCACCGGCCTCCAGCGCCATGCGGATACCGTCGCCCTGGTTGAAGCGGGTGCCGCGCACCTTGGCGAGGTCCCAGCCGGGTCCGAGGTAGCGTGTCCGCCACGCGGCATTGGCCTCGAAGCCGCCGCAGGCCAGCACGACGGCCCGAGCGCGGGCCTCGACCGTGCGCCCGCCGATGCGCGCGACCGCGCCGCGCACGCCGTCGTCATCCGCGAGAAGCGAGCGCGCCTCCGCATTGTAGTGAATAGCCACGCCTGATCCCTGGGCGCCCTCGTAGAGAGCCGCGACGAGGCCCGGTCCGCCGCCCCAGGCTTCGACGGCGAGCCCGCCCCAGAAGCGGAAGCGCCCGTCCTCCCGCTTGAATGCCTGGCGGCCGTAGCTCGGCTGAAAGCGCACGCCCTTCTGGCGTAGCCAGACGAGCGTGGCGTGGCTGCGGGTCACGAGCTGCTCCACGAGGTCGGGGTCGGCGCGGTACTGGGTGAGCCGCGCCATGTCGTCGTAGTAGTCGGCCTCGGTGTAGGTGCCGAAATCGGTCTCCGCCAGCTCGCGCTCGGAGAGGTCCGGCATCAGCGCGCGGAGCGCATCGGGCCCGTCGAAGACCACTCGCATGGCTCCGGCGGTGTAGGTGCTGTTGCCGCCCCGCTCGACCTCGGGCGCGGCCTCAAGCAGGTGCACGCGCGCGCCGGCCTCCGCTGCGGCGAGTGCTGCCGAGAGCGCGGCGTTGCCGCCGCCCACGACCACGACATCGGCCGAAATCGCCTCGATCATCTTACCTCTGCATTCCTGCTTGCCCCTGCCGCACGCGGTCCGGCGCTGCGTGAGCCTTCCGGGAAGGGGCAGTGTACGATACCGGCAACCAGTTTCAGGAGGGGACGAATGAGCGCAGCCGCTGCCGAGGGAAACCGATCCGAGCTTCGTCTGGTGTGGGAGCCTCTGGAGATCGGCTCCACGCGCGTGAAGAACCGGATCATGATGACCGCCCAGACCACGCTCTACGGCAAGGACAACATCCTCAGCGACCGCCACATCGAGTTCTTCCGGGAGCGCGCGAAGGGTGGCGCGGCACTCTTCATCACCGAGCAGCAGGCCGGCCACCGTACCGCCAAGGGGTCGTTCGTGAATGGCTGCACCGCCTGGGAAAAGCGCGCCATCCCTCAATACGCCAAGCTCGCCGAGGCGGTGCACGAGCATGGCGCGCGGCAATTCATCCAGCTCTTCGGCTGCGGCGTGCACGACAAGGGCACGACGATCATGGACGAGTGGCACCCGCTCTGGGGTGTCTCCAAGCTGCCTTCGATCGTGCACCACGAAATTCCCATGGTCATGGAGCAGGAGCACATTGACGACATCGTCAGGGAGTTCGGCGAGGCGGCGCTCAACGTCAAGGTCGCGGGCTGCGACGGGGTGGAGCTGCACGCCGCGCACAGCTACCTGCTCGGCCAGTTCCTGAGCCCGGTCTACAACGATCGAACGGATCGCTACGGCGGCTCGGTGCGAAACCGCTGCCAAATCCTGCTCGAGATCGGCGAGTCTGTCCGCGCGCAGGTCGGCGACGGGTTCACGGTCGGCGTCCGGCTCTCCTTCGACGAGTTCCTGGGCGAGGCCGGGATCACGCCGGACCAGGCCGAGGAGCAGTTGGAGATTCTCTCGACCAGCGGTCTCTTCGACTTCTTCAATATCTCCGGCGGCGGCTACTACACGCTGCACCACGCCGTCGCGCCGATGGATGTGAAGAACGGCTTCATGCTCCCCTTCGCGCAGCGCGCCAAGGCCGTGGTGGGCAACCGGGCCAAGGTCTTCGTCGTCGGCCGGGTCATCGACCTGCACCAGGCGGAGCGGGCAATCGCCGACGGCGCCACCGACATGGTCGCCATGACCCGCGCGCAGATGGCCGAGCCGCACCTGGTGAAGAAGACACGGGAGGGCCGCGAGAAAGAAATTCGCCGATGCATGGGTGCGAACGAGTGCGTGGCGCGCCTCTTCGACAACCGGCCGGTTACCTGCGCGGTCAATCCGAGCGTCGGCCGGGAGGCGCGGTGGGGGAGTGACACGTTGCAGCCGGTGGCACCGGAGGGGGCGAAAAACATCCTCGTCGTGGGCGGCGGCCTCGCCGGGATGAAGACGGCGGCGGTCGCGGCAAGCCGCGGCCATCGGGTCACGCTGCTGGAGCGTGAAGAGCGCCTCGGCGGCCACCTGAACCTGCTGATAGCGCTGCCGACGCGCAAGGAGTGGGGCACCGCCATCGACAATCTGGTCCGCGCGATGGATGTGGCGGGTGTGGAGGTCAAACTCGGCGAGGAGGCGACCCCCGAGGTGATCGAGCGCGAGCAGCCCGACGCCGTGGTCGTCGCCACCGGTGCGCGCTGGGACTGCGACGGCCGCAGCGAGTTTCGGCCGGGACAACCGCGTCTTGCCGGCACGGAGCAGGAGAACGTCATCGACGTCGGCACGGCGACCGAGCGGGCGCTGGCAGACGCAGGCGCGCTCGGGCAGAGGGTCGTCATTCTGGAGGAGACCGGCTTCTACCTGCCGCTCGGGCTCGCCGAGATTCTGGCGACGGGCGGCGCACATGTGGAGATCGTCACGCCGCGCGCCATGGTGGGCGAGGATGTCATGCGCACCCTCGATCTCCCGTTCGTGATGCCGCGCCTTGAGGAGGCTGGCGTGATTTGCGGCACCCACACCAACGCCGACAAGATCGAGGGCGACATGGTGCACGTCCGCTCGGTCTGGGGCGGGCAGCCCCGCGTGATCGAGGGGGTGGACACCGTCGTCGTCTCGATGCTGCGTTCGCCCGACGACGCACTCTATCAAGCCCTGGAAGGGCGTGTCGCCGAGCTGCACCGGGTCGGCGACGTGCTCGCGCCCCGCCGTCCTGTCCAATCCATGTACGAAGGCGAGGAGCTCGGCCGCGCGCTCTAGGTTACCTGTCGCTCACGGCAACCGGTACTTCCTCGGTTTCGCGCGCCTGTCGGCGCGACCTCCGCGTCACTCCGCTGCCCGCTCGCTGAGCCGCGATTGCAGTGCGGCGCAGAGCGATCGCAACACTTCGAGGCGTGCGTGCCTTTTGTTGTTGCCGGGGACCAGAGTCCACGGCGCCTCACGGGTGCTCGTACCCGCGATCATGTCGTTGGCCGCGTCCTCGTAGGCCTCCCACTTGGCGCGGTTGCGCCAGTCTTCCTCGGTCAGCTTCCAGCTCTTGTAGGGGTTTTCCTTGCGCGCCAGGAAGCGCCGCTCCTGCTCGTCCTTGTCGATGTGGAGCCAGAACTTCATCAGCAGCGTGCCGTGGCCGATGATCTGCTCTTCGAAGTCGCGAATTTCGGCGTAGGCCCGCCGCCATTCCGCCTCGGTCGCGAACGATTCGACGCGCTCCACCAGGAGCCGCCCGTACCAACTGCGGTCGAACACTGCGATCTGCCCGGCCTCGGGCAGGCGTCGCCAGAAGCGCCAGAGGTAGTGATGGGCGCGCTCCTCGTCGCTCGGCGCGCTCA
>JAPPNV010000330.1 GCA_028818565.1 Rhodospirillales bacterium | reverse complement strand
TCATGATCTTGCTCATGGAGGCCGGGTACATGGGCTCGTCCGCGTTCTTCTCGGCTAGCACCATGCCGGTCCCTGCGTCCATCAGGATGAACTGCTGCGCCTCGGTGTCGACCGCCACGGCAGCGCGGGGCTGGTACGCGGCGATGACGGCACCGCTCAGGCAGAGACACAGGGCACAGTAGAGAACGGCAAGGCCGGCACGCCGGCGCACGGAATTTCGATCGGCCATCTGGTTCCGGCTCCTCCGCATCGCATCAGGGCGGATCGCAAGGTGTACACCCTCGCCGGGGGCCGGGCCAAGCGCCACTCTCGTCAGCGGTACCCTGCTGCGACGATGTGCGAGCCGGTGAAGCCGGCGCGATTGAGCTCGGCCAGGATGAACGCCGCCTCGTCGTCCGTGTCGACCGGGCCGATGCGGACCGCGTAGACCACGCGGCCGTTGCGCCGTTCCGGCTTGACCGCGACGGTGCCGAGAGTCCGCACCTGTTCGCCCAGAAGGTCGGCCTCATCGCGCCCGTTGAGGACCGCGGCTTCGACCAGGAGCCTCCGCGACGTGACGCTGGCAGTCTCCCGCTTCGGCGTCCGGGGTGGGCTGGCGCTTGCTGTCGCGCGTACCGGCTTGTCCGGCGGCAGCACCACCGTTCCGTTCAGCGGTTTCGTCCAGCGGGGCTTGAGCGCGACGTCAGGCTCGGCGGCCGCAACGAGCACCGGCTGGTCGGCGGGTTGGGGTGCAACCGGCGGCTCAAGCCGATCCAGGCCGAGGTACTGGACACGGACCTTTGCCAAACCCTTGCGCTTGAAGCCGAGAAGCTGCGCAGCGCGGCGGGAGAGGTCGATGATCCGGTTGTCGACGAACGGGCCGCGGTCGTTCACCCGCAGTTCCAGTTGCCGACCGTTTTCGAGGTTGGTCACGCGGACCCGGCTGGGGAGCGGCAACGTCGGGTGCGCGGCGGTCACCCCGTTCATGTCGAAGCGCTCGCCGTTCGCCGTGGGCCGGCCGTGGAACGCGGGCCCATACCACGAGGCGACGCCCGTCCTGTCGTAGTTTGGATCGTAGCTGGGATAATACCAGACGTGGTTGATCTGGTAGGGCGAACCGAGCTTGTAATGCGGCTTCGCGACGCGGGGCGGCGGCTTTTCCTCCTGCGTCTCCAGGTTGAACTTCTTGACGACATGCAGGGCGAGCTCCACCTCGCTGCAGCCCGCGATTGCGAGCAGGCAGAGCGCCAGCGAGGCGAGGAGAAGCGGCCTTCGGGTCACCGGCCGGACCCGCCGGCCGCTACCGCCCCCCGATCCTGTCGGCCAGAAGGCCGACGGATGTCGCAAAGTAGAACGAGCGGTTCCACCGCATGATCGTCCGGTAGTTGTCGTAGACGAGGTAGGCCGGCCCCCCTTCCCCACCGGGCAGCACCACCGAGCCGCTCATGGCGACTTGCGGCAGGTCGCTGCCATCGGCGCGGCGAAGACCCAGGGCCTGCCATTCGGCGAGGGTCTTCTTCACCTTCAGATCGGCGAGCCCCTGGTCGAAGCCGGCCGGCAACTGCACCTGCCGCCCCCAGGTCTCGCCGTTGCGCCAACCGGCCTGCACCAAGTAATTCGCCGCTGAGGCAAAGACGTCTTCCTGGGTGCCCCAGATATCGCGCTTGCCGTCGCCGTCGTGGTCCACGGCGTAGCGCACGAAGCTCGACGGCATGAACTGGCTCTGCCCCATGGCGCCGGCCCAGCTGCCCACCATCGCGTCGGGCGTGATGTGACCGTCCTCCAGGATGCGGAGCGCGTGCAGCAGCTCCCCGCGAAAATAGGCGCTGCGCCGGCCGTCGTGCGCGAGCGTCGCAAGGGCGCCGATCACCGGAAATCCGCCGAGAAACTTGCCGAAGCTGGTCTCGATGCCCCAGAGCGCCACGATGAAGCGCGGCGGCACCCCGTACTCGCGCCCGATCGGCTCGAGCAAGTCCCGGTGCTTGGCGAGCAGCTCCCGGCCCTGCGCCACGCGCGATTCGGGCACCACACGCTCCAGATACTGGGCGAACGTTATGGTGACTTCCGGTTGGGAGCGGTCCAACTCGATGATCCGCGGAATCGGCTCGATTCCCGCGAATGCCGCATCGAAAGTGTCGGCGCTGATGCCGAGGCTCAGCGCCTCGCTGCGCACCCCGTCGCGCCATTCGGCGAAGTTCTCGGCACCCTCTTCCTGCGCCATTGCGCCACCCGCCAGCAGCACGCCGATGAGCGCCGCACTGGCTGCCATACGCGCGGATCTAATCCCGATTCGCGACTCGCGCCCCTTCATGGCGGGCCCCTATGACACGCCTGTTACGCGCGCGCCAACCCCCCAATCGTCCGGGTACTGTTCAAGCGTTGGTGATCGGGAGCCCGCAGGCCGCGTCGGGAAGCAGTCTCAATCTAGCGCTTCGGTATTGAATACAAAGGAAGAATCGAGCTTGCCATCCAGTGCGTCGAGCACGTTCTGCGCGCATCGCGTCGCCATGCGGATAAAGGCACCGCGGGACGAGCCTCCCATGTGCGGCATGAGCACGGTGGCCGGATGGCTGAGCAACGGATCGTCGAGTCGCGGCGGCTCCTCATCGAACACATCGAGGCCCGCCCCCGCCAGGTGCCCCGATTGGAGCGCCTCGTGGAGGGCTGCGCCATCGACGATCGGCCCCCGCGCTGCATTGGCCAGAATCGCGCCCGGCTTCATTCGGGCCAGCGCCGCCCGGTCGATCAGGTGGCGGGTCTCGTCGTTGAGCGGCACGTGCACGTTGACGTAGTCGGCTCGCGGCAGCGCCTCGGCGAAATCGGCCACCGGTGTGCAGCCGGCATCGATAATCTCCATCTGCGGAATGTAGGGATCGCAGCACTCGACCCTCATCTCGAATGCCCGGCAGCGCGCCGCCACCCGCCGCCCAATACGCCCGAAGCCGATAATCAGAACGGTGCGCCCGTAGAGTTCAAGGTGATCGGCGGCCTCGCGGACGAGAAACTCGCCGCGCCGCACCGACTCGTCGTAGTGGCGCGCCTTCTTCGACGCCGCGAGCATGAAGTAGAGGGTGAGCTCGGCGACCGTCACGGCGTTGGCATCGCCCACCGTGGCCACTGGAATCTTCCGCGCCGTTGCAACCGCCAGGTCGATGTTGTCGCAGCCGACGCCGTGCCGCGCGATGACCTTGAGCCGGGTCGACGCTTCAAGCATCTCGGCCCGCAGCGGCAGATAGCGCAGGATGAGACCGTCGGCGTCTGCAATCTCCCGGCGCAGCGTGTCGTCGTCGTCACGTGCCACCTCGCAGATGTCGAGGTCGGCGCGGCTCTTCAGGAGATCGACGCCTGCCTCGTCGATCGCATCGTGTATGATTACCTTCGGCATGGTTGCCCCGCTGTCTGCGGTCGAACGCCGCGGCCTGTGGGGCTTGCCTCCACCCACGGAACGATCCGAGGTCCCGAGCGATGGCGCTGAACTCCCCCGAGGCGCGCGATCTCGCGCATCATCTTCATTCCTACACCCATCTCCCCAGCCTGGAGCGGGATGGCCCGCTCGTGCTGGAGCGGGGCGAAGGTATCTACGTCCACGACACGCATGGCAAGCGCTATCTCGAGAGCGTCTCGGGCCTGTGGAACGTGGTCGTCGGTTTCAGCGAGCCCAGGCTGGTGCAGGCGGCCCATGAGGCCCTCAAGCAGATGCCGGCCTACCACACCTTCTTCGGGCGGACCGCCCTGCCCCCGGTCGTGCTCGCCGAGAAGCTGGTCGAGATCGCGCCGATGGAAGTGTCGCGGGTCTATTTCGTCAACTCGGGCTCGGAGGCCAACGACACCACGATCAAGATGCTCTGGATGATGGCCAAGGGCGCCGGCGAGCCGGGGCGGCGCAAGCTGATCTCCCGCTCCATGGCCTATCACGGCACGACCGTCGCCTCGTGCAGCCTCAACGGCAAACCTTACATCGGCGCCTTCGGGCTGCCGCTACCGGAGGTGCGCTATGTCGAGGCGCCGCATTACTGGCGCAACGCCCATCCCGGCGAGAGCGAGGACGCCTACTCAGAGCGACTGGCGAGCGAGCTGGAAAGCCTGATCGAGGCCGAGGGGCCCGAGACCTTCGCCGGCTTCTTCGCCGAGCCCGTGATGGGCGCAGGCGGTGCGGTGCCGCCACCCGCCGGCTATTTCCCCAAGATTCAGGCGGTTCTCAACCGCCACGGCATCCCGTTGGTCGCCGACGAGGTCGTGACCGGGCTCGGCCGCACCGGGAACCTGTGGGGCGCCGAGACCTACGCGTTCACGCCGGACATCCTGGTCACCTCGAAGGCGCTGACCTCCGGCTACTACCCGATGGCGGCGGTCATGCTGTCGCCCGAGATGGATCGCCGCCTGCACCGGGCGGCGGAAGAAATCGAGGAGTTTCCCCACGGCTTCACCACGGGCGGCAGCCCGGCCGCGGCTGCGGTCGCGCTGGAGACCATCGCCCTGATCACCGAGCCGGGCGGCCTGCTCGACAATGTGCGGGCCGTGGGGCCCACGCTCGAGGCGGCGCTACGCCGGTTCGAGGACCACCCGCTGGTCGGCGAGGTGCGGCATGTCGGGCTGCTCGGCGCGCTGGAAATCGTCGCAGACAAGGCCGGTAAGCGCCCCTTCGCGCCCGAGCACGCCATCGGCGAGCGTATCGTGGAGATGGCCTACACCCGCGGGCTCATCACGCGCCCGATCGGCGATTCGGTCATCGTTGCCCCGCCCTTCATCATCACGCACGAGCAGATCGAAGAGATGACCCAAACCCTTGGCGACGTGCTTGACGAACTCGCCGATGCAGCCACCCGCGAGGGGATGGGGCCAGAGGTGCTTGCCGCGTCGGCTGAGTAGATGCCTAGCTAACTACTTCTAGCAAAGCGGGCCCGGTGCGGCTGATGAGTGGTCGTTTCGGAGACGCCATACGGACTGAATTTCGAGCTTCGTCAATCTTGATAAAACACTCAAGAATATTTTAGTAATAAACTGACTATACTGAAGTTAATATGATGTATAGGGCTACAATAACGACGGTCATGCCGTCTCTGCGCTCTCTCCCACCGGAGCGTCGGAGGACAGCCCGCGGGCCCGCTCACGCAGCTCGAATTTCATGATCTTGCCCGTTGCCGTCTTCGGCAGATCGCCGAAAACGATCGTGCGCGGCACTTTGAATCGGGCCATCCGCGCCCTGCAATGCTCGATCAGCGCCTCCTCCGAAGCCGCCGGTCCATCGGGTTTCAATGCGACGAAGGCGCAAGGCGTCTCGCCCCATCTCTCGTCGGGCCGCGCGACCACCGCCGCTTCGAGCACGGCCTCGTGGCCATAGAGCACGTTCTCCACTTCTATGCTCGAGATGTTCTCGCCGCCGGAGATGATGATGTCCTTGGCGCGGTCCGTGATCTGGATGTAGCCGTCGGGGTGGGTCACCGCGAGATCGCCGGTGTGGAACCAGCCGCCGCCAAAGGCCTCGGCGGTGGCCCTGGTGTCGTCGAGATAGCCTTTCATCACCGTGTTGCCGCGCAGCATGATCTCGCCCGTCGTGACACCGTCCGCCGGCACCGGCGCGAGGGTCTCCGGATCCGCCACCAACGCACCCTGGATCGCGTGATGCCGCACACCCTGGCGTGCCATCAGCGCGGCCCGGTCGTCGAGCGGCAGATCCGGCCAGTCCTGCTGCGGCGCCGCCACCAGAGCCGGCCCATAAACCTCTGTCAAACCGTAGAGATGGGTAACGTTGAAGCCCATCTCTTCCATCGCCGCGATCACCGGCGCAGGCGGCGCCGCACCCCCGGTCGCCACCTCGACCACATGCTCGAATTGGCGCTTGTCGACTTCCGGCGCGTTGATCAGCATGCCGAGCACCACCGGGGCGCCCGCCATGTGCGTCACGCGCTCCTCCGCGATCAGGCGGAACACTTCCGCCGGCTCCATCCGGGGCAGACAGATGTGCGCGCCGGCGGCGGCGGTCACGGCCCAGGTGTGGGTCCAGCCGTTGCAATGGAACATGGGGAGGGTCCAGAGATAGACCGATTCACGCGTGAACCCGTTCATGAGAACGTTGCTGAGCGCGTTCAGATAGGCGCCCCGATGGTGATAGACGACCCCCTTGGGCCGCCCGGTCGTGCCCGATGTGTAGTTGAGGGAGATCGCCTGCCACTCGTCCTCCGGCCAGGGCCAGTCGAAATCGGGTGTCCCAGCAGTGAGCAGCGCCTCGTAGCTCTCGTCGGCGAAGCCCCCTTCCCCTTCGACCCCCGCAGAGTCCTCGATCGCCACCACGTGCGGCCGACACTCCAGTTGCGCCAGCGCGTCCTCCGCGACGCGCGCAAACCCCGCGTCGACAATGAGCACGCGGGATTGTGCATGGGCCAGCATTGCGGCGATGGAGGCCGCATCCAGGCGAATGTTGAGGGCATTGAGCACGGCGCCCGCCATCGGCACGCCGAAATGGGCCTCCAGCATGGCCGGCACGTTGGGCGCCAGGATTGAGACCGTATCGCCGATGCCGACGCCGCGGGCCGCGAGCGCGCCGGCCAGCCGGCGACAACGGGCGTAGGTCTCCGCATAATCTCGCCTGAGCGCGCCGTGCACCACGGCCGTCCGCGCCGGATAGATGGCTGCCGCCCGTGCCATGAAGTCGCACGGGGTAAGCGGAACGTGGTTGGCCGGTCCCCGTTCCAGTCCGCGCTCATAGCGGTTGCTGTCGGACACCAATCGGCTCCTTCGGTGATGATCGTCATGGTCGACGCTCGCCCGACGCGCCGTCAAGAACCGGCGCGGTGTCAGCCCGATGTGAGCAGTGGGTTCGCGCTACAGGCGGGCGGCGACTATACTCGCACGATGCACGTCGCCATCGTCTCCGACACGGTCTGTCCCTGGTGCTACATCGGCAAGCGCCGCTTCGAGCGCGCCCACGCCGGCCGACCCGCGGACCTCGCGGTCGAGTGGCGCCCGTTTCAGCTCAACCCCGACATGCCGGCCGAAGGCGTCGAGCGGCTCCCCTACCTGGTGGCCAAGTTCGGCTCCGAGGAGCGGGTCGCCGAAATCTTCACGACGATCGAGGAGGCCGGCGAGGCCGAAGGCATCCAATTCGTCTTCGACCAAATCGGGCGCACCCCTAACACCGTCGATTCGCACCGGCTGATCGAGTTCGCCGGCGAGCGGGGGGCGCAGGATCCGGTGGTCGAGGCGCTGTTCCATCGTTACTTCGAGCAGGGTGAGGACATCAGCGACCACGGCGTACTCACTGCTGCCGGCGTTGACGGCGGCCTCGACGAGGCCGAATTGCGCCGCTATCTGGACGGGAGTGACGGGGTCGAAGAGGTCAAGAGAGAGCGAGGCCGCGAGCCGCGCTGGTATCTCCGGCGTGCCCTGCTTCATTTTCGAGCGCCGCTACGCGGTCACCGGCGCGCAGACGCCAGACGTCTTCGAGCGGGTGTTCGAGCTCGCCGACGCTGCGTCCGAGACACCCGCCGAGGCCCCGCCGCCTGCGACGTAGCCGGGCGACAGACGCACGACTGCCGCGCCCGCTCTGCGCCTATTCCGCCCCCTCCTCTCCCTCGGACGAGAACAGTTTGCGCAAGAAGCTCGGTGCGAGCGCAGAGAGCGGGTTGACCGAAATGTCGGGCTCTGCGGTCGTTCCGCCGACGCGGAAGTCGGCCGCGAACAACCCCTCCCCTTCTCCGCCGGTCAGCAACTCGCCCAGTACAGGGATAATGTTGACCAGGGTATTGAACGTGTAGGCGGGAACGATGGTGCCGCTCATGTCCACCCGGTCGGTTTCGAGATTGACAGTTCCCTCGGCATTTACACCGACCGAAAACCCCGATGTCTGGGCGTCCCGAATGGTCAGAATGTTCTCTTCCAGGGAGAAGGGCATCTCGAATCGAGAAAACAAGATACCCTTGCCTCTCAACTCTCCCAGGATACCAGTCAGGGTCGCCACGGTGAGCAGCCTTGCCAGCGTCGGCGCGTTGATCACACGGTAGTCCTCGATCTTGACCGTGCCGGCGACGGGCGCACCCGGCTGGTCGTCGTGCAGCACGGCCTTCATCACGAGGTCGCCGCCAACAGCGTTGTCGTAAATCTTGAAGGTCCGGGCCACCGCGCCCGCATCGCGCGAGCGCACCGTGATCAGGCGCTTGCCCCCTTGCGGCTCCAGGGAGAAGGTCATAGGTGCGCCGCTGGCCAGCGTGCCATCCATGAACCCGACGTGCCGTCCCTCGCTATCGGTCTCGAAACGAGCGCGGAGATTCGTGAGATGCCGATCGTCGACGGTTATGACGCGCTCGACATCGACGTCGAGGAGGAGCTGGCCGGAATGCAGCGCGTCCTCCCCCATGAGGTCCTCGATATAGGGGCGTGCATCGAGACTGGTGCCCTGGATCGCGATCCGTGTGACCACGTCCTCCATCACGATCGTGCCTGAGATATCCGTCGCGCCGTGCCGCATCCTCTCGATGACGATCTCGCGAATGCCCCCGGCGTCGCGCGCGAGTGTGGCCCGGCCAAGGCCATAGAGCGTGTCCGTCTCGACCTCGACTCCGGTGAGCTCGACAGGCCCTTCGGGAGGAACGCTGGCGAGAACCTGTATCGCCGCAGGTGCGCCTGCAGGCTTGGCCCAGTGCAGCTCCGAAATCTCGAGCCGTGCCTCCGTCGCATCGACATGGAGCGTCGTGCGGGGCGACTCTCCGTCCCCAGGATCGGAGTATTCCCCTTCGAGCGCGAGGGTGCCCTGAACGTAAGGCGCCATATCGAACCCCAGCGCGGCCTGGGCTTCCGGCGTCAGTGTCGTCGTCACGTCGAAGCGCCGCGCGAACGGCGCGTCGTCGGCGAAGTTCTCGCGCCACGCGATCGTCGCGGGCATGCCCTGGAGCCTGGCCGTGCCGCGCAGGTCCAAGCTCGCGTTGTCAACGCCGAGGCGAAGCGATCCCTCGGTCATGTCCACGACATCCCCGACTTGCTCGATCGCGGCATTCCGAACCCGCGCGACAGCGTTGATGTCGATCTGCTCGGCCTCGATCGATTGGAGCAGCGGCAGTTCGAGCGCGAACAGGGTATGCACCGTGCCGTCCGCCTCTGCCGGCAACAGTCCGATCTTGCTCACCAGTGCGAGCCGCGGATGGTCCAGCAGAGCGAGCGCATCTCCCGCCGGCCCTTCCGCTTCGATCGTCACCGCCATGCGGGGGATCGAGGAATGGATATCGCTCAGCGAGGCGGTTCCGCGGGACCCCACGATTTCTCCGATGCGGCCGTCGCTCATCGCGAGGTCGAGCGATTCACCGGTAAACCGCGCGGTTCCGTTCACCCCCGTCACTGAGGGCATGGGGCGCAAGTAGTGGATTTCCGCGTTCTCGAACGCGAGCGTGCCGAGCGCAGAGGTCGGGCTGAACCGGTCGTTTTCGAACGCGCCGGGCTCGACATCGAGTTCGGCGTCGAAGCTGGTGATCACGCCATCGGTCACGCTTTGCGTGATCCATCGACGGCCGGGCGGGATGAACGCCTCCGGCCAGTAGTCGCCGAGCGACTTGAACGGCATGTCGTGCGCCTGAAATCGTCCCTTGACGCCAATGCCGTCACTCGTCTCCCAGAGTTCACCGTCGAGGGAAAAGCGCGGACCGTCGGTGTCGACCTCGAACCGCTCGAGGCTGAGCCGGGACAGTTCGCCGTCGACCGCGCCCGTGGCAGCAAGCCGACGCACCGAAACCGGCGCGGGAAAGACCTCGGGCAACGCAATCTCCCCCTCTCCGCCCGCGATATCGAATAAGGCGCCGCCGAGAATGCCGCCGGGAGCCACATCGATCGCGATCGTGCCGGAGAGAGGAACGCGGAGGCCGGCGAACTCCTCAAGCTCAGGAGCGATGAAGGAAAGCTTGACCAGGTTCAGCCCGGAGAAGCCGATGGCGGCGCTGCCCATCTTGCTTTCCCGGTGGTGGAACAGCTCGACCTCCAGATGGGTCTCCAGGTCCCGCACCTGCAGCTCGGTCGACAGATGCCCGAGGACCGCAGCATCGTCCAAGTTGAGGGTGAGGTTGGCACTCGGTGCGGTCCAGGTAAGGTCGGTCGTCTCGTCGACGACGACGATGGCGGCATCGCGCAGGCTGACCCGCTCCAGCCGCGACATCGGGTGATCCGCGCGGGGCGGGTCGAGCAAATCATCGACCAGGGAATCGGCCGCGCCGTCGTCCGCCAGGCTGGCCTCGTCGCTGCCGGCGAGGCGCACGCGCCCGTCTGCGTCGCGAACAAGGGCGAGGCTGAGCCCGATCAGCTCGATCGACGTAGGCGCGATCGTGCCGCTCAACAGAGCCGCGCCGCTCAACCCGAGCGACGCCGCCGGCACCGCCGCCAGGGTCGCGCCGCTCGCGTCGGCGATGCGTAGATCGGTCAAATGGACTTGGAGCGCTTCGCCCCAGCCGGGCCAGACGAGAACGGTGTCTTCGAATTCGAATTGATAGGAGAGGTCCTCGCCTTCCAGCGCTTCCTGGATATAGGGCGAGAGGAATCCGAGCGAAATCGGGCCGGTCGACAGCCGCCATGCGGCCAGGCCGAAGAGGATGGCAAGCACGCCGAACAGAGCGCCCAAAGCCTGAAGAGCGATGCGGGCCGTCGAGCTCATGTCGATGATCCGGAGACGGCCGCCAGTGCGCCCCCTTGGCTCCCTTTGCCTCTTCCCCGTAGCGATCCTTGTAATACAATCGACGCACGGTGTCGCGACTACCCTTCCGGACAGACGATGCGAATTTTCCCGGGCCAGCCTCGGACGAACGCGCGCGTGGGGGTCGCGAGGAATGGCTCGCGGCGGCAGTCTCGTTAGGCGGCGACGAAGAGTCCTTCGCCAGAGCCCTTGATGGCGATGCTCGGGCGCGTGCCTTTCTGGACGGCGTGTTCGGCAACGCCCCTGCCCTCGGCCGGACGCTGGCCCGAGAGCCGTCCCAGCTTCGCCTGGTGGCCGAGCAAGGCCCGGGCGCCGCGTTCGCGAGCGCGCTCGACGAGTTGTCGGACGCCGCCGGCCTCGCTGGCGACCGCCGTGGTCTCGCCCGACTGCTGCGGGGCGCTAAACGACGGGCGTCGCTCACCGTAGCGCTCGCCGATTTGGGCGGCACGTGGTCGCCGGATGAGGTCGCCCAAGCCCTCACCCGGCTTGCCGCTGCCGTGCTCGCCAGCGCGCTCGACCACCTGCTTCGGGAGGCCGCCGCGCGGGGCACCTTCGCGTCTCCGAACCAGGATGAACCGGCGACGAGCGGGCTCACGGTGTTCGGCGTGGGTGGGCTCGGCGCCGGCGAGCTCACCTATTCGAGCGAGCTCGACCTGCTCGTGCTGTTCGACCCCGAGCGCGTGCGACACCAGGGACGGGGCGAGCCCGCCGAGGCTCTGCACCGCCTCGTGCGCGACCTCGCCGCCCTGCTCGGCGAGCGCACCGAAGAAGGCTGCGTCTATCGCACCGACCTCAAGTTCAGGCCCAACACGGGTGCCACGCCGCTCGCGCTCTCGACCGCGGCTGCGGAGCAGTACTACGAGAGCCACGGCCAGAACTGGGAGCGCGCCGCGATGATCAAGGCGCGCCCGGTCGCGGGCGACATGGAGGTCGGCGCCGACATGATCGAGCGGCTGCGTCCCTTCATCTGGCGCAAGTATCTCGACCTCGCGGCCATCCAGGACATCCAGTCGATCAAACGGCAGATCAACGCAGAGCCCAGCCGCCTGCAGCTGGACGTCGCCGGGCACGACATCGAGCGCGGCCGGGGCGGCATTCGCCAGATCGAGCTCTACGCGCAGACCCAGCAGCTCATCTGGGGCGGGCGCGACAAGTCCTTGCGCTCCCGCTCGACCTGCGACGCGCTCAAGGCGCTTGCCGCCGCCGGACGCACGAGCGAGAAGGCGGTGGACGCACTGATCGACTCGTACCGCTTCCTCCGCCGGCTCGAGCACCGCCTGGAGATGGTGGACGACGAGCCGGACCTGCGGATTCCGGACGACGCGGATGGCTGCGCCGCGATCGCCCGCCTCATGGGCTTCGCCGACCAGGCAGATTTCGCCGATGCGCTGACCGCCCACGTGCGTGCCGTGGAAGGGCACTATGCCGCGCTTTTCGAGGACGAGCCGGCGCTCGGCGACGAGAGCGGCAACCTCGTGTTTACGGGCACGGACGACGACCCCGACACCCTCGCGAGCCTGGAGCGGATGGGCTTCGACGACGCTTCCTCGGTCTCGGCAACGGTGCGCCGCTGGCATCACGGCCGGATCCAGGCGACCCGCAGCACGCGCGCGCGGGAGCTGCTCACCGAGCTGATGCCGGCCCTCCTCCGCGCGCTGTGCAACACCGCCGATCCCGACTCCGCCTTCCGCAAGCTGGACGAGTTTCTCGCCGGGCTGCCATCGGGGGTCCAGCCCTTCCTGCTGCTCCATGACAACCCTGTCCTGCTGGCCCGGCTCGCGGAGATCCTGGGTAGTGCGCCCCGCATCGCCGAGCATCTCAGCCGCAGCCCGGACCTGCTCGAAGGCCTCATCAGCGGCGACCTGCACCAGCGGCTTCCGAATCGGGACGAGCTGATCGACGACCTCGCGCAAGCGCTCGCGCCCGCCGGCGGTTACGACGACGTGCTCGACGGCGTGCGGCGCTGGCAGCACGAGCGCGAGTTTCAGGTCGGGATGCAGATCCTGCGAGGCGATGTGGCGGTCGACCGACTGTCCGGCGCGCTCTCGGATATGGCCGATACGGTGATCGAGACACTGGTGCCGCGCGTGCACCAGGATTTCGCCCGGCGGCACGGCACGGTGCCGGGCGCGGGCTTCGCCGTGCTCGGCATGGGCAAGCTCGGCAGCCGCGAGCTCACCTTCGACAGCGACCTCGACGTGGTCTTCCTCTACGGCGTTCCGGCTGGAGCGGACTTGCAGTCCGACGGCGACCAGGGCCTCGTGCCGAGCCACTACTACGCCCGCTTCACCAAGCGCCTGTCGAATGCGGTGAGCGCGCTCACCGCCGAAGGGCGTCTCTACGAGGTCGACACACGGCTCAGGCCGTCGGGCACCTCAGGCCCGATCGCCACCGAGGCCGCGGCCTTCCGCCGCTACCATGAGGAGGACGCCTGGACCTGGGAGCACATGGCGCTCACGCGCGCGAGGCCCGTGGCCGGAGATCCGGAACTTTCCGCGGCGGTGATGGCGGATATCCGGGCCGTCCTCTGCACCCCGCGCGATGCGGACGCGCTGCTGGCCGACGTCGCCGCCATGCGCGAGCGCATCGAGGGCGAGCGCCACACCGAGAACCGCTGGCGCCTCAAGCATGTGCGGGGCGGTTTGCTCGACCTCGAATTCATCGCCCAGTACCACCTGCTGCGCCACGCCGCGCGCCACCCGTCGATCCTGGTTCAATCGACCCAGTCGATGTATCGCAGGCTGGGTGAGGCCGGCTGCATCGACGCCGACGATGCCGGCGAGCTGGCCGAGATGGTCGCCTTTCTCCAGCGCCTCCAGGGGCTGCTCCGGCTCACGGTCGGCACCAACCGGGAGGTCGACCGTTTCACGCCCGGCGTTCGCGAGACCCTCGCGCGCGCCATGGGAGTCGAGGATTTCGCCGCCCTTGAGGGAAGCATCGTCGCCATTCAGGATCGCGTCCGCGCCGCCTATCATCGCCTGGTCGCAGCACCCGCGGCGGCGCTCGGCCCCAAGAGCGAAGAGTGAGAGGAGACCCGACATGACGACGGCGATCGAAGCCGGCAGCCCGGCGCCGGGGTTCACGGCACCCACCAACGACGGCGGCTCGCTCAGCCTCGACAGCCTGCGCGGCAAGGCGGTGGTGCTCTACTTCTACCCGCGCGACGACACCCCCGGCTGCACGCGTGAGGCGCAGGAGTTCACCGAAGCCTTGCCGGAGTTCGCGGCAGCCGGTGCGGAGATCGTCGGCGTCTCCAAGGACACCGCCGCCAAGCACGACAAGTTCAGGGAGAAGTACGGCCTCCCCTTCACCCTGGTCTCCGATGCCGAGAGCGACATCTGCGAACGCTACGGCGTCTGGGTCGAGAAGAAGAACTACGGCAAGACGTATATGGGGATCGAGCGCGCGACCTTCCTCATCGACGCGGACGGCACCGTCACCAAGGTCTGGCGCAAGGTGAAGGTCCCCGGCCACGTGGAGAAGGTGCTGGAGGCGGTGCAGGCGCTGAACCAAGCCGATGGCTGACGCGATCAAGAGCAAGTGGGGCACCATCGGATTTGTGACTCGGAACTGTCGTTAAACACCGCCATGGCTAACCGCGATAGTTTCCTCGATTCCTACCCCAATCTAAAAGAATTCGCTCCGTTTCTTGATGACCTCAATAAGGAGAGCGAACGGGGTGCCGTATTGATATCTGTTAGCTATCTGGAACAACAACTTAAGGAAATCATTTCCGCCTTTCTCTGCGAGGGCGACGCATCCGAGTGCCTTCTTGAAGGATTTAACGCCCCTCTGGGTACGCTCGCGTCACGAGCGGCTGCGGCGTCCGCCATGGGACTCATATCTGCGCGAGAGTATAAGGAGCTGGAAACAATCAGGAAAATACGTAATCAATTCGCCCACAATCATCGCACTAGATTTGCCGATCAGGGCATCGCTGACCGCTGCCGCATTCTTAGCTTTTCGGCAAAAGACTACGACGATGTCGTGGTGGACGCCCGCAGCCAATTCACCACGGCGGCAGTGTCGTTGATCCTGAATCTCACGAACCGGCCACACTATGTTTCTAAACAGCGCCTGAAATCCGAGACTTGGCCATACTAGCCCGCAATTCTGCAGTCGCGCTTGTGATTGTGACACTGATCGACGTTGTATTTCATTGAGAAAAAGCGATTTGGAGGGCAAGAATCTCACGCTAGTCAGTAGGGGAAAGACAGGGTGAGGCGGCGGTAGTTCAGTCCGCCGCGATCTACACGAGTTAGATAATGTTTCAGGCTAGGGCGTGGACTCATTAGCGCGCAACCAAATGCGGATAGTGGCGATTTTGATCATGGCGAGGTAGTTGGCGGCGAGTTTTTCGTAGCGCGTTGCGACGCGCCGGAACTGTTTGAGCTTGTTGAAGAAACGCTCGACCCGGTTGCGCAGGCGGTAGAGGTCGCGGCTGAAGGCATGGGGCGTCTTGGCAGTGCTGCGGTCGGGGATGATGGGCACGGCATCCTGGGCCTCGATCATCGCCCTGATCCATTCCGCGTCGTAGGCCTTGTCAGCGAGCACGAAACTGTCGGGCGGTAGGTGATCGTCGAGCAAAGGCCCGGCAAGGGTGCTGTCATGGGCCTGCCCGGGGCTCAAGGCGAAGCGGAGCGGCAGGCCAGTGGCATCGACCACGGTGTGGATCTTCGTCGTCAGTCCGCCTCGGGAACGACCCATGCAACGATCCGGACCCCCCTTTTTGAGCCCGCTGCGTGCTGGTGAACCCGGACGCTGGAGCTGTCGATCATCTGTATGTCGCCGTCGTAAGCCTCGACGATGGCGTCCATCAGGCGATCCCAGATGCCCTTCTTGCGCCAGCGATTGAAGCGGTTGTAGCAGGTGGTGTAGGGCCCGTAGCGCTCCGGCAGGTCGCGCCAGGGGGCGCCGGAGCGCAGCACCCACATGATGCCGTTGAGCACGCGCCGATCGTCCACGCGGGGGACGCCGCGCGGCTTGTTCAGCAGCAACGGTTCGATCACGCTCCACTCGAAGTCGGTCAGGTCGTAGCGCTTCATCGGCAGGCTCCCGCAATTTGGGAGCTTGAATCATGATTCGCTCTCGCCAACAATTATTTTATGAGTACGCGGCCTAGGCCCGACCCCTTCGTTTCGACAGGGGTGAGCAGCCACCCTTGAACGGACGAAACAGGCTGATCGTGTCGTCGGTCGAGAGCGGCGTCTCGGCCCACTGATCGCGGGGCACGGCCTCGCCGTTCACCATGGCGAGGAGCGCCGGATCGCCGTCCACGCCGAGCCCGGAGAGCGCATCCGCGACGTTCGCACCCGCCTCGAGATCGAGGTCGCGGCTCTTCGCGCTGCCGAATTGGGGAAGCTCGATGGCGATGAGCTCAACCTTGACCCGCATGTCTGACCAGCTCCCTAGTCGCCTCGCTACCTGTCACATGACAAATGCAAATGTTCGGTGGTACGACCTCCGCCAATGGTATTCGTTGGGTCGAGCCGCGCAACGGTCGCGTCGGACGCATTGACAATGGGAGGACGGAATGGCGAAGGGTTACTGGGTCAGTTGTTACCGGGAGATCAAGGATCCCGACGCGCTGGCGGAATACGCCAAGCTTGCGGGGCCTGCGATCCTGGCCGGCGGCGGCACGTTCCTGGCGCGCGGCGGCAAGGTCCAGGCCTTCGACGCCGGCATTGCCGGGCGCACCGTCGTCGTCGAGTTCGAGAGCTTCGAGCAGGCGCTCGCCACCCACGATGGTGCCGCCTACCAGGCCGCCGCCGCGAAGCTCGAAGGCGCGGTGGAGCGCGACTTCCGGGTGGTCGAGGGCGTCGATTGACGGCACAGGGAAGCAAGGCGTTCGGTCAGGAGAAGTAGCCGCGCGGGCGCGGTGACCGCGTGCGGAGCGGCTGCTATCCTCCGCCCCGGATGACGAAACGAGGAGACATCAGCCATGGCGGTAACCGCGATCGTCCGTTTCGCGCTGCCCGAGGGCAAGACACGCGAGTCGGTAAAGGCCGCATTCGAGGCTTCCGCACCGCTCTACCAGGGCGTCCAGGGCCTGGTTCGAAAATACTATCTTCTGTCCGAGGACGGCCGGACCGGCGGCGGCGTGTATCTCTTCGATTCGCGCGAAGATGCCGAGCGCCTCTATAGCGAGGCCTGGAAAGCCGGCATCCGGGAGCGCCTGGGCGCCGAGCCTTCGATCGAGTATTTCGAATCGCCGGTAATCGTCGACAACGAGGTGGGCGCGATCTCCAGCGCGGCTTGATTTCGGGTTGTCCGTGCAGTTTTCCGGACCCGGCAATTCTTCTCGTCATGCCCGGCCCCCGGATCAAGTCCGGGGGTGTTCCGGGCATCTCGCTCAGCCAGACCAGTCGAACGCCACGCAACACGTGGATGACCGGGACAAGCCCGACCATGACGTGGTGGGAGCACCTCGTCGATGGTCGATGCGACCAAACGTCTAGATCAGGACTCTAGCCCGGAACGCTCACCGACGCCGTGCAGACCATGACCGTGGTGAGTATTGCGGGCTAACCCTCAGCCAAGGCCGAGGCGCTCCATGGTCTCCGCCGTCGGCCGGCCTTCCGCGGTCCAGCCGCGCAGCTCGTAGTACTGCGGCAGCATGGTGTCGAGCTCGCAGACCTTGCCCTTGCCCGAGCCGCTCTTCACCGCCTCCTTGAGGATGCGCTGCGGCAGCGTATCGTCGGCGGCAGTCATGCCGGCGTCGAGGTTGAACTGGCGCTCCATGTTCCAGATCCGCTCGCCGGTCTCGTTCAGCCGGTCCACGGTCCACTCGCCAGCGCAGCCGGCATTGACCAGATTGGCGACCTCGTCGAGACCCCAGATCATCATGGGGAAGGCGCAGATGCCGACCGAATCGATAGCCGCGTTCGAATCCTGGCTGTCCTTCACGATCTTCGCCTTGCCCTCCAGCTTGC
>JAPPNV010000030.1 GCA_028818565.1 Rhodospirillales bacterium | reverse complement strand
GCCTCAACCCACTGGCCCAAAATGACAAATCAGACGACCTGGGCAGTTACACGAATTGACCCAAATTCTCGTATTTGTTGTTACTGATGCTTCGTAATGCTTTCGACGACGAGGCAGAAGGCGTTATAGTTCCGCTATCAGTAGGGAGACGTGAAATGAGGATCTTCAAGAGAAGCAGGGTCTCTTCGACCGGGCTCCGCCTCGCCGCAGTCGTGGGGCTGGCGGCGGTGCTCGGCGCGTGCCACGGCACGGACCTCGAAGGCGTCCGGGACCTCGAGCCCCAAGGATCGGAATTCAACCAACAACTTTTCGCCGGCTATGTCGGGCTATCCGCGAGGGAGCTTGCGGAGCACGACTATCGGGATTCGGACGGCTTTGCGGCGAAAGCCGCGGCAGCGGCGAGAGGCGATGACGTGAGGCCGACCGCCGTCGGCGAGCGTCTGATCGCGGTCGACAAGCAGGAAGAACTCTCGAACGCCAGAGGCAGACTCATGCAGGCGTTGTTTGGGAGCGCCAAGGGCAAGGCGCCTGCCATCGCTGCCAGCGCTCAGATCAGTTACGAGTGCTGGTTGCAGGAGCAGGAAGAAGGGCACCAGCCCGGCGACATTGCCGACTGCCGCAACGCCTTCTACGGACAGGTGATCGCGGCCGAGGTCGCGATCCGGCCCCCGCCGCCCCCGCCTGAGCCCGAGCCTGAGCCCGAGCCAGTCTACGTGACCTACTACGTGGTGTTCTTCGATTTCGATAGCTCCGAGCTCTCGACCGCCGCGATGCAGACGCTGGACGAGGCTTCAGAAACGGCGCTGGCGATGAGGCCCTACAAGATTGTCATTCGGGGCCACACCGACCGCGCCGGCCCGGATGCGTACAACCTGGGTCTTTCGGAGAGGCGCGCTCTCTCGGTCGCGGGCTACATGATCGAGCAGGGTGCTGGCCGCTTCGTGATCGACGCTGAGGGCCTGGGCGAATCGGAGCCGATCGCCAAGACCGCCGACAACGTGCGTGACGGCCGCAATCGGCGGGTCGAGGTCACGCTGAGCGAGTGAGTTCGGGGGGCTGCGAGCTCCCTACTCTTCGTAGTGGTAGGTGCGGGCGACCATTCTCTCCGAGTGGTCGCCCGCCTTGATTGGCGCGTAGCGCCAAGGATTGTCGGGCCCGATGCAGCTCTGAATCGCCTCGACCTCCACGTCGTAGTCGACGCCGAAGAACTGCACGAGCGAGTAGCGCCTATGCCCTGAGGTGTTGATCACCCGGTGCATGGTCGAGACGAACAGGTCGTTGGTCCACTGTTGCATGAGGTCGCCCAGATTTACGGCGAAGCTGCCGTCCACCGGTGGCACGATCAGCCACTCACCCTCCCGGCTCAGCATCTGCAGCCCTTCCCGGTCCTGCCAGACGGTGGTGAAGCACTCGTAGTCGGTGTGCGCGCCAAGCCCGATATGGGCGATGTCGAGAGGCTCCGGCTGCGGCTCGTAGTAGCACACGCGAAGGCGGGCGAGTGGCTTGGTGTACTTGGAGGTGAAGTAGCCTTCCTCCACGTCCAGAGCGTATTCGAAGGCACGGAAGATCTGGCGGCCGAGCTCGAGCTGGCAGTCGAAATAGGTGCCGAGCGCCCAGCGAAAATCGGGAGGCTCCGCCGGCCAGTTGTTGGGGCCGTAGAAGCGAATGCCGCGCACGTGGTCGGGATCGTCCGCCGGCAGGTCGTGCGCCATCTCGATGGCCTCCGAGATATCGCTGGAGCCCTCGAGGCTGTGGTCGGCCGTGATCCCGCCCGCCGGCACATAGCCCCGGTGGTTGGGCCAGTCGAGGTAGTGGTTGCGCATTTTCTGCTCGACCGGGAGCGCGAAGAACCGCTGCATGGCGGCCTGGGACCGCGCGATCACCGCCTGCGGGAACTGATGGTTGACGATGTAGAAGAACCCCGGACCCGCACAGGCCGCGCGGACCTCCCGCGCCATTGCCCTGCGCTCAGCCGGGCTCGGCGAATAGAGCGCGCCGAAGTCGACGATGGGCACCTCTGCAAGCGAGACGCGCCGCACCGCCGGCGCGTGCATGCCCTCCCTGATCTGAAACGGAGTTTCGGTGGCCATCGTGCGTCCCCCGTCGCCCTTCATTTCTGGCATGATAGTGTGGACCCGCTGTTCACGACGGCGTGCCTATAGCGCAATTCGCCCGTCGATGCCTCATCCGCCGACCGGCGGCACCATCATCGATATTGGGAGACGAGCATGGAGACTTCTCTTCAGGGCCGCCGCGCCCTGGTCACCGGTGCGGGAAGCGGGATCGGTGCCGCCATCGCCGAAGCGTTCGCACGTGAGGGTGCGCATGTGGCGGTGCACGCACGCGCCGAAGAGCGCGCCCGGCCGACCGTCGAAGCAATCGAGGCGGCTGGTGGCCAGGCCTTCGCCGCCACGGCCGACCTCCGCGACCGCGCGGCCATCGCACCGATGTGCCAGGCTGCCGTCGAGCGGCTCGGCGGGCTCGACATCTTGGTCAACAACGCCGGCATCTTCGTCCGCAAGCAGGTGTCCGAGATGGACCTCGAGAGCTGGGACGCCATGCTCGAGATCAACCTCACGGCCCCCTATCTGGTGACCCAGGCCGCACTGCCGGCGATCAAATCGTCCGGCACGGGCGCCTCCATCATCTTCATCTCCTCGATCGGCGCCGGCGCCTTTTCCTCGGGCTGGGGCACCTACGCGATGACGAAGAACGGACTCATCGCCTTCATGCGCTGCCTCGCGGACGAGGTCGGCGGCGACGGCGTCCGCGTCAACGCCATCTGCCCCGGCTGGGTCGAGACCAGGATGGCGCAGGACACCCACCGGAGCATCGCAGCGGACCTCGGCGTCGACTACGAGGCCTTCTACGCGGAGAACATGCGGGCCAACATGCTGGGCGCGCTGGTAACCCCTGACAGCGTTTCCGACATCGCGGTTTTCCTCGCGAGCGAACGCGGCCGTCACATCACGGCGCAGGAACACACGGTCTGTGGCGGCTGCAGCCCCGGCAACAGCGCAAAGCCGGCCGAGGAGGACGAGGAGGCCGCATAGTGACAGGTCGGCGGCAGAAACCTACAAGACGCAGGACATAAGGAGGGCGAGGCCGACAGGCCCGGCCGGCACGACAGCGCCGCGCGCGTAGCCGAGCGTGCTCCTACTTGTCGATGTCGCCCATGCACATGTACTTGACCTCGAGGAACTCATCGAGGCCGTAGTGTGAGCCCTCGCGGCCGATGCCGGATTCCTTCATGCCGCCGAAGGGCGCCACCTCGGTCGAGATGATGCCGGTGTTGATGCCGACGATGCCGTATTCGAGCTGCTCCGCCACCCGCCAGATGCGCCCGATGTCGCGGCTGTAGAAGTAGGCCGCGAGGCCGAACTCGGTGTCGTTGGCGAGCTGCACCGCCTCGTCGTCGGTCTCGAAGCGGAAGATCGGCGCGAGCGGACCGAAGGTCTCCTCGCGCGCGACCTTCATCTGGGTGTTCACGTTGGCGATCACGGTCGGCTCGAAGAAATTGCCGCCAAGCGGATGGCGCTTGCCGCCCTGGATCACCTCCGCCCCCTTGTCGACCGCGTCCTGGATATGCTCCTCGACCTTGGCGACGGCGTCCTCGTCGATCAGCGGCCCCTGCTGGGTTTCGCCTTCGAGGCCGGGGCCCACCACCAGCTTGGAGGATGCCTCGGCCAGGCGCTCGGCGAAGCTGTCGTAGACGCCGCCCTGCACCAGGAAGCGGTTGGCGCAGACGCAGGTCTGGCCCGTGTTGCGGTACTTGGATGCGATGGCGCCGTTCACGGCCGAGTCCATGTCCGCATCGTCGAACACGATGAAGGGCGCGTTGCCGCCAAGCTCCATCGAGACCTTCTTCACCGTGCTCGCGCACTGCTCGAGCAGGACCTTGCCCACCTCGGTCGAGCCGGTGAACGAGAGCTTGCGCACGATGGGATTGGCGGTCATCTCGCCGCCGACCTCGCCCGAGGGGCCCGTAATCACGTTGAAGACGCCGCGCGGGATGCCGGCGCGCTCGGCCAGCTCGCAGAGCGCGAGCGCAGAGAACGGCGTCGCCGTCGCCGGCCGTGAAACCACGGTGCAGCCGGCCGCGAGCGCGGGCCCGGCCTTGCGCGTGATCATGGCGTTCGGGAAGTTCCACGGCGTGATCATGCCGACCACGCCCACCGGCTCCTTCGTGACCACGATCCGCCGGTCGTTGAGGTGCTGCGGAATCACGTCGCCGTAGGCGCGCTTGCCCTCCTCGGCGAACCACTCGATGAAGGAGCCGCCGTAGCCGATCTCGCCCCGCGATTCCGCCATCGGCTTGCCCTGCTCGGCGGTCATGATGATGGCGAGGTCCTCCTGGTTCGCCATCATCAGGTCGTACCACTTGCGCAGGATCTGGGCGCGCTCCTTCGCGGTCTTCGCACGCCAGGCGGGGAAGGCCCGGTTCGCCGCCTCGATGGCGGCGCGGGTCTCGCCGGCTGAGAGCGCGGGCACGGTGCCGATCACGTGACCGTCCGCCGGGTTCACCACGTCGGTGGTCCGCCCCGACTTCGCGTCGAGCCACTGGCCGTCCACATAGCATTGCTGGCGGAACAGCGTCGGGTCCTGGAGGAAGACGCCCTTCACGATCTCGGCGGCGGCAGTGCTCATGGTGCGATGTCCCTTCGGTCGGCGGATTGGGCGCGGAATTGCGGAGGAAGGCCGGCAGTATCGCCGATACGCCGCCGGGCCGGCAAGGCACGCCCCGGCACCCGCCCCGCTCGAACGCGCGCATGTAAGACGAAATTAGTCTTGTTGGCGGGCTACCCCGGGATTGTCCGGGATTCGCCCCGCTCGGGGTGGCCCAAGGTGGCCCAAGGTGGCCCAAAGTGGTCCAAGGTGGCCCAAGGTGGCTCAAGGTGGCCCAAGATGGCCCAAAGTGGCCCAAGGTGGTCCAAGGCGGCTTCTCCCGATCCACGGCCGTGGTGGAATGCGGTGGCGGCGGCGCAAAGTGCGGCCGGCAGGCGATCGAACAACGGGCGCCCGGTGCTCTTGCCTCGGCCTGTCGCGGCCTGTCTGTTTTTGCACGTCATGGCGCGATGATGGCGCGTCCGCCCGGCACTGTGCACCGCACCATGGTGCGGGCTAGCGATACGCACCCGCGACCATTCGGGCGCGGGTGACTGCCGTGCTAGGCTAGGCCATGCGCGACCGGGGAGGGGCGCGGGGCACGGGCCTCGCCCGTCGGACCTTCTGCGCCGCCGGGGCGGCGGCGCTCTTCGGCCTTGCGGCCGCTCCCGGCGGAGCCGGGGCCCGGACATTCCTGGAGGACAAGGAA
Source organism: Rhodospirillales bacterium (assembly GCA_028818565.1). Lineage (GTDB taxonomy): Bacteria > Pseudomonadota > Alphaproteobacteria > UBA828 > UBA828 > WTGU01. The sequence goes on along the minus strand of JAPPNV010000030.1, from coordinate 12,358 downwards.
CGCCGGGTGCCCGTCCGCAACGTGTGGACGGACGAACGTCGCGATCTGGTCTACTGGCGCGACGGCACTTACGACCGGCACACGCTCGACGCGTACAGCTACTTGTTCCGCGACCGGCGCAACGGCGAGGTCGAGCCGATCTTCTACGGCGTGCTCGACCAACTCTTCTTCCTGTGGAAGGCGCTGGACCAGCCCGCGCGCCTCGACCTCGTCTCGGGCTACCGCTCGAAGGGGACGAACGCGTGGCTGCGTGCCAACTCCGGGGGCGTGGCCCGCAGCTCGCTGCATACGATCGGCATGGCGGCGGATATCAGGGTGCCCGGCCTCGCCACCGAAGCGGTCTGGCGGGCGGCGGTGGACATGCGGCGGGGCGGCGCCGGCCTCTACCCGGCGTCCGATTTCATTCACCTCGACGTGGGTCCCGTGCGGAGCTGGGTTTATGGGCAACGAGCACGGCCCCGCGTGGCGGCCTCAGGAGAGTCACCGCTGCCGCCCGAGCGCCCCCATCGGTCGCGCCCGCCGGCTTCAGGCGAGGTCGTGCTTCCGCCTGAGCGTCCCGATCATCTCCGCCGTCATGGCGGCTAGGTCGTAGCGCGGCTCCCAGTCCCACTCTTCGCGGGCGGCGCTGTCGTCCATCGAATCCGGCCATGAATCGGCGATGGCCTGCTTCAGCGGATCGACCTCGTAGTCGATTATGAAGCCGGGGACGTGCCGGCGGATTTCGGCGGCAAGCTCCTCCGGCGTGAAGCTCATGGCGGTCACGTTGAAGGCGTTGCGGTGGCGGAGCCGGCTCGCATCGGCGTCCATCAGGTCCAGGATCGCGGCGACGGCATCCGGCATGTACATCATGTCGAGGCGGGAATCGGGGCGCAGGAAGCAGGAGAATCGGCCCTCGCGCAGCGCCTCGTAGAAGATATGCACCGCATAGTCCGTGGTGCCGCCGCCCGGCAGCGCCGCGTGCGAGATCAGGCCCGGCAGCCTGAGCCCCCGCGTATCGAGCCCGAAGCGCGCATGGTAGTAGTCCCCCAGGAGCTCGCCCGCGACCTTGGAGACGCCGTAGATGGTGTTCGGCCGCTGAATCGTGTCCTGCGGCGTGTTCTGCAGCGGTGTGGTCGGCCCGAAGGCGCCGATGGAGCTCGGGAAGAACACCGCGCAATCGTGACGCCGCGCCACTTCCAGAGCGTTGGCGTAGCCGCCGAGGTTGAGCGCCCAGGCCTCCTCCGGCTTCTCCTCGCCCAGCACCGAGAGAAACGCCGGCATGTGGTAAATGGTGCCGATTTCGTACTTCTCGACCGCCGCGGCGATGTCGCCCGGCTTGGTGCAGTCGACGATCTCGAACGGCCCGCCATCGACGACCGACGCCACGTCCCGCCGCCGCCAGCCCGAGGCGATGACGTTGTCGGCCCCGTGGCGCTGCCTGAGTTCCGGCACCAGCTCGACGCCGATCTGCCCGAGCGCCCCGGTGACGAGGATTTTGCGCATGGGTTGAGGCTAAGGGGTCGCGGGCAGCCGGTCCAGCCTGCCGCCGGGATCAGTAGAAGCGGTCGAAGAAGATGCGCTCGGGCCGGACCTTGCCGCAGCGCATGACCGGCCGGAGCAGCGCGTCGATCAGCCCCGGCGGGCCGGCCATGTAGAAGTCGCACTCGTCGAGGTCTTCCAACGCCACCAGCGCGACATCGCCGACGAGTCCCGTGGTCGCGCCGGGCGCGCCATCGCGGACAGCCAGCGTGAGCGAGAAGCGATCGTGCGCGGCCTCGAGCGCCCGCATCTCGTCCACCATGAAGAGCTCCTCGGCCCTGTTTGCGCCGAAGAAGAGCCGGACGCCGGGTGTGTCAGGACGGGCGAGCGCGCCCTCGATCACCGAAAGCATCGGGGCAAGTCCGGAGCCGCCGGCGACGCAGACGACCTCGCGGACCGGCGGCGTGCGCAGGTAGGCCCGGCCGTAGGGGCCCTCAAGGCTCACCGCGTCGCCCTGGGCGAGTTCGTCGAAGAGATAGCGGGAGGCGTGGCCGCCCGGCTTCTCCTTCACAATGAAGGCCAACGTCTCGGCCTCGGTGTTCGCCATGGAAAAGGCGCGGCGCTGGCCGCCCGGCACCTGCAGCAGCACGTACTGCCCGGGCAGGAAGGGAACGGGACGTTCCGGCCGGCAGCTGAACGCGATCACGCCCGGCACCAGCCGGTCCAGCGTCTCGACCGTGGCAGTGAAGGGCGCTGGCCTGGGTTCTTCCCGCGCGCCCTCCACCTGGCCGAGGCGCACCTGCACCGTGCAGTCGCCTTGCGGCAGTGCCTGGCAGCAGAGGATGCGATCGCCCTTGCGCCGGTCGCGCTCGCTCAGCCCGGTCGCGTCGGGCCAGAGGTGATCCACCTTGCCCTCGATCAGCCGCCCCTTGCACGAGCTGCAGCTCCCGCTCGCGCACTCGTAGGGCATGGCGAACCCCGCTGCGAGGCCTGCCCGCAGGATGGTCTCGCCAGGGGCGCAGGTGAAGCTGTCGCCGGAAGGCTCCAGCCTGATGGTCACGGGCTCGCTCACGAGTCAGCCCGTCGATGGAGCGTCGAGAGATTGCGCCGGCAGGTGCGCCCGATACCAGGAGAGCGTCGCCGCCATGACCTCGCCGAAGGCGGGCTCGGTATAGACGTCGTAATGGCCGTAGCCCTTGAGCACGATGAGCTTCTTGGGCTCGCCGGCGTGGCGGTAGAGGGACTGCGATTCCTCCGGCGGTACCAGGCGGTCGTCCTCGGTGGTGATGATGAGGAGGGGACGCGGCGCGATCTTGTCCACCACCCAGTCGGGGTGGAAGGAGAGCGTCTCGTCGATGAAGGAGGCCGGCACGGTGGAGACCGCGTCAGGATTGTTCGCCCGCTGCGCAGCCGAGAGCGCGGCCGACGCCCGGTCCTGCATCAGGATCTCGTCGCGCTCGGCGGGCGCGGACTCTCCGCTCACCACGGCCTGCTCCCGATCCTCGCGCGCGCGCTCGAGCAGGTCGTGCCATTCGTCCGGCCGGCGCACGCTCCGCATCCAGCGCCGCCCGTCGCCGATTCCGACCACGCTCACCACGCAGCGCACCCGCTCGTCCTGCGCCGCCGCCCAGATCGCCGTGGCGCCGCCGTAGCTCGTGCCGTAGAGGCCGAGGTGCGTACTGTCGACTCCCGGTCGGGTCCCCAGGAAGGTGAGCGCGGCCTGCACGTCGGCGACGCGGCTGAAGGGCGCAAGCCGGGTGCGCGGCCCCTCGCTCGCGCCCCAGCCCTTGTAGTCGAAGGTGAGCACCACGTAGCCCGCCTCCGTCAGCACCCGCGCGTTATCGGGCAGATAGAGGCTCTTCACGCCGGTGTAGCCGTGGCAAAGCACGATGCCCGCGCGCAGCTCGTCCGCGTCCGCGCCCTTGGGCCGATAGAGATCGCCCTCGAGCCGCACGCCCTCGCTGTAGAAGCTTACGCTTTCGCAGGTCATGGGGGTGCCTGATGTCACGCCATCGCGGCGATGTCCACGAAAACCTGCCGGTACAGATGGTGATATCGTTGGCGGCCGGGTCGTGGGCGGTGCGTCGTGCCCGCTCGTGGCCGACGTTCGCCATGGGGAGCGCGATGACCGAATCGGAACACTTCCCCCACCTGTTCACGCCGGCACGCCTGCGGGGCCATACGCTCCGCTGCCGCATCGTCTTCGGCGCGCACACCGCGAACATGGCGGAGGGCGGGCTGCCGGCCGAGCGCCATTTCGGCTACTACCGGGAGCGCGCGCGTGGCGGCGCCGGGATGATCGTGGTCGAGCCTACCCCGCCGCATCCGACGGCGGTGCTCACGCGCGGCAACTTCATGGCCGACGACGCGGTGATCCCGCATTTCCGCAGAATCACCGACGAGTGCCACAGCCACGGCACCGTCATGTGCCACCAGATCTATCACGTCGGCGCCCACGGCGATCAGGACAACTCCTGGTCGCCCTACTGGTCCCCCTCCGGCCAGGTCAGCCACCACGACCCGTGGGGAAGCCACGCCATGAGCGAGCCCGAGATCCGCGAGCTCATCCAGGCCTTCATCGACCAGGCGGTGCGTGATCAGAAGGGCGGATTCGACGGGGTCGACCTCTTCGCCGGCTACTCCTGCCTGATCGACCAGTTCTGGTCGCCGCTCACCAACCGGCGCGACGATGCCTGGGGCGGCAGTCTGGAGAACCGGCTGCGCTTCGTGACCGAGATCGTGGACGGGATCCGCAAGGCCTGCGGGCCGGACTTCATCGTCGGCATGACCGTCTCCGGGCCCGAGCCCTGCCCCGGCGGCCTGACCATGGCCGACAAGCAGGAGATCTTCGCCTGGCTCGACGAGCGCGGCCTCGCGGACTACTTCTCCTGCGGCACCGGCAGCTACATCAACAAGTTCACGGCGATCGTGCCGGGCTTCCACTACGCGGCGCCGTTCGGCACGGAGGACGCCGCCGCCATCAAGCAGGTGGCGAAGCACGCGCTGGTCACCGCCGAAGCGCGGGTGAAGACGCCCGAGCGCGCCGAGGCCGCGATCGCGAGCGGCCAGTGCGATCTGGTCTCGATCGTGCGCGGGCAAATCGCCGATCCGCACCTCGCAAACAAGGCGCGCGGGGGCCGCGCGGAAGACATCCGGCCTTGCATCTCCTGCAATCAGCTCTGCATTGGCCGGCGCATGCGGGACTACCACATTTCCTGCCTGGTCAATCCGTCCGCCGGCCGGGAGTTCGCGTGGGATGGCGACAGCGCCCCGCCGGCCGAGACGCCCCGCCACGTGCTGGTCGTGGGCGGCGGCCCGGCCGGGCTGGAGACCGCCCGTATCGCCGCGGCGCGCGGGCACCGCGTGACGCTGGTGGAAAGGGCGGAGGCGCTCGGCGGGCAGTTCCGCCTTGCCGCCGCGCAGCCGGAGCGGGACGAGATCGACGAGCTGCTGGGCTGGTATCGGATCCAGCTGGAGAAGCTGCAGGTCAGGGTCGAGCTGGGCACGGAAATAACCGCCGATGCCATTCGGGATTTTGGGGCCGATGCTGTCGTGCTCTCCACCGGCTCGGTGCCGACACGCACCGGCTTTCAGCGCGCGCTCCCGCACGTCGACGCTCTCCCCGGCGTCGAGCAGGAGAACGTCTGCTCCGTCAACGAGGTTCTCGAAGGCACTGCTCAACCCGGCGAGCGGGTCCTCCTGCTCGACGATCTCAACGGCTGGTGGCCGGCCTCTGGCACCGCGCTGCACCTCGCCGAGCGCGGCCACAACGTGACCGTGGTCACGGCATCCGAGAAAGCGGCGGAGGCGCTCGATGTCTCGCATCTCGGCCCGAGCACGCGCGAGCGCTTCGCGAAGCTGAGCGTCGAGGTGATCTGCGCCCACGCGCTGACCCGCTGGGCAGGCAACACGGCCACCATCGCGAACCTCCACACGGGCGATGAGCGGCAGGTGGAGGCCGACAGCCTCGTGCTCGCGACCACCAACACGGTCGACGACACGCTCGCCCGCGCGCTTGCCGACGAGTCCATCGAGGTTCACACCGTGGGCGACATGGTCGCGGCACGCACCGCGAGCATGGCCTTCTACGAAGGCCGGATGCTGGGCATGAGGCTGTAACGCGGGAGGACCGCGCGTGACGGGCACCGAACCGCGCGGCGGCGCACACACGCTCCTCTGGCCGGCGGTTCTGCTGGTGGTCTCGGCCCTCGGCTGGGGCATCCTTTATTCGCTCAATCGGCTGGCGACGACCGACGGCATTCCCTTCATCCCCTACGTGTTCTGGATGGGGACCGGCGCCGCGCTCATCCTGCTGGTTCTGGGCGCGGTGTTCCGCACGCTGCCCAGGCTCTCGTGGGAGCACATGCGCGGCTACCTCGTGCTCGGCACGATCTCCTTCGGCATGACCTACACGGTGCTCGCCTTCGTCGCGCCCAAGGTGCCGGCAGGCGTCCTCGGGCTCGGGGCGACGCTTACGCCCATCCTCACCTATCCGGCCGCCGCGCTCTTTCGCATGGACCGCTTCCGCGCGATCCGCACCTTCGGGCTGGTGCTCGGCGTCGGCGGCGTGGCGCTGGTGGTGGTGCCCGAGACCAGCCTTCCCAGCCGCGACATGGCGCCCTGGGTGCTGCTGAGCTTCGTCGGCCCCGTCCTCTATGTCGCGAACGCGCTGATCATCTCCTGGCTCAAGCCGCCGCCCGACGGCGCGCTGCCGCTTGCGGGCGGCGTGCTCGCGACCGGGGCCGTCTTCATGTTCGTGGTCATGGCGGCGTCTGGCCAGTGGTGGTGGTTCGAGGGGCCGATGACCGACGGCGACTGGGCGCTGGCCGCAGCGGCGGGCGTCACCGCGCTGGTGTTCTACCTCATGGTGGAGATCATCCGCCTCGCGGGCCCCGTGTTCTTCACCACGGTCAACTTCATGATCCCGCTCACCGGCATCGGCTGGGGCGTGCTCTTCTTCGGCGAGAGTCACAGCTACTGGATCTGGCTCGCGCTCGTGCTCATGCTCGCTGGGCTCTTCCTGGTCAACCGACCCGCCGCGCCGCAGGGCAAGGCATCTGATCCCGCGTCTTGACGCACCCGCCGCTCTGGGCGCAATTTGCGCCTGAAGCGCGAGAGGGAGCGGCCCATGAAGCTCACGGCCGAACAGTACGAGTCCTTGGACCGCGAGGGCTATCTTTTCCTGCCGGACCTCTTCTCGGCCGAGGAGGCCGCGGCGATGCGCGCCGCGCTGCCGGCTGTCTTCGCCCGCAAGGGGCCGGAGATCGTGCGCGAGCACAGCGGCGCCGTGCGAACCGCCTTCGGCGTCCACACCTACAGCGACATCTACTGGCGGCTCTCGCGCCATCCGCGCCTGGTCGAGCCCGCGATGCAGGTGCTGGGCGGCCCGGTCTACATCCACCAGTTCAAGGTGAACGCCAAGGCCGCCTTCGACGGCGACGTCTGGCAATGGCATCAGGACTACGGCACCTGGTCGCGCGAGGACCTGATGCCCGAGGCCCGGGGCATGAACCTGGCGGTCTTCCTCGACCCGGTGAACGAGTTCAACGGGCCGCTGATGTTCATCCCGCGCTCGCACCGGCGCGGCCGGATCGAGGCCGGCCACGACATCGAGACCACGAGCTATCCGCTCTGGACGGTCGACAACGAGACCATCACGGAGCTGGTGGCCGAAGGCGGGATCGTCGCGCCCAAGGGCGAGCCCGGCGCGGCCGTGTTCTTCCACTGCAATCTGGTGCACGGGTCCGCGCCCAACATGTCGCCCTGGGGTCGGCTCGCGGTCTATTTCTCCGCCAACCGGGTGGACAACGCCATCCGCCGCTTCAAGCGGCCGGAGTACATCGCGCACCGGGACTTCACGCCGATCGAGCCCCTCGGCGACGACTGCCTCCTGGTGGAACCCGAGCGCACCGCCGCTTCCCAATAGTCCTCCCGTTTTTTTGGCTCAATAGCCTGATGCGGCGCCGCGGGCCGCTTTCCCTCCCGATCTTCCTGCTGTTCACGATCGGGGCGGTCTATCCGCTCATCTTCACCATGAACAAGATCGCGGTGGAGGCGGGGACGCCGCCGGTCGCCTTCACTTTCTGGCAGACGCTCGGGGCCGCGGTCCTTCTGCTGATCCTCGCCGCCTGGCGGCGTGCTCTCCCGCGCCTGGAGGCCCGGCACCTCAAGGCCTACTTCGTGCTCGGGCTCTTCGGCATCGCCGCGCCGATCGCGCTGATCACCTGGCTCGCGCCGAAGCTGCCGACCGGCATCCTCTCCATGGTGGTGATCCTCTCGCCGCCGATCACCTATCTGATCGCGCTCGCGCTCCGGCTGGAGCGGGTGCGCGCCCTGAGCCTGATCGGCGTGCTGTGCGGCGTGGGCGGCATCCTGTTGATGGCGATCCCCACGTTTTCCCTGCCGGAGCCCGGCATGGTGGTGTGGTTCCTGCTCGCCCTGCTGGCACCCGCCTCCTTCGCGCTGACCAACAACCTCGCGGCCCTGATCGACCCGCCGGAGACACCGGTGCTCACCTTCGCGAGCGGCATCGTGACGGCGGCGGCGATCATGCTGGCGCCGGTGATGATCGGGCTGGGCGAGACCTACGTGGTGCCGGGGCCAGACACCGTCGCCGACCTCGCGATCCTCGGCGCCGCCGGCGTCACCATCACCATGTACATCACGTTCCTGATCATCGTCCGCGCCGCCGGCCCGGTGTTCTTCTCGCAGTTCAACTACGTGGTGGTGGTGGCCGGCCTCGGCTGGGGCATCCTCTTCTTCCAGGAGAGCCACAGCGCCTATGTCTGGGCCGCTGCGGTGCTGATGCTGGCGGGCGTCGCCCTGCTGATTTACGCGGCGCGGCGCCGGCCGGCAACGCCTGCGGAGACCTAAACGTCGCGCACAAGGAAGACGGCGCCGGGCATGCGGAAGTCCATGCTGTAGTAAAAGCCAGCGGCGGAAAGCCACGAGGCCACGACGATGTTCTTGCCGCCGCGCTCCCGCGTGCGCCGGACTAGATCGTCGATCATCTGACGCCCGATATGCCGTCGCTCCGCGCCCGGAGCGACAGCCATGTGGCTGACGAAGCTGGAGAATCCATCGAAGACCGACAATGTAACGCCGACGATCGTGCCGTTCTCCTCGGTGACGAGGTAGTCGGAATTGGCCATGTCCAATGTTGCCGAGAGCCGAAGCGGCAGCCCCTCCCCGGAGCAGAGTCCCTGGTCGACCAGGATCCGGCAGGCGGCTTCAAGATCGTCGTGGATCATGGTCCGTACGACCCTCGATCCATCGGATGACGTCACTTCACGTGGCATTGCCGGTCCCCCTCGTACCTGAACATAACGGCGGACCGATCCAATGTGGGAGGATCACGTCATCCGGATTGCCGCCTATCTCTCCGGCGGCAGAATCTCCTGCACGCACACCTGGTCGACTACGTGGGCACGGCCGATGTCCGCAAGGTGAGCGCGCTTGTGATCGTTACTGAGCGCGGCGCCGACGCCCTGCGTCATCGCCAGCACCAGGGAGCGGTCGCTCATGTCGAGCCAGAAGGCGCGGCGGATCAGCTTGCCGTCCCCATCGCGGGCGAAGGGGTCGTCCGGGTTCCTGCCCAGATCGGGCTCGTAGAACCTGCCCATGCCTGGCCCCTCACTCGGCCGCGGCGCGCGGGTCGCTCAGGCCGGCGATCTCGTCCAGCATTATCACCGTTGCGTCCACCGTCGGGATCACGGCGGCGAAGCCGCCCCGCAGAGAGGCCAGCGTCGCATCGTGGGACTCCTGGCTGAAGCCCGCCACCGCCTCGTCGATCACCGCGACCGCGAAGCCCCGGTCCGCCGCATCGCGCACGGTGGTCTCGACGCAGTAGTTGGTGACGCAGCCTGTTACGAGCAGGGTGTCGATCTCCATCTCGCGCAACAGGTTCTCGAAGTTGGTGCTGTTGAAGGCCCCGAAGCTCCGCTTCTGGAGCACGGTTTCGCCCTCTGCCGGCGTCAGTTCCTCCAGGATTTGATAGGTGGGCGACTGCGTCCAGTAGAAGTCGGCCATGCCCGAGCGTTCCTGCAGGTCCAGGATCCAGCTCCGCATGCGCTTGTTGAAGTCTCTCAGGTCCCGGTAGTCCGAGCCCACCACCACGTGGATCACTTCGAGGTCTGTGGCGCGGGCGTGATCGAGCAGGCGGCGGATGGCGGGCACCACCGTGGCGAGGCGCTCCGCATAGTAGGCGGTGGAGCCCGGATGGAGCTTCTCCAGCGCGGCGACGACGCCTTGCTCCGCATGGGCGTCGTGATATTGCATGTCGATCACGATCAGCGCCGTCCGCGCGGGGTCGATATCGATTGGCGGCAGCAGCGTGATCTCGCCAGCGGGGCGGTGGAAATACTTGTTCTCGATGGCGCCCATGGACATGGTCTCCGCGCCGGCGGGGCGGCCAACCCTGCCCCCGTCATCGGCGCGCAGAGGGTAGGGGCGTGCCGGCGGCACGGTCAACCAGCGGAGCAGCGATGACTGAGACGGTGTTCGACCTGTTCGAGGCGGCGGCGCTGAGGGTGCCGGAAGGCGGCAGTCTGTGTGCCCCGCCCATGGCGGGCAGGGCCTACCATCCGGACGGCATCGAGATCAGCTACCGCACGGCGCGCGAGCGGGTGGCCGCGCTAAGCGCCCGCTATCGCGAGGCGGGCTACGGCCGCGGGCGCCGTGTGGCGCTGTTGCTGGAGAACCGGCCCGATTTCCACCTGCACTGGTGGGCGCTCAATGCGCTGGGCTGCGGCATCGTGCCCATCAACCCGGCCTATAGGCAGGAGGAGATGGTCTATCTCATCGACCATTCCGAGGCCGCGCTCGTGGTCTCGGTGCCGGAGCGGCTGGGCGATGTCGAGGCCGCGGTCCGCCTCTGCGAACGTGCGGTGCCCATCGTCGATGCCGCCGCCCTTCCGGCCCGGCTGCCGGCACCCCGAGGCGGTTCAAGCGGAGGTGGTTCGCCCGGCATCGATGACGAGGCGGCGCTGCTCTACACCTCCGGCACCACGGGCCGCCCCAAGGGCTGCATCCTCACCAACCGCTATTTCCTCAATTCGGCGTGCTGGTATCGGGAGGCCGGCGGCCTGATGACGCTGGAGGAGGGCTGCGAGCGGCTGCTCAACCCGCTGCCGCTCCATCACGCCAATGCGCTCGCCATCGGCAGCATGGCGATGCTGAGCGCGGCCGGCTGCATCGTGATGGCCGACCGCTTCCACCCCCGTAGCTGGTGGGCCGACGTGGCCGCGACCAGGGCCACGATCATCCACTACCTCGGCATCATGCCGCCGCTGCTGCTCAGCCTGCCGCCGGGGCCCGAGGACCGCGCCGATGCGGTGAGGTTCGGCGCCGGCGCCGGCATCGACCCCAAGCACCACGAGGCGTTCGAGGCGCGCTTCGGCTTCCCGCTGATCGAGGGCTGGGGCATGACCGAGGTCGCGATGCCCACCTGGGCGAGCGTCGAGCCCCGGCAAATCGACACCCGCGCCTTCGGCCGCCCCCTCTCGGGCTGCGAAGTGCGGATCGTCGACGACGAGGATCGCGCGGTGCCGCCGGGTGTTCCGGGCGAACTCACGCTACGCATGACCGGCGGCGACCCCCGGCGCGGGCTCTTCTCCGGCTATCTCAAGGATCCGGCGGCGACCGACGAGGCCTGGCGAGGCGGCTGGTTTCACACCGGGGATGTCGTGAGCCAGGCTGCCGACGGCATGCTCTGCTTCGTCGATCGCAAGAAGAACATCATCCGCCGCAGTGGGGAGAACATCGCCGCCGCCGAGGTCGAGGCTGTGCTCCAGGCCGATGAGCGGGTGGCCCAGGCAGCGGTGATCGCCGTGCCCGACGAGCTTCGCCAGGAGGAGGTGATGGCCTGCATCGTGCCGGCGCCCGGCGCAGGCGCGGATCGAGACGCGGCTAAGTCGTTGCAGGACGCGTGCCTGGAGCGGCTCGCCTACTACAAGGTGCCGGGATATCTGCTCTTCCTCGATACGCTGCCGGTCACCAGCACGCAGAAGGTGCAGAAGGTGAAGCTCTTCCCCGACGGCACCGACCCGCGCCAGGTCGCGGGCTGCCACGACCTCCGCGAGCGCAAGCGCTCACGATGAGGCTCCGAAGCGATTTCCCGATGCTCCGGCGCCATGCTATACGCGGCGCCTCGAAACGGATGAGCACGCCGCCTTTGGCGGCGGCAGCAACGCGGGAACATCACCGATGAACGCGGATCGCAAGGTCGCCCTCGTCACAGGCGCAGGGCAGGGGATCGGCAAGGCGGCGGCGCACGCGCTGTTGGCCGACGGCTGGGCCGTGGTCTTCTCCGGCCGCCGGCAGGAAACGCTGGAGGCGGCCATCGCCGAGGCGGGCGCGGGCGCGGATGCGGCGCTGGCCGTGACCTGCGATGTCGGCAAGCCGGAAGAGGTCGCGGCGCTCTTCGCCGAGACGAAGTCCGCGTTCGGCCGGCTCGATCTGCTCTTCAACAACGCCGGCATCAGCGCGCCCGCCGTGCCGCTGGAGGATCTCCGCTTCGACAAGTGGCAGCAGGTGGTCGATACCAACCTCAGCGGCATCTTCCTCTGCACACAGGAAGCGTTCCGCATCATGAAGGCGCAGGAGCCCATGGGAGGGCGCATCGTCAACAACGGCTCGATCTCCGCCCACGTGCCCCGGCCCAACTCTGCGCCCTACACGTCGACCAAGCACGCCGTGACCGGCCTCACCCGCTCGACCTCGCTCGACGGGCGCAAGTACAACATCGCGTGCGGCCAGATCGACGTGGGCAACGCGGCAACCGAGATGACCCAGCGCATGAGCCAGGGGGTGCCGCAGGCCGACGGCTCCATCGCCTCCGAGGCAACCATGGCGGTGGAGAACGTGGCCCAGGCGGTGGTCTACATGGCGCGCCTGCCGCTCG
>JAPPNV010000237.1 GCA_028818565.1 Rhodospirillales bacterium | reverse complement strand
ATGACCAACTCCAAATCCCCTTCGCCAAAACCTAAACCGGACAGCAGTGGGCTTGACCCGGCCATCCACGTGTTTGCCCAGCGTCCGATGTGTCCGGTTCGAGGAGATGCCCGGAACACCCCCGGACTTGATCCGGGGGCCGGGCATGACGAAGGGGGGAGAGTCCGGGTCCTCATGCTGCAAGCCGTGGATGCGCGGAACAAGTCCGCGCATGACGAGTGGTGGGAGTGGGCGCTGACTCTTTCATTTCCCTCAGGCGCCGGGCGCTCGATTCATGATTCCGCGCGCGTTCCCGCGCGACGTTCGCTTGGCTACGCGCTACGCGCGCGGCGCGGTCTCGCCGTCCGGGCCGCTGCGCGGCCCGGCCCACCTCCCCCTGTCCCCCTCCCCCAAAGGCGGAGGGGGGACGTAGGTTGGGACGGTGGAGGGCTCCTCCACTGCTCAGGGGCGGAAGGGGAGACGTGGTGCATCCACCTGCTCCCCCTCTCCTCCCCGCCGGGGAGGAGAGGGCCGGGGTGAGGTGGGGGCGTTCCCACTCGGATGCCCCGGACCATGGTGCGGTGCACAGGGCGGGGCGGCGTGGGGCAGCATTGCGGGATGAGCCAGGAAACATCCAGCGAGCACAGCCACGCCATGCAGAACGAAACACGACAGACCACGCCAGCCGCAGCATTCGGGCGCTCCTCCGTCAAGCGCCTGCCCCCCGAACTGCGCGAGGCCGTGGATGCCGCCATCGCGGACGGCGCCACCATCGACGAGATCACAGCACGCATCCGGGCCGAGGGTGAGGACTGCTCGCGCTCGGCCGTCGGCCGCTACGCCAAGGACATGCGCGACCTGATCCGCCAGCAGCAGGAGACCGACCGCACCGTCAAGGCCTGGGTGGACGCGCTCGGCGAGCGCCCGGAGGGCCAGACGGCGCTCATCATGATCGAGACCCTGCGGACCATGGTGCTCGCCACCATGGCTCATCTCAGCAAGCGCGAAGAGCCCGCCTCGATGGAGGAGCTCGCCCGCCTCTCCCTCACCCTCAAACGCATCGAAGGCACCGACAAGCTCCGCAAGGACAGTGAGCGCGCGGCGAAGAAGGCGGCGCAGGCCAACCAGCCCAAGCACACGGGCGGGCTCTCGCCGGAGGTCGCCGCCATCATCCGCGCGGAGGTGGAGGGCAGGTCCCCGCCGCCGCTTCACCGCAAGGTCACGACGGCGCCGGTGGACCCGTGGGATCCCGAGTTGTTCCCCGCAGTCCTGGATAATCCCGGCGAATCCCACTCGATCCCGGTTAATCCCGCCGAACGCTGGCCAGAGATTGCTCCGGGGGTGTTTCGCACCAGTCCCACGTCGATCCTGTCCCTCGGGCGGAGTGAGGCGCGATCGCGCGCAGTGTCGCGGGACACAACCGCATCCCCCGATACGCGTCTCGACCCGCTCCTGGCGGATCGAACGCCTGAGCGTGACGCAGGCCGTGACCCCGGTGATAAATGCGGGTCCATCCCAGCCGATCCCGGCGCATCCCGCCCCAAGAGCAAGCCGACCGCGTCTCGGCATATTGCTCACCCCACCTGGCCCTGTCCCCCTCCTCTCTAGAAGGGTGGAAATGGGGGAGGGGTGTCGTCGGATCGTGCCCTAGTACGCCGAGAGAAACGACTTCAGCGCGGCCGTGAACGCCGGCGCCTGCTCGATGTTCGAGAGGTGGGCGGCGTCGAGCTCGAGATACTGGGAGCCGCCGATCCGCTCGTGCATCAGGCGCATGCCGGCCGGCGGGGTGCCGGGGTCCTGCGAGCCGGCGATCAGCAGGACGGGATGGTCGATCGCGCCCAGCCGGTCGAGATTCGCGAGCGACTGGATGGCGCGCGCGCAGCCCGTGTATCCCGCGACCGAGGTCGTGCGGATCATCTGCCGCACATCGTCGATCCGCGCGGCGCCGCTCGCCCGATAGCCCTCGCCGAACCAGCGCTCGATGGTCGACTCGACCACCGCCTCCATGCCGCCGTCCGCGACCGCGGCCACGCGCTGGTCGAAGGCGGCGATGAACGCTTCGCCGCTGTGCGCGGACGTGTTCGCCATGACCGTGGCCGTGACCCGATCCGCATGGTTGAGAAGGAGCCCCTGCGCGGTCATCCCGCCGATGGAGAGCCCCACGAAGTGGCTTTTCGAGATGCCCAGATGGTCCCACAGCCCCACGACATCGCCGATCAGATCGTCGAAGGAGTACGGCCCCTCGACCGGCGCCGACCGGCCGTGACCGCGCTTGTCGTAGCGCAGGATGCGGAAGTCGTCCGCGAGTGCGGCTTCCTGCTCGTTCCACATCTGCAGGTTCGTGGCCAGCGAGTTGGAAAACGTCAGCCACGGCCGGCTCTCGTTGCCCGAAATCTCGTAGTTGATCGTCACGCCCCGAATATCGGCGAGCATTGTCTCTCTCCCTGTCGGTCGGGCGCCTCTCTTACCACGGTCACGGTGTGCGCGGCATCTCGGCGGCGCTTGACCACCCCTGCGAACGCTGCGAAAACCGCCGCACGGCGCGGCCGGATGCCGCCTGTCTCCGGAACATCATCATCGTCGGGGGAAGCTGTGGGGCGAGGAGAGTACCTGTTTACCAGCGAATCGGTGTCCGAAGGGCATCCGGACAAGGTGTGCGACCGCATCTCCGATGCCGTGGTCGATGCCTTCCTGGCGCTCGATTCCAACGCCCGCGTGGCCTGCGAAACGCTGGTGACAACCAATCGGGTGGTGCTTGCCGGCGAGGTGCGCGGCCCCGAAACGATTACCGACGAGACCCTCGAGTCCATCGCCCGGACCTGCATCCGCGAGATCGGGTACGAGCAGGACGGCTTTCACTGGGCCAAGGCCGCGGTCGAGACCCATGTCCACGCCCAGTCGGCCGACATTGCGCTCGGCGTGGACCAGGCCGGCAACAAGGATCAGGGGGCGGGCGACCAGGGCATCATGTTCGGCTACGCCTGCCGCGAGACCGACGCGCTCATGCCGGCGCCGCTGCACTATGCCCATGCGATCCTGGCGGCGCTGGCCCGCGCGAGGCACGCCGGCGATGCGCCCGGCCTCGGGCCGGATTCCAAGAGCCAGGTCACGCTCCGCTACGAGGACGGCGCGCCTGTGGGCGCCACGTCCGTCGTCGTCTCGACCCAGCATGCGGCCGAGCTTTCGCAGGACGACGTGCGCGAGATCGTGCGCCCCTATGTCGTGGACGCGCTCCCCGACGGGTGGATGTGCGAGGAGAAGTGGTTCTACGTCAATCCGACCGGCCGTTTCGTCATCGGCGGGCCGGACGGCGATGCCGGGGTGACCGGCCGCAAGATCATCGTCGACACCTACGGCGGCGCGGCGCCCCACGGCGGCGGCGCCTTCTCGGGCAAGGACCCGAGCAAGGTCGACCGCTCCGCAGCCTATGCGGCGCGCTACCTTGCCAAGAACGTGGTCGCCGCCAACCTTGCGTCGCGCTGCACGATCCAGCTCGCCTACGCGATCGGCGTCGCCCATCCGCTCGCGGTCTACGTCGATACCCACGGCACCGGTGAGATCGACGAAGCCGGGCTTGCCGAGGCGCTCAACTCGGTGATGGACCTCTCGCCGCGGGGAATCGGCGAGCATCTGGAGCTTGCCCGCCCGATCTTCGAGCGGACGGCGGCCTACGGCCATTTCGGCCGCGAGCCCGAGGCCGACGGCGGCTTCTCCTGGGAGCGGACGGACCTCGTCGACCCGCTTCTCTCCGCGGTGGGGTGAGAGCCCGGCCGGCCGGCGCCCGACCTGCCGTGCGATGGAGGAGCGCCGCCGCCGCGTCTATGGACGGAGACTCGGCTACCGGCTTCGCCCCGGCCGTCAGGCGCTGCTCGAGCGCGCCCTGCCGGCGCTGAGGATCGACCTTCCCGAGGACGCGCAGGCGCCAATCGACCTGAGCGGGCTGTTCCCGGCGCCGGTCCGGGACCTCTGGCTCGAGATCGGGTTTGGAGCGGGCGAGCATCTCGCTTATCAGGTGCGCACCAATCCGGCCGTCGGCTTCATCGGCTGCGAGCCCTTCGTCCAGGGGGTCGCCGGCCTCCTGCGCCATCTGGAGGACGACGGTACCGCCGGGCGGGTTCGTATCTTTCCCGACGACGCGCGCCTCCTGCTCGATCGCCTGCCCGTGGCCTGCATCGGCCGGCTGTTCGTGCTGTTCTCCGACCCCTGGCCCAAGAAGCGCCACCACAAGCGGCGCCTGATCGATGCCGAGACGCTGGACGCCTTCGCGCGCATCCTGAAGGACGGCGCAGAGTTCCGCTGGGCCTCCGACGATGGCGGCTATGTGGAGTGGACGCTGGAGCACGTCGCCCGAAACCGGGCGTTCTCCCTGACCGAGCGCATTTCCGGCGATTCGTCGTCACGGCCGGCCGGCTGGCCGGAGACCCGCTACGAGCAGAAGGCCCGTGCCCAGGGTCGCGCGCCTGTCTTCCTGCGCTATGTCCGCGGCCCGCGCTGACGGGCAGCGTCGTGCAATTCGCAGGCGTTGACGTGGGCGCGTCGGGGAGAAACACCTTGAAGAGAATCCACAAAGCGCGATAGGTTAGCGACGCTGCGCTTTTCGAGGACGTGAGGAGCGCGGCAAAGAGCGTGCCCAGGGTTTGAGCGATTGTGGTGGGCAGTGGTGGCCCGCCTTTTTTCTGTTCTGCGGTATGACGAAGACGCGAGACGTGGACTCGGAACGGCAGATCGAACATGCGATTGCACCGGTGCTGGCGGCGATGGGCTATGAGGTCGTTCGAATCCGCCTCGGCGGGGGCAGGCAGACGGTGCTCCAGGTGATGATCGAGCGGGCCGACCGCGTGCCGCTGACCGTGGACGACTGTGCCGCGGCAAGCCGCGCAATCTCCGCGCAGTTCGAAAACGACAACCTGCCGGCGGCCGACTATGCGCTGGAGGTGAGCTCGCCGGGGATCGACCGGCCGCTGGTGCGGCTCGCCGACTTCGCCCGCTTCGCCGGATTCGAGGCCAAGGTGGAGATGAGCGAGCCGCTGGAGGGCCGCCGCCGCTTTCGCGGCCGGCTGCAGGGCGCCGGCGATGGATGCGTGCGCATGTCCGTTGACGATCAGGACGTCTCGCTTCCCTTCGACGGGATTCGCGCCGCCAAGCTCGTGTTGACTGACGAGTTGATCGCGGCCAGCCAAGCGGCGGAGCGGGTGTGATGGCGGATGGCGATACTGCGGGCCTCGCCCGCCTCGAGCTTCTCCAGGTGGCCGATGCCGTGGCCAGGGAGAAGGGAATCGAGCGCGAGCTCGTGCTCGAGGCCATGGAGCAGGCCATCACCCACGCCGGCAAGCGGAAGTACGGCCAGGAGCACGACATCCGTACGGACATCGACCGCGATACCGGCGAGATCAAGCTGATGCGCTATCTCGAGGTGGCCGAGGAGATCGAGAACGAGGCCACCCAGATTGCGATTAGCGAGGCGCAGGAGCGCAACCCGGCCGCGCAGGTGGGCGACTATCTGGCGGATCCGCTGCCGCCCATCGACTTCGGCCGCATCGCGGCGCAGACGGCGAAGCAGGTGATCGTCCAGAAGGTGCGCGAGGCCGAGCGCGCGCGCCAGTACGAGGAATACAAGGACCGCGTGCAGGAGATCGCCAACGGGCTGGTCAAGCGCACGGAGTACGGCGGGCTGACCGTCGACCTCGGGCGGGCCGAGGCCGTGATCCGGCGGGAGGACCTGCTGCCGCGCGAATCCTTCCGCAATGGCGACCGCGTGCGCGCCTATATCTATGACGTTCGCCGGGAGCCGCGCGGACCACAGATCTTCATGTCCCGCACCCATCCCAATTTCATGGCCAAGCTCTTCGCCCAGGAAGTGCCGGAGATCTATGACGGCATCATCGAGATCGATGCCGTGGCCCGCGACCCCGGCAGCCGCGCGAAGATCGCCGTGCACTCCAACGACAGCAGCATCGATCCCGTCGGCGCCTGCGTCGGCATGCGTGGCTCCCGCGTGCAGGCCGTGGTCGGCGAGCTGCAGGGCGAGAAGATCGACATCATCCAGTGGTCGCCCGATCCTGCGGCGTTCATCGTCAACGCGCTGGCGCCGGCCGAGGTCACCAAGGTGGTGCTCGACGAGGAAGCGAAGCGCATCGAGGTGGTCGTGCCGGACGAGCAGCTTTCGCTCGCCATCGGCCGGCGCGGGCAGAACGTGCGGCTCGCGTCCAACCTCACGGGCTGGGACATCGACATCCTGACCGAGGCAGAGGAATCCGAACGCCGCCAGGAGGAGTTCCGCACGCGCTCCGAGATGTTCATGGAAGCGCTCGACGTCGACGATGTGATCGCCCATCTGCTGGTGACGGAGGGGTTTTCCACCGTGGACGAGGTGGCCTACGTGCCGATCGACGAGCTGGCCATGATCGAGGGCTTCGAGGAAGAGCTGGCGGTCGAGCTCTCGAGCCGGGCCGCAGCCTACGTCGAGGCCACGAACAAGGCGCTCAACGAGCGCCGGGTGGAGCTCGGCGTCAGCGACGAGGTGGCTGCCATAGAGGGCCTGGACCCGGCGATCCTCGTTGCTCTCGGCGAGAACGAAATCAAGACGCTGGACGATCTCGGCGATCTCGCCGGCGATGAGCTCGTCGAGATTCTGGGCCACCTGGCGCCGTCGCTCGAGGAGGCCAACGCCGTCATCATGATGGCGCGGGCCCACTGGTTCGACGACGAAGAAGAATCGGTCGACGGGGCGGAGGCCGACGAGGCCGCAGCCGAGACTGTCGCCGAGGAGCACGAGAGACCGAACGTTTGACCGCATCGGCACACATTCGCAATAGCCCGGCATCGCCGGACACCGAAGCCCGGCGCTGTATCGCCAGCGGCGCCAGCATGCCTCGCGACGCGCTGCTGCGCTTCGTGGTCGACCCCGCAGGCGCCCTGGTCCCGGACCTCGGCGAAACGTTGCCGGGCCGGGGGCTCTGGGTCTCAGCCGAGCGCGCCGCGTTGGAAAAGGCCTGCGAGCGGGGCCTGTTCGCCCGCGCCGCGCGACGGCCGATTGCCGTGGCGCCGGATCTGATCGACGAGGTGGAGCGGCAGTTGACGGCGCGGGCGCTGGACATACTGGGTCTGGCACGCCGCGCAGGCGCGCTGGTCACGGGCTTCGACAAGGTGCAGCGCGCGCTCATCGAGCGTCGCGTGGCCGTCCTGGTCGAGGCGAGCGACGGCGCGCGCCACGGACGGGCCCGTCTCGGCGCGCTGGCGCGGGATATTCCCGTGATCGCGCAATTCGATGGCGCCGCGTTGAGCCGCAGCCTGGGTCGTGAGAATGTAGTGCACGCGGCACTGGCGCCCGGCCGGCTCGCCGAACGTTTCGTGCGGGAGTCCGCGCGGCTGGCCTGCGTGCGTGGAAATTCCGGCGATCGGGACATGGCGTAATGACTGACGAAACCGAAGCCGGTGATCAGGAGCGGCGCAAGCCCCTGTCGTTGAAGCGACCGGGGCGGCTCGAGCTCAAGAAGACGGTCGATGCCGGTCAGGTTCGGCAGAGCTTCTCGCACGGCCGCAGCCGGGCCGTCGCCGTCGAGGTTCGCAAGAAGCGGACGCTGAAGCGCGGCGCCGCTACAGACGGTGTAGCAGCGCCCAAGGCAAAGGCGCCTGCGCCCAAGCTGCCGCCGCCGGAGCCGCCCGTCGCCGAGGCGCCGCTCCCACCGCACGACGACGTGCACCAGACCTCTACGGCGCCACGTTCCCGCGTCGTCCTGCGCACGCTGACGACTGACGAGAAGGCGGCGCGCGCACGCGCTGTCGAGGATGCGATCCGCGCCGAGCGGCAGGAGCGGGAGCGGGCGGAGGAGGAAGCCCGCCGACGCGCTGCGGAGGCGGAGCGCCTGGCTACAGAGCACGCGGAGGCCGAGCGGCGGAAGAGCGAGGAGGATGCACGCCGCAAGGCCGAGGAAGACGCGCGCAAGCGGGCGGAGGAGGATGCCGCACGCAGGCTTCCGCAACCCGAAGAACCCAAACCGGATGAGGCCGCCGCTCCCGAAGCAGCGAGCCCGCCCCGCCCCGCCCGGCCCGGCGAAGCACCGGCCGAGGAGGAGCGCGGCAGGCCCCGTCGCCGTGGCGAGCAGCGCCGCCCGGCGAGCCCCTCACGGCGCGACCAGCCGCGCCGGCGCGGCGGCAAGATTACGCTATCGGAAGCCCTCGACGGCTCCGTCGGCGAGCAGCGCGGGCGCAGCCTCGCGTCGCTCCGTCGTCAGCGCGAGCGCGAGAAGCGCCTTGCGCGGGAGGCGATGCGCGCGGACGAGCTCAAGCCGGTCGTGCGCGAGGTCGTGGTCCCCGAGGCGATCACGGTGCAGGAGCTCGCGAGCCGCATGGCCGTGCGCGGCGCAGAGGTCGTGAAGCGCCTGATGGAGATGGGCACGGTCGTCACCATCACCCAGTCGATCGATGCCGACACCGCCCAGCTCGTCGTCGAGGAGTTCGGCCACAAGGTACGGCGTGTCAGCGAGGCCGACGTCGAGATCGGACTCAAGGGCGAGGACGATGCCGACGAGGCCCTGATCGCCCGTCCGCCCGTGGTCACGGTCATGGGCCATGTCGATCATGGCAAGACCTCGCTGCTCGACGCCATCCGCTCCAGCGACGTGGTGTCCGGCGAGGCGGGCGGGATCACGCAGCACATCGGCGCCTACCAGGTCGAGACGCCCAAGGGGTCCCGCATCACCTTCATCGACACGCCCGGCCACGCCGCCTTCACCGAGATGCGCGCGCGGGGCGCGAGCGTGACCGATATCGTCGTTCTCGTGGTCGCGGCTGACGACGGCGTCATGCCCCAGACCGCCGAGGCGATCAATCATGCGCAGGCGGCGGGTGTCCCGATCCTGATTGCCATCAACAAGATGGATCGGCCGGACGCCGACCCCAACCGGGTGCGTCAGGACCTGCTCCAGCACGAAATCGTGACCGAGGAGATGGGCGGCGACGTGCTGGCCGTCGAAATTTCGGCAACCAAGAAGCAGAACCTCGACAAGCTGGAAGAGGCGATCCTGCTTCAGGCGGAGCTTCTGGAGCTCACGGCCAACCCGGACCGCGCCGCCGAGGGAATCGTGATCGAGGCCAAGGTGGATCGCGGGCGCGGCGCGGTGGCCACCGTGCTGGTTCAGCGCGGCACGCTCAACGTTGGCGACATCGTGGTCGCCGGCGCGCAGTGGGGCCGGGTGCGGGCGATGTACGACGACCACGGGGCCGCTGCCAAGGCGGCGGGACCTGCGGTGCCGGCCGAGATTCTCGGGCTCAGCGGCGTGCCCCT
Organism: Rhodospirillales bacterium; assembly: GCA_028818565.1. Lineage (GTDB taxonomy): Bacteria > Pseudomonadota > Alphaproteobacteria > UBA828 > UBA828 > WTGU01. Next base: position 8,608 of record JAPPNV010000237.1, on the reverse strand, counting down.
GGCGGGCGACGAGGTCGTGGTGGTCGAGAACGAGCGCCGGGCGCGGGAGGTCTCCGAGTTCCGCCAGGCGCGCGCCAGAGAGCAGGAAGTAGCGCGCGGGGCGCCGCTCAACCTGGAGCAGCTCTTCTCGGAAATCAAAGAGAAGGAAGGCAAGAGCGAGCTCCCGCTCGTCGTCAAGGCCGATGTCCAGGGCTCGGTCGAGGCACTGGTCGGCGCGCTTGGCAGACTCGGGACGGAGGAAGTGGCGGTTCGCGTGCTCCATTCGGGCGTCGGCGGCATCATTGAATCGGATGTAACGCTCGCGGCCGCATCGGACGCGACCATCGTCGGCTTCAACGTTCGCGCCAACGCGCAGGCGCGCGAGCTCGCTGCGCGCTGTGCCATCGAGCTCCGCTATCACGCCGTCATCTACGACGTCGTCGATGAGGTCAGGGCCAGTCTCGAAGGGATGCTGCGCCCGGAGGCGCGCGAGCGGACGATGGGCAGCGCCCAGATCCTCCAGGTGTTCGAAGTCGGCCGCGTGGGCAAGGTCGCGGGCTGCCGCGTGACCAACGGCCTCGTGCGCCGGGGCGCGAAGGCGCGGCTGCTGCGCGACGATGTCGTCATCCACGACGGCGCGCTCAAGACCCTCCGGCGCTTCAAGGACGACGTGCGCGAGGTGAAGGAAGGGTACGAGTGCGGAATGTCGTTCGAGAACCACTCGGATCTGCGCGAAGGCGACGTCATCGAGCTCTATGAGATCGAGGAGGTCGCGCGCACGCTCGAGGCTTAGAAGGCGCCCGACCGACAACCAATGACGAGACGGAGCGGTAACGCCGGTGCGCCAAGCCAGCGGCAGCGGCGAGTCGGCGAACTCATCAGGGGGGCGCTGTCCGAGTCGCTCGCCCGCGGCGAGTTTCGCGATCCCGTCCTGAACGAGGTGCGCTTCACCGTAACGGAAGTTCGGCCGGCGCCGGACCTGCGCTCCGCCAGGGTCTACGTGATGCCGCTCGGCGGCGAGCGGGAAGGCGAGGCGCTCGACGCCCTGCAGCGCGCCGCCGGTTACCTGCGCGGCGAGGTGAACCGCCGGGTCCGGCTCAAGTTCTCACCGTCGCTGAGCTTCGAGATCGACCGCAGCTTCGAGCATGTGCAACGCATCGACAGGCTGCTCGGCGAAAACGAGAGCCCCGATGAATGACGGCGTGCCCATGCGCGGCACTCACGGCTGGCTGGTGGTGGAAAAGCCGGGTGGAATCACGTCCGCCGCTGCCGTCGCCCGCATCAAGTCCCTGATCGGCCGCCGTGCCAAGGTGGGTCACGCCGGTACGCTCGATCCCATGGCCACGGGCGTGCTGCCGGTAGCGATCGGCGAGGCCACCAAGACGGTTTCGTTCATGATGGATGCGCCCAAGTGCTACCGCTTCGGTGTGCGCTGGGGCGAGCAGCGCGATACCGACGATGCCGAAGGTGCGGTCATCGAAACGAGCGAGTGCAGGCCGGCCGAATCGGCGGTCGCGGACGTACTCCCCAGCTTTGTCGGCCGCATCGAGCAGGTACCCCCCGCTTACTCGGCCCTCAAGGTCGGCGGCGAGCGCGCCTATGCGCTCGCGCGCCAGGGCCGCCCGCCGGAGCTTGCGCCGCGCGCTGTCCACATCAGGAGCCTGACGCTGACTGCGGCCGATGCCGATGGCGCCGAATTCGAGGTCCAATGTGGCAAGGGGACGTACGTCAGGGCGCTTGCCCGCGATATCGCCCGCGCGGCGGGGACGGTCGGCTACGTGAGCTGGCTCCACCGCGCTGCGGTCGGGCCGTTCACCGACAAAGATGCGATTCCGCTGGATAAACTGGTCGGGCTCGGGCATAGTCTGGCCCTCGCCGAAAGCCTGCTACCGGTCGATGCAGTGCTGGCCGACATCCCGGCTCTGCTTCTGACCGCTCGCGAGGCAGATCGTCTGCGCCACGGCCAGCCCGTGCCCGCGCCCGGCGCCGCACCCGGAAGGGTCCGCGCCGTTGCCGGGTCCCGACTCGTGGCGTTAGCCGAAGTCGGCGCGGGCCGGGCCCGCCCGCTGCGGGTCTTCAACATGTGAAATGCGGAGTAACCAGATGTCGATCACCGCTGCGCGGAAGACCGAGCTGATATCGGAGTACGCAACCAAGAGCCACGATACCGGCTCGCCGGAGGTCCAGGTCGCGATCCTGACTGAGCGGATCAACAACCTGACCGAGCATTTTCGGGGCCACAAGAAGGATCTCCATTCGAGGCGAGGGCTCCTGAAGATGGTCAGCCGCAGGCGTCGCCTGCTCGACTATCTGAAGCGCAACGATCAGGAGCGCTATACCACCGTGATCCAGCGGTTGGGTTTGCGCAAATAGGATTGGCCTTCGCGTGGTCCGCCGGGATGCGGCACGCGGGTCAAGAGGGCACGTCGGGAGGCGCGGCATGGGCCGCCGCCGCCGGCGGTGCGCCTGTGTAGGGGCGAGCCGAATGGGCGGCCCGCCACCGGAACGAAGGAAACAATATGTTCGATATCACACGTCGTGAGGTCATGTGGGGTGGGCGCAAGCTCGTCCTCGAAACCGGGCGCATCGCCCGCCAGGCGGATGGCGCCGTCCTCGCGAGCTACGGCGAAACGGCGGTGCTCTGCACCGTCGTCGGCCAACGTACCGCTCGGGAGGGCCAGGATTTCTTCCCGCTGACGGTCAACTATGAGGAGAAGGCGTCCGCCGCCGGCAAGATCCCCGGCGGCTTCTTCAAGCGCGAAGGGCGCCCGAGCGAGAAGGAGACCCTGGTTTCCCGCCTTATCGACCGGCCGCTCCGGCCTCTGTTCGTCAAGTCGTTCAGGAACGAGACCCAGGTCATCTGCACGGTGCTCTCGCACGACCTGATCAACGACTCCGACATCGTCGCCATGGTCGGCGCGTCGGCCGCGCTCACCATCTCCGGTCTCCCCTTCATGGGTCCGATCGGCGGTTGCCGGGTCGGTTTCGCTGACGGCGCCTATGTGCTGAACCCCACCTACGAGGAGCGCGCGGCCTCCGGCCTCGATCTGGTCATGGCCGGCACCCAGGAGGGTGTGCTCATGGTCGAATCGGAGGCGTCCGAGCTCTCCGAGGACCAGATGCTGGGCGCCGTGACCTTCGGTCACGAGTCGATCATGCCAGTGATCGACACCATCATCAGCCTCGCCGAGGCGTGCGCGAAGGAGCCTTGGGAGCTGCCCGAGGAAGAGGTGGACACGGCGCTGGTCGAGCGGATTCGCGCGAGCGCTGAGACTCCGCTGCGCGCGGCCTATGCCATCGCTGGCAAGACCGAGCGGTTGGAGAAGGTATCAGCGGCCAAGGCGGAGACCGCGGCGCAGTTCCGCGAGGACGACGGCGCTGCCGGCATTCTCGACGGCACGCTGAGTGCGCTCGAGAAAGAGATCGTGCGCGGCCAGATTCTCGATAGTGGCGCGCGTATCGACGGCCGTACGACCAGCGACGTTCGCGCCATCCAGTGCGAAGTGGGCGTGCTGCCGCGCAGCCACGGCTCTGCGCTCTTCACGCGTGGCGAGACCCAGGCGCTGGCCACGGCTACCCTCGGCACCGGCCAGGACGAGCAGATCATGGACATGCTCGAGGGCGAGTACCGTGAGCGCTTCATGCTGCACTACAACTTCCCGCCCTATTCGGTGGGCGAGGCGCGCTTTCTGCGCGGGCCCGGCCGGCGCGAGATCGGGCACGGCAAGCTCGCTTGGCGGGCGGTCCACCCGCTCCTGCCCGACGCCGAGGCGTTCCCTTACACCATCCGCGTGGTCTCGGAGATCACGGAGTCCAACGGCTCGTCGTCGATGGCGACGGTCTGCGGTGCCTCGCTCTCGCTGATGGATGCGGGTGTTCCTCTGGCCCGGCCGGTCGCCGGCATCGCCATGGGGCTGATCAAGGAGGACGACCGCTTCGCCGTGCTCTCCGACATCCTTGGCGACGAGGATCACCTCGGCGACATGGACTTCAAGGTGGCCGGCACGGAGCAGGGCATCACCTCGCTGCAGATGGACATCAAGATCACCAGTATCACCGAGGAGATCATGCGCACCGCGCTCGCCCAGGCACGGGACGGCCGGCTGCACATCCTCGGAGAGATGGCGAAGGCGCTCGCGCATGCGCGCGACAGTGTGAGCGACAACGCGCCCCGCATCACCACGTTCTCGATCCCGAAGGACCGCATCCGCGAGGTCATCGGGCCCGGCGGCAAGGTCATCCGCGAGATCTGCGAAACCACCGGGACCAAGATCGACATCGAGGACGACGGCACCATCAAGGTCGCGGCGGTCGAGGGCGAGGCAGCCAAGGCGGCGATCAACATGATCCGCGACATCGTGGCCGAGCCCGAGGTCGGTGTTATCTACGACGGCAAGGTGGTCAAGATCGTCGACTTCGGCGCCTTCGTGAACTTCATCGGCAAACGCGACGGCCTGGTGCACATCAGTGAGATCGCGCCGCGCCGGATCAAGAGCGTGAGCGACGTGCTGAGCGAAGGCGATAACGTCAAAGTGAAGGTGCTCGGCATCGATGATCGCGGTAAGGTCAAGCTGAGCATGAGGGCCGTGAATCAGGAGAGCGGAGAAGACCTGAGCGCGGCGGAGGAGACGGCGCAAGCCGGGTAGGGATAGCCGCCGAGAGAAGCGACACCTTGCAAACGGCGCCGCCGCCGCCCGCATCGCGGCGTAGCGGCGCCTGCTTGCTGCCCTGCGCTCCCGCAGTGGGCGGATTGAGCCGGGTGCAACGGCGGATGGACCGACCATGAAGGTGTTGAACGCAATCAGGTTGTCGGGGCGTGAGGTCCTGCCCTTGATCGAAGGGGGCAAGGGCATCGGCGTGACCAATGGCCTGAGCTCGGGTGCCTGGGCCGCCGCCGGTGGTGTCGGCACCTTCTCCGGCGTCAATGCCGACTACTACGACGAGAGGGGCCGGGCAGTCCCGCAGATCTATCGTGGACGCACCCGCAAGGAGCGGCACGAGGAGCTGGTCGACTACGCGATCAGGGGCGGCATCGCCCAGGCTCGTATCGCCCACGAGGTCTCCGGCGGCGATGGGCGGCTCCACATGAACGTGCTGTGGGAGATGGCCGCCGCCGAGCGCATCCTGCACGGCATCCTCGAGGCCACGCGCGGCATCATTCACGGCGTGACCTGCGGCGCAGGCATGCCCTACCGCCTGGCCGAGGTGTCCGCGCAATACGACGTCCACTACTACCCGATCATCTCGTCGGCGCGGGCCTTCCGCGCACTCTGGAAGCGCGCCTACCATCGCTTTTCGGACTGGATGGGCGGCGTGGTCTACGAAGACCCCTGGCGCGCCGGCGGTCACAACGGCCTCTCAAACAGCGAGGATCCCGAACAGCCCGAGCCCGCCTATCCGCGGGTCGTGGCGCTGCGCCAGCAGATGCGCGAGTACGGTCTCGACGACGTGCCAATCGTGATGGCGGGCGGGGTCTGGTACCTGCGCGACTGGGAGGACTGGATCGACAATCCGGAGCTCGGCCCCGTTGTCTTCCAGTTTGGCACTCGCCCGCTGGTAACCGAAGAGAGCCCCATCTCCGAGCGGTGGAAGCGCAAGCTGCTGTCCATGCAGGAGGGGGACGTGAAGCTCAATCGCTTCAGCCCCACCGGCTTCTACTCTTCGGCGGTGCGCAACGACTTCATCAAGGAGCTTGCCGAGCGTGAGCAGCGCCAGGTCGCCTATACCGCCGAGCCCATCGGCGACCACGATCAGAAATTTACGCCGGGGCCGCGCGGGCGCTCCTTCTATCTGACCAAGGGCGATCTGCTCCGGGCCGAGGCGTGGATGGATGAGGGCTTCACCTCCGTGATGAAGACCCCGGAAACGACGATCATCTTCGTCTCGGACGAAAAGGCGCGTGAGATCAGAGCCGACCAGGCGGCCTGCATGGGCTGCCTCAGCGCCTGCCGGTTCAGCAACTGGGCCACCAACGAGCTGGGCTCGACCGGCAAGAAGACCGATCCCCGCAGCTACTGCATCCAGAAGACGCTGCAGGAGATCATCCACGGCGAAGACATCGACAACCAGCTCATGTTTGCAGGCCACGCGGCCTTCCGGTTCGCGGGTGACCCCTTCTACTCGAACCGCTTCATTCCCACCGTGCGCCAGCTGGTGGAGCGCCTGCTCACCGGCGACTGACCGCTGCGGCCGCGCCGGCGGCCCCTATTCAACGCTCCTTCACATAGGGAACGCCGCTCGCCTTGGGCGGCACCGCCCTGCCCACGAAGCCGGCGAGCAGCAGCACGGTGAGCAGGTAAGGCAGCGCCTGGATCGCCTGCACCGGGATGACGCCGACGCCGGGGATATCGACGCCCTGGAGTCGGGCCTGTACGGCATCGGCGAAGGCGAAGAGGAAGCAGGCGAAGAGCGTCGGCACCGGGCGCCACTTGCCGAAGATGAGCGCCGCCAGCGCGAGGTAGCCCATGCCTGCGGTCATGTCGCGCACGAAGAGCGCGTTCTGGGCGATGGAGATCGAGGTGCCGGCGATGCCGCAGAGGATGCCGCAGACGATCATCGCCCGGTAGCGCATGCCGGCGACCGAGATGCCGGCGGTGTCCACCGCCTCCGGCGCCTCGCCGACGGCGCGGAGCCTCAGCCCGAAGCGGGTCTTGTAGATGAACCACGCCGCCAGCGGGACCATGCCGAGCGCGATATAGACGATCAGGTTGTGGCCGCTCACGATCTCGGAATAGATCTGGCCGATGAAGGGCACGTCGCTCATCCGCTCGGCGAAGGGGAAGTGAATCGGGCGAAAGCGCGCGGCGTCCGCCACGATCGGCGTATGCCCGCCCTGGCCGAACCAGGCGAGCGACAGCACCGGCCCGAGTCCCGCCACCAGGATATTCAGTGCCATGCCCGAGACCACCTGATCGCCCCGGTGGGTGACGCAGGCGAAGGCGTGGATCATCGCGAGCCCCACCGAGGCCCCGATGCCGGCGAGCAGGCCGAGCCACGCCGAGCCGGTGGCGAACGCTGCTGCCGCCGCGGCGAAGGCCGCCCCCAGCATCTTGCCTTCGAGGCCGATATCGACCACGCCCGAGCGCTCGGCGAACATGCCGGCGAAGGCGGCGAGGATCAGCGGCGTGGAGACGCGCAGCGTCGCGTCGATCACCAGGACGATCCAGGTCACCGCTTCCATGGTTATGCCACCGCAGCCCGCGCGCGGCGGGCGAACAGGCGCTCGATCCGGCCGCGGAACATGTGCTCCAGCGCGCCCGAGAACAGGATCACCAGCCCCTGGAGCACCACCACCATGTCGCGCGTCACGTTGGGCATGTCGAAGGCGAGCTCGGAGCCGCCCTGGTAGAGCACGCCGAAGAGCAGCGCCGCGAGCAGGATGCCCACCGGGTGGTTGCGCCCCATCAGCGCGACCGCGATGCCGACGAAGCCGTAACCCGCAGTGAACTCCAACAGCAGCCGATGGTGGACTCCGATGATCTCGTTGACGCCCACGAGGCCCGCGAGCCCACCCGAAATGGCCATCGCCAGCATGATCGCGCGGTCCGGCGCGATGCCGCCGTAGACCGCTGCCGACTCGTTGTGCCCAACGGCGCGGATTTCGTAGCCCCAGCGCGTGCGCCAGACAAAGAACCAGAAGAGCACGAGGCAGACCGCGGCGACGACGATGCTCAGGTTGAGCGACGAGCGGCCGATGTTCGCCCCGAAGGCCGCGAAGACGTCGTGGACGAAGGGGAGCCAGGCGCCCGCCTCGAAGGTGCGGCTCTCGGCCGCCTGCTGCCCCGGCTTGATGAAGACCTCGACCAGCAGGTAGGTCATCAGCGCCGCGGCCAGGAAGTTGAACATGATCGTCGTGATGACGATGTGGCTGCCGCGCTTCGCCTGCAGCCACCCGGGAATGAAGGCCCAGAAGGCGCCGAACGCCATGGCGCAGGCGATGGCGAGCGGGATCACCACGGGCGCCGGCCAATGGCCCAGGTAAAGCCCGATCAGGCCCGCGCCGAGCCCGCCGAGATAGGCCTGCCCCTCGCCGCCGATGTTGAAGAGGCCGCAATGGAAGGCGATCGCGACCGCGAGCCCGGTGAAGACGAAGTTGGTGGTGTAGTAGAGGGTGTAGCCGATCGCCTCCGGGTAGCCGACCGCGCCGAGGACGAGGAGCCTCAGCGCCTCGAACGGGTTTTCGCCGATCAGCGCGATGATGATGCCCGCGATCAGGAGCGCGAGCCCCAGGTTGATGAGCGGGACCAGCCCGTGGGTGACCCAGGCGGGCGCCTGAGTCGGCCCGCCGAAGCCCTTCACGCCCCGGCGACCCCCGCAGCGTCCGCGCGCTCGCCGGCCATCATGAGGCCGAGCGTGCGCTCGTCCGCGTCAGCCTGCGCGACCTCGCCGACGATCGCGCCGCCGAACATCACCAGAATGCGATCGGCGAGCGACATGATCTCGTCCAGCTCGACCGAAACCAGCAGGATCGCCTTACCCTCGTCCCGCATGGCCACGAGCTTGCGGTGGATGAACTCGATGGCGCCGATATCGACGCCGCGGGTCGGCTGGCCAACCAGGAGCACGTCCGGGCTACGGCTCATCTCGCGGCCGACCACGATCTTCTGCTGGTTGCCGCCGGAGAAGTTGG
>JAPPNV010000350.1:9616-17958 GCA_028818565.1 Rhodospirillales bacterium | reverse complement strand
GCTCGCGCAGCAGGTCCTTGGCTTCGAGGAGCGCCTCCTCGCGGGTGGCGCCGTCCGTCGCGCCCCATCCAAAATCCGGAAACGTGACGACGTGCCGGCCGTCCTCGTCGCGTTCGATCTCGGCGGGATAGTTGTAGGTGTCAGGCATGGTTTCGGTCTCCGGGGACACTTGCGCCGTTCCGTGCTCCAGCGTCCTTTTGCTGAAGTTCGCATGATTTCGGGTTGGCTGTGTAGTCTCCCCGATCCTGCAAATCTTCTCGTCATGCCCGGCCCCCGGATCAAGTCCGGGGGTGTTCCGGGTATCTCGCTCAGCCAGAACCGTTGAGTCCCGAGTCAACACGTGGATGGCCGGGACAAGCCCGGCCATGACGTGGGAGGGGGCATCTCGTCAATTCAGTCAAACTTCTCGATCAGGGCACTGGAGGAAGCGCTCTTTTTCACACCGGGCGGATGAAGGTGCCGGTGCCGGGGGCGCCGATAACCGCGCCGGCGGCGTAGACCGGCGTGCCCCTCACGTACGTGCTGGTCACCCGTGCGCCGAAGGTCATGCCGTCGTAGGGGCTCCACTTGACTTGCGACGCCATGCCGGCGGCATCGAAGGTCCAGGCGCCGGGGGCGACGATGGCGAAGTCCGCGTCGGCGCCGGGGGTGAGCGCGCCCTTGCGGGGATAGAGGCCGAAGTGCCGGGCCGGCCGCTCCGAGAGCAGCGCCGCGACCCGGCTCGGCGCAAGCCCTCGCTCGGTCACCATGCCCGTGTAGAGCGCGGCGAACAGCGTCTCCAGCCCCGGCACGCCCGAGCCGTTTTCCGAGAACTCGGGGCTCGACTTGCGCGAGAGCGGCCAGGCCACGTGATCCGACGACACGAAGTCCACCTCATCGGCCACGACCTTCTCCCAGAGCGCCTCGCGCTCGTGGGCCGGGCGAATGGGCGGGTTCTGCTTGAGCCGGGCGCCCATGGTCAGCACCTGGCCCTCCTCGAACACCAGGTACTGCACGCAGGTCTCGGCGGTGGCCGCGACGCCTTCCTCGCGGTAGCGCTTCGCCTGCTCGATGCCGCGCGCGAGCGAGCTGTGCACGATGTGGCAGCGCACGCCGGTCACGCGCGCGATCTCGAAGACCGCCGCATTGGCCACCACCTCGGCGACCGCGGGGCGGCCGGCGCCGTGGCTCTCCGGCGTGTTGCGGCGCTCGTCGAGGAAGCGCTGGGTGAGGCGGCGGACGATCGCGGCGTCCTCGTTGTGGAAGGCGACGGAGAGCCCGGTGTCGCGGATCGCCGGGAAGAGCTCGTAAAGCTCGCCCATGTCGTAGCCGGGGAAGCGCACCGGGTGATACTCGTAGGTCGAGACCTTGAAGGCGCAGACCCCGGCGTCCGCAAGCGCCGCGATGCCCTCGCTGCCGGCGCCCTTCTTCGGCGCGCCGTAGAGGGCGACGTCCACGACCGCGATCCGCTCCAGGGTCTCGACCTTGGCCTGCAGCAGCTCGACCGAGTTGACCGGCAGCGGGTCGTCGAAGGGCATGTCGACGATGGTGGTGACGCCACCGGCCGCCGCCGCAACCGAAGCGTCGCCGAGCCCCGCGATCCCTTCGCAGCTCCCGGCGTGGACCTGGCCGTCGATAACGCCGGGGAAGATCAGCCGGCCCGACGCATCGACCGTTTCCGCCGCCTCCGGCGCGTCGCCGGTGCCGAGCGCGCCGATCGCGCCGTCACGAACCGCGAGGAAGCCGCCCGCCAGCACCCGGTCGGGGAGCACGAGGTCGCCGCGGACCACGAGGTCGTACATGCGTCTTCTCCGCTAGTATCTTGTTTCTGAGTGTAATTCCCACCTATTCGGGCTTGTGAGCGATCCCTCCAACCGGGCTTCTCTCACGCATCGTCATGCACGGCCCCCGGATCAAGTCCGGGGGTGTTCCGGGCATCCACGTTCTTTGCCCCTCCCGCACGAAAAACTCGTGGATGGCCGGGACAAGCCCGGCCATGACGTGTGGGGGGCAATTGGATAGAAACTTCGCAAACGGGACACTAGCCCTCCGGCACGTCGTAATAGTCGCCGGCGTCCGCGGTGTAGATGTGACGCTGGATGGCGAGCCCGGTCTCACCGGACTTGTTCCGGGCATCCGCGTTCTTTGCCCCTCCCGCACGAAAAACTCGTGGATGGCCGGGACAAGCCCGGCCATGACGTGTGGGGGGCAATTGGATAGAAACTTCGCAAACGGGACACTAGTCGTCCGGCACGTCGTAATAGTCGCCGGCGTCCGCGGTGTAGATGTGGCGCTCGATGGCGAGCCCGGTCTCACCGTCCAGAGTGCCCGCCGTGATCGAGACGCGGCCCTCGCCCGCAGGCTCCCAGAACAGGTTGCCGCCGCAGCGGCTGCAGAACCCGCGACGCGCGCTGTCCGAGGAGTGGAACCAGACCAGGGTCTCGTCGGCCTCCAGGGCGAAGCGCGCCAGCGGCACCGAGGTCATGGCGGCAAAGTGGCCGGAGGTCTTGCGGCACTGCGTGCAGTGGCAGGCGATGACGTGGCGCAGCGGGCCGGTCGCCCGATACCTGACGCCGCCGCAGAGGCAGCCGCCGGTGCGAACGTCGGTCATCCCTCGCTCCTCCTACGGGCCGCTAGGCGGCGAGCCGCGTGATGGCAGCCGCCAGCACCGCGCAGCCCGCGCCGAAGTCCTCGAGCGTCATGGCTTCGTCCGGGTTGTGGCTGCCGTGGGCGTTGCGCACCAGCACCATGGCGGCCGGAATGCCCGCACGCTGGAACACGGCGGCATCGTGGCCCACGGTGGCGAAGCGCCGCGTCGGTATGTCCAAAGCCGCCGCCGAGTCGTCGAGCACGGCGCGGAGCGGCTCGTCCAGGGGCGCGGGCGCGGCCTGCACGCACTCGCCGAGGTCGAACGCAACCCGGCGGCGCACGGCGATCTCGGCGGCGCGGGCCTCGACCTCGGTGCGGCAGGCATCGAGAAAGGCCTGGCTCGTGCCGCCGAAGTTGAGGGTGAAGTCGCAGCGGCCGGGAACCTTCGTCATGGCGTGGTGGGCGCCGTCGGTGAAGAACCTGCCCACGGTAAAGACGGTGTCGGGCTCGCCGCTCTCCTCCCGCTCGATCCAGAACGCCTCCAGCCCCTGCACCAGTTCGGCCGCGGCCAGCACCGTATCCTGCCGGTGGTCGCGGGGCGTGGCGCCCGAATGGTCGTAACGGCCGAGGCACGTCGCGCCCGGCCAGCGCACGTTGCCGCGAATGACGGTGGGAATCGCCACCTGCGCGCCTTCCGCCACCAGCACCGGCCCCTGCTCGATGTGAAGCTCGAGGAAGGCGCAGGCGGTGGCAGGCGAGAGCCGGGGTTCGTCTTCGCGGCGGAGCGCGTCGGCATCGAGACCCAGGGCCGCCATGTGTTCCGCCAGCGTGCGCCCGGTATCCGTGCGCCGCAGCGAATCCAGGTGATCGAGGGAGAGCGAGCCGAGCGCGAGGCGGGCGCCGATGAAGGGAATGCCGAACCACACGCTCTCCTCCGCGCGCGTGGCGATGGCGGCCACGTCGCGGCCCGGCTGCCAGCCGAGATCGCGGAACGCAGCGAGGGCCACGAGGCCGGCGACTGCGCCGGCGAGCCCGTCATAGTGCCCGCCGGTCGGCACGGAATCGGTGTGCGAGCCGGTGAGGACGGCAGGCGCGCGCCGGTCGCGGCCCGGCAGCGTGCAATAGAGGTTGCCCGCGTGGTCGTAGGCGGTCTCCAGCCCCAACAGGCGCGCGACATGTGCAATGCGGTCACTGGCGAATTGGTCTTCCGTGCTCCAGGCTGGGCGGGTCACGCCGACGTCCGCCGCGCTGGTCGAGCGGATTTCGTCGAAGAGCGATTCCGCCAACGGCAACTGCGCGTCCACCGCTGCGCGCAACTCGTGCCCGTCGATGGCGATGCGGCCGCTCACGGCGCGAAGACCTCCAGGATCTCGTCGTAGTTGCGGCTGAGCGGGATCAGGATGAGCTGATCGAGCCCGGTGTCGAGCCAGCGTCGGGCGCTCGCCACGCACTCGTCGGGGGTGCCGTAAGCGATCAGCTCGCCCACCAGCGCGTCGTCGACCAGCGCCATGGCGTCCTCGATGCCGCCGGGTCTGGGCGGCCAGCCGCCCATCACCTGCATGATCTCGGCGAGGCGATCCTTGGGGAACTCCCAGGCCTTGGCGAAGTGCGGCTGCTGGCCCAGGTACTGGGTCACGAGGCGCTTGGCGTCGTAGAGCGCCTTGTGCCGGTCCTCGTTCATCGAAATGTTGACGAGCTGCAGCTTCTCCACGTCGGCCAGCGTGCGGCCGGCGCGGGCGGCGCCCTCGGCGACACGCTCCAGCGAGCGGCGGGTGTAGGCGGGCGAGAGGATGCCGTTGATCAGCACCCCGTCGGCGATCTCGCCGGAGAGCTCCATCATGCGGGGCCCCGTGGGGCCGATGAAGATCCTGACGGCGGGCGGGGTGCGGGGATCGCCATGGCCGAGGTCGAGGGCAAGGTCGCGCACCCTGACCAGCTCGCCCTCATGCGTGACGCCGTCTTCGAGCGCGAGCAGCCGGCGCAGGACGCCGATGTATTCGCGCATCTGGGTGAGCGGCTTGCGGCGGTCGATGCCCTGCTTCCAGGCGAGCGGGTCCCAGTAGGCGCCGAGACCCAGGTTCATCCGCCCCGGCGCGAGGTTGTCCAGGGTGGCGAAGGTCATGGCCATGAGCGCCGGGCCGCGGGTCCAGCTGTTGACGATGCAGGAGCCGAGGCGCACCCGCTCCGTGGTAGCGGCCATGGCGCCCAGCACCGAGATCGCGTCGCGGGCAAGCCGGGTCTCGGTGACCCAGAGCGAATCGTAGCCGAGCGCCTCGGCCCTGGCGGCGAGCCTGAGCTGCTCGCTTACCCCCGGGCGATCGAGGAAGCCGAAGCCGACCTTGCTCATGGGCGCGTCATCCGCGGCTCATCGCGGCCTGCCTGCCGCGCCCGTCAGCTCCGGGCCTGAACCATGGTGCAGGCGATCAACTCCTCGCCGAGCGCCTTGCACGCCTCGAGCCGGTGCAGCCCCTCCACGAGCACGTAGCGTGACCTGTCCTCGCGCACCAGGATCGGCACCTTCAATCCCTCCTCCAGGATGCTTTCGGCGAGCGCGTCGACCGTCTCCTGCTTGAGCGTCCGGCGTCGCTTGGCCGGCACGTAGATGTCGGCGACCGCGAGGTCCTTGTTCTCCAGTAGCGGCGTCGTCGCCTCCCTGCTCCGGTGGCCTTCTCCCCCCGCGCGATCGAGCGTCCCGCCGCGGGCGGATCGACTCTCGCAAAGCAGCCCAGCGCGCGCAATATCGGCCCGTAAACCGCCGCCGATTACGGCGCTCCGCCTGCTTCAGGCTCGGCGTGGGAAAGGACATTTCCTGCCTGATCGAACATTAGACAGTGCGCGGGGTCCGGCGCCGCATGAAGCCGGTCGCCGACCCGGCCCGCGAACCCGGGCTCGACCAGGGCGTGCAGTTTGTTGCTCTCGTCGTCCTCGAGGATCACCACCGATTCCCGCCCGAGGTGCTCGACGGCGAAGACCGTGACCGGAATCGCAGCCTCCGCGGCATCGGCTTGAATGTGCAGATGCTGCGGCCGGACCCCCAGGGTTGCCGGCCCGACGGCGCCGATGGGTGTGCCCGGCACGAATGCGAGGTCTCCGGCGACGAAGGGCGTCCGGCCTTCCTGCGCGGCGATTTCGCCCGCGATCAGGTTCATCGGGGGCGAGCCCACGAAGCCGGCAACGAAGAGCGTGGCCGGGCGGTTGTAGATCTCGTCCGGTGTGCCGATCTGCTCCAGCCGGCCCTCGTTCATGACCGCGATGCGGTCGCCCATGGTCATAGCCTCCACCTGGTCGTGGGTGACGACGATCATGGTGGTCCCCAGGCGCTTCTGCAGATTGACCAGCTCGGCGCGAAGCGTAAGGCGGAGCGCAGCGTCGAGCGCGGCGAGGGGCTCGTCGAGCAGAAACGCCGTCGGCTGGCGGACGATGGCCTTGGCGGTGGCGACCCGCTGGCGCTCCCCGCCGGAGAGCTGGCTCGGCAGCTTGTCGAGCAGAGCATCGATGCCGAGGACAGACGAGGCCTCGGCGATCCGCCTGTCGGTTTCCCCCCGGTCGAGCTTCTGCTTGGCGAGGCTGGTGCGGATGTTCTGCCGCGCCGTCATGTGCGGGTAGAGGAGCGACGACTGGAACACCATGGCGATGTTGCGCTGGTGCGGCGAGGCCGCGGTGACGTCCTCGTCGTCGAACAGGACCCGCCCGGAGGTCGGCATCTCCAGACCCGCGATGCAGTTGAGCGTCGTCGTCTTGCCGCAGCCGGACGGCCCGAGCAGAACCAGCAGCTCGCCGTTCTCGATCGTCAGATCGAGGTCGCGCACGGCGACGTGGCGCTGGAAGGTCTTGTGCAGGCGATCGAGCTGGATGCGGGACATGGCTCAGCGCACCGGGTCGACGAGGTTCATTTCGGCGATGTGCCGCTGCAGGAAAAACGCGACCAGTGCCGGCGGCACCATGGTGAGCACGACGGCTGCGGCGAGGTGGGACGGCTCCGGATGCTGGAACAGGAAGCCGGAAATGGCGGTGGGCAAGGTGTTGGCGGTGGTGCCGTTCACCAGCAACAGCGCGTAGGTGTATTCGTTCCACGAGAAGAGGAAGGCGATGACCGCCGCCACCGCGACGCCGCTCCGCCCCAGCGGCACGATGATCTTGACGAACGTCTCGAAGCGCGAGAACCCGTCGATCCGCGCCAGCCGCTCCACCTGTGGAAGGTTGCGGAAGTAGCCGATCAACATCCAGGTCACGAAGGGAATGGTGATCGTGAGTGTCACGATGATGAGGCCCACCAGCGTACCGGAGAGACCGAGCCGCACGTACATGGCGTAGAACGGGATGAGGGTCGAGACCGGCGGCAGCGCGACCGCCAGCAGGATCGCGAACAAGAGCTTGTTCTTGTGGGGAAAGTCGAGGCGAGCGAAGACGTAGGCCAGCGGCAGCACCACGAACAGGGTCACGACCGTGACCACCGCCGAGACGATGAGGCTGTTCCCGAGACCCCGGATGATCTGATTGGCCTGACCAGAACCGCGGCGAACCAAGCCATCGGCCATTTCGTATTCGAAGCCGAAGATATTGAAGAAGGCGGCGGGCGTCGGCTCCAGGGGATAGAGAGGCTGCGGAAAGCGCGCGATCTCGTCGGGTGTCAGCAGCGAATTCTTCAGGAACCAGTAAATCGGCAGCAGGGTCCAGATCACGACGACCGCCAGCGCCAGCCATGACCAGATCGTGGAGAGGCGAATCCTCATATCGACCGTGCCTCCCGCCGCCCCCAGAAGGCATAGAGCAGCAGCGTCGTGCCCAGAATCAGCGCCAGCAGCATGAAGGACATGGCCGCGCCGTAGCCCAGGTCGAGGTCTTTGAAGCTCTCCTTGTAGATGCGGTACGTGAGGGTCGACGATGCCGTGCCGGGCCCGCCCCCCGAGAGGACGAAGATGAAGTCGAAGAGCTTCATCGAGAGCACGGTCGTGATGCAGGTGAAGACGAACAGCGTGAAGCGAAGCGGCGGCAGGGTGACGTTCAGAAACGTCTCCAGCCGGGACATGCGGTCGATGGCGGCGAGGTCGTAGAGCCGGCTCGGGATCGTCTTGAGATTGGCGAGCAGGAAGAACGCGACCAGCGGCGCCATGTTCCACGCATTGCCGACTGCCAGCACCTCGATCACCCACTGGCGATTGACAACGTTCACCGCTTCGTCGAAGCCCAGTGCGTAGGCGATGGCGGTGCCGATCCCGGTCTGACCCTTGGCGAGATTGGAGAAGATGACCCCGGTGCCGTAGAGAGAGATGCACCAGGGGAGGATCACGATGGTCCGCACCAGGCCTGCGAAGCGCATCTTGCGGTTGAGCACCAGGGCGATCAGCAGGCCAATCACCATCGCCAGCGCCACCGATTCCAGCGTGAACCGGACCGTGATCCAGAGGGACTTCTTGAATTTCCGGTCGTCTATGACGTCCGAAAAATTCTCGGCGCCGACGAATGTCGCCTTGTAGCCGCCGAAAAAGCTGATTTCGTGGAGGCTCATCCACAGGGCGTAGCCAAGCGGATAGGCAACCACCAATAACAGGAAGACGAGAACCGGTAGCGCGAGAAGCAGCGAGAACCGGAGGTTCGACAGCTCCGCGGTGCGCTGTGCGGCGCTCATCTCGGCAAGAAAGCCGGACCGGCGGGCGGGCTCATCGAGCCGCCCCCCCGCCGCGGGACGCGAGAGGGCGGTGTTGTTGTTGAGGTGGGCGATTTGTTAGTTTATCGGCGGCAGGGGCTCGACCATGTCGCCGGGCGCCAGGAGG
>JAPPNV010000350.1:0-9606 GCA_028818565.1 Rhodospirillales bacterium | reverse complement strand
TTCCCCGGCGCGGGGGGGGGGGGGGGGGCCCCCACCCCCCCCCCACCCCGGGCGGGGGGGGGGGCCCCCCCCCCCCCCCCCCCGGCCGCGTAACGCTAGAGGCCGTATTTCTTGTTGAGATCGACGATTTCTTCGTTGATCGCCTCGATGGTCTCGACGATGTCGCCGTCGTCCTGGAGGAACTCCTGCAGCGTCTCCTTGAGCCAGCTGTTGAACTCCTCGGCCCAGACGACGCTCCAGATACCCTTCGGGTACGGCGTGGCCGCATAAACTCCGAGCACCGCCGCAATGTCCTGCTCGCGCGCGAGAGCGCTCTTCATCCGCTCGGCCGCCGCGTCGCTCTCCATCACCGACTTGTAGCCGGAGAAGAGCATGGATTCCTGCATCCAGCGATTGCCGACGAAGACGTTGCCGGTCTGGTCCTGGTAGCCGTACCAACTGGCAAAGCGCTTGACGTCGTCGGTCTGGGCGTCGCTCCGCTCCCGGCTGGTCATCAGGTAGACGGCGGAATCGAGCAGACCCCAGCTCTGCCCCTGGTAGGGCAGCAGGCTGGCGTGTCCGGCGATCTGCGAGCGGTCCTCGCGGTTGAAGGTCTCCAGATCGTAGAGCTGCTGCGGGCTGAACACGTAGCGCCCCGACGCATAGGCGTCGATGTAGGAGCTCTCGTTGTAGGTCAGCACCTCTTCCGGCACCAAGCCGTCGTTCCAGATGCGCTTCCAGTCTTCAAGCGTCTTGTACGCCGCGCCGTCCGCATCGGTGGTCAGCAAGGGTGCATGGGTATCGGGGTGGGCGACCTGACCGCCCCGGTTCATCACTTCGAAATCGAAGCCCCAGGAAATGCCGTACCACTCGTTGATCCAGTGCGGCAGGAAGGGCTGGTCGAGGCCCTTGTCCCGCATCTCGTAGAGCTGGTCGTAAAGCGCATCCCAATCCGCGGGGAAGTCGGCGTCGCTGTAGCCGAGCTCGTAGTACTTCTCGAGGTTGACGTGCATGACCCCGCGGGTGCTGACGAAGTATGAAAGGCCCAGAAGCTGGCCCTTGTAGGACCAGGCGTCGAGGATGTTGGGGTACATGTCCGCCTTGATCGCATCGATGTTCGGCAGCGCCTCGGCCGGCATGATCCAGCCGCCGTCGAAGTAGCGGCCCGCCTGGGACGGGTTGGCGTAGAGCACGTCGAGCTCGGCGCCTGCCATCAGATTCTGCTCCATGATCGCCGGGTAGTCGCCGGTGACGGTCGCATAATCGACGTTGCCGCCTTGCTCGTTGTTATAGCGATCGACATTGTCCTGAACGATGTCGGTCTTGTACTGCCAACCGCGGAAGAAGACCGTCTCCCCGCTTTGGGCTTCCAGGCCGCTCTCGGCGAGCGCGGCGCCGCTCATCAACATGAGTGAGCCGGCGACTGCCATTGCTGTTGCACGGAGCTTCATCAGCCAATCTCCCTTTCGCCTATCGTTGCATCCATAGGTCCGTCGAGTTCGACTTCGCGATCGCGGAATCCGCATAGCGGTCGAGTGTCACGGGACGCGCGCGAACCTACACGGGGCGGTCGGCGCACACAAGAATCGGCCGGCAATCCGGCCCCGCAGCCTGGCCTTTTCCGGGGTGTCCGGTCGCGCGTGACCGGGCCAAGACCGCTTCGGCCATGTAGAATTGAAAGCGAGCCGGTTGGCAGAGCCGGAGCGCGCGTTCACCCTCAAGCCTGGGAGATCATGGTTGCCATGGCGTCCGACACGATCGAGATCCGGGCCGCGGTCTGCCGTGCCTTCGGCGAGCCGCTTTCCATCGAGACGCTGCGGCTCGCGCCGCCGCAAGGCAGCGAGATCCGGGTCCGGGTGCGCGCGAGCTCGATCTGCCATTCGGACATCACCTACATGGACGGCGGCTGGGGCGGGGAGGATGTGCTGCCGGCCGTGTTCGGACACGAGCTGGCGGGCGTGGTCACCGGCCTCGGCCCCGCCGTGCCGCCGGGCGGCGTCGGCGTTGGCGACCGGGTGCTCGTCTCGTTGCTGCGCTCGTGCGGGCGCTGCGAATGCTGCGAGGCCGGAAGCCCGGCCCAGTGCGCGACCGCGTACGCCATCGATTCCGCCCCGCGTCTGGGTGATGAACACGGCCGGCCGGTGCGGGCCGGGCTCCGGGTCGGCGGCTTCGCCGAGAGCGTGGTGGTGGATGTCTCGCAGGCGGTGAGGGTCCCGGCGGATGTGGCCGACGAGGCAGCCTGCCTGCTCTCCTGCGGTGTGCTCACCGGCTTCGGTGCGGCCATCAACACCGCGAACGTGCAGGTGGGCGATGCGGTCGCGGTGATCGGCTGCGGCGGCGTCGGCCTCAACTGCGTTCAGGGCGCGGCGCTCGCGGGCGCACTGCCGCTGGTGGCCATCGACGTCACCGACGGCAAGCTGGAGCAGGCGCGGTCTTTCGGGGCGACGGACGCGATCAATGCCGCCGACGAAGACGTTGCGGCGAAGGCGCGGGCGCTCAACGGCGGGCGCGGCTTCGACGTGGCGATGACGGCGGTGGGAAACGCCCGGGCCATCGAGCAGGCGTTGCCGTTGCTTGCACCGAACGGGATGCTGGTGGTGGTGGGCATGCCGCCTTACGACCAGCGGGTCAGCCTGAACGCCACCGACCTCGCGCATTGCGGGCAGCGGATTCTGGGCTGCAAGATGGGCGACGCCAGGCTCCGCGTCGACGTGCCCAAGCTGTTCCGGCTCTACCGGAGCGGCCGGCTCAGGCTCGACGAGCTGGTCGCCTCGCGCAGACCGCTGGACGAGATCAACGAGGCGATCGCGCTCGCGCGGCGCTCCCACGATCTGCGTCACGTCATCGTCTTTCCGGACTGAACAGGTATGGGCTCACCGATGAAGATTCAGAAGATCGAGACATTCTGCACCCGCGAGGTCGGGATCACGCGCGTCACCACCGACGACGGCGCCCAAGGCTGGGGGCAGGTCTCGACCTACCATGCCGACATTTCCGCAACCGTGCTTCACCGGCAGGTGGCGCCCTGGGCGCTCGGCCGGGACATCTCGGCGCTCGACGGACTGGGGGACCTGCTCGATCTGATCTGCGAGCGGGAGCACAAGTTTCCCGGCACTTACCTGTGCCGAGCGCTGTGCGGGCTCGACACTGCGATCTGGGACCTCCACGGCAGGCTCGAGGGCAAGAGCGTCTGCGAGCTTCTGGGCGGCACGCCGCGCCCGCTTCGCGTCTACGGCTCCAGCATGAGGCGCGACATCACGCCCGAGGCGGAGGCCGAGCGCTTTCTCAGGCTGCGGGAGCGCCACGGCTACGATGCCTTCAAGTTCCGCGTGGGCGCGGAATGCGGGCGCGGGCGGGACCAGTGGCCCGGCCGCTCCGAAGCGATCGTGCGGGAGGTGCGCCGCGCGCTCGGCGACGATGTTGCGCTGCTGGTCGACGCGAACAGCTGCTACGCGCCGGAGCAGGCGATCGCGCTCGGCCGCGTCCTGGAAGAGAACGGCGTCTGCCATTTCGAGGAGCCCTGCCCCTACTGGAAGCCGGACTGGACGCGGGAGGTGAAGGAGGCGCTCGATCTGGACGTGACCGGCGGCGAGCAGGACAACAACCTCACGCTCTGGCAGTTCCTGATCGAGAGCCGGACCATGGACGTGGCCCAGCCCGACGTCTGCTACGTGGGCGGCGTCGAGCGCTTCCTGCGGGTCGCGCGCATGGCGCAGGCCGCCGGCATGCCGGTCACGCCGCATTCCGCGAACCTGTCTCTGGTCACGATCTTCACCCTGCACCTGATGGGCGCGCTGGAGAACGCAGGGCCCTACGTCGAGTTTTCCATCGAGGAGGGCGACTTCTATCCCTGGCAGTACGACGGCATCTACGACGAGATGCCGGTCGCAAGGGACGGCAAGGTCGAGATCCCCGGCGGCCCCGGCTGGGGGATCACGGTCCGCCCGGAGTGGCTGGAGAACGCTGCCCACGAGGTCAGCGAACTCTAGGCTCTGAGCCTCCACCACCGGCCGCGGCCATGGCGAGCCGTGGACGGGTGCCGGCCGGCGGGGCATGATGCGGGCGCAGGGATTGCGGGGCCGCCTGGGCCCCAGGGAGGCGAGCATGACTGCGACCGTGATTCGGAACGGGCGGATCGTGACCGCGGTGGACGACTACAGGGCCGACATCCTGATGGAAGGCGGCCGCGTGCGCATGATCGGTACGGACCTGCCCGTGGGCGACGGGGTCGCCGAGCACGATGCCGAGGGGCTGCTCGTGATGCCCGGCGGAGTCGACGTGCACACGCACCTCGACTGGGATTTCGGGCCGGCGCGCACCGCGGACACCTTCTACACCGGCTCGCAGGCCGCGGCCTTCGGCGGCACCACCACGATCGTGGACTTCGCCAACCAGGACAGGGGCGAGAGCCCGCTCGCCGGCCTCGCCAACTGGCACGAGCGCGCTGCGGTCGCCGGCGTCGACGTCGGCGCCCACATGATCATGACCGACGTGAACGACCAGACCCTCGTCGACATGAAGAGCCTGATCCACGACGAGGGCGTCCCCACCTTCAAGCTCTTCACCGCCTATCCCGACGTGCTGATGATCGACGACGGGGCGATCTTCAAGACCATGCGGATGGTCGGAGCCAACGGCGGCATGGTGCAGGTCCACGCCGAGAACGGCCACGTCATCGACGTGCTGGTGCAGGAGGCGCTCGACGCCGGCAACACCAGCCCCAAGTGGCACATGCTGACCCGGCCGACGATCATGGAGGGCGAGGCCACCCACCGGGTCATCCGCATCGCCGAGCTTGCCGAGGCGCCGGTCTATATCGTGCACCTGTCGGCAGGCGAGGCGCTCGACGCGGTGACGGAGGCGCGCGACCGCGCGCTCCCGGTGCATGCCGAGACCTGCCCGCACTATCTCTTCCTCACCGACGAGGAGTACGAGCGGCCGGGTTTCGAGGCCGCGAAGTTCGTGATGACGCCGCCGCTCAGGGGTGCCGAGCATCAGCACGCGCTCTGGCGGGGGCTGAAGACCGACGACCTCCAGGTCATCGCCACCGACCATTGCCCCTTCTGCTTCAGCGAGAACGTGCTGGGTTTGCGGCTCTCCAAGGAGCTCGGCCGCGACGACTTCAGCAAGATTCCCAACGGTGCGCCGGGGCTCGAGACCCGCATGCCCCTGGTCTACGACGGCGGCGTGCGCCGCAACGGCATGTCGCTCAACCGCTATGTGGAGCTGACGGCGACGGCGCCGGCGAAGCTCTTCGGCCTGTTCCCGCGCAAGGGCACGATCGCGGTGGGCTCCGACGCCGATATCGTGCTGTTCGACCCGGAGGAGGCCTGGACCATCCGCGCCGCAGAGCATCACAGCCGGGTCGAGTACTCGATGTTCGAAGGCCGCGAGGTCACCGGGCGGGTCAGCAAGGTGTTCCTGCGCGGCGAGCTGATCGTCGACGGCAGGGAATGGCTCGGCCGCGAGGGCGGCGGGCAGTTCCTCAAGCGCGGCCAGGCGGGGAAGCAGAAGTAGGGCAGGCCGCTACTGTCGTGCTTCAGAGTTTCTGTCCATCTGCACGGCGCCCCCACCACGTCATGGCCGGATTTATTCCGGCCATCCACGTGGTCACACACCACTCCGACGGAACAGGCGGAAAAACATGGATGCCCGGATCAAGTCCGGGCATGACGACGTGTGGGAGAGGCTCGGTTGACGAGACCGCGCTCCGGCCCGCTCACATGCAAATGAACTTCGGAAACGCTCTACGGCACCAGCACCATCTTGCCGAAGACGTCGCGCTCGGCGGTGCGGCGCGCGGCCGCCTGGATCTCGGCCAGCGGGTAGACGGTATCGATTACCGGCGCGAGCCGGCCCTCCGCCATCAGCGCGAAGATGCGCGCAAGCTCGCGGCGGCCGGCGAAGTGGCTGCCGTGGATCGTCATGTGCTTGCGGAAGAGCTCGATCACGTTGAGCGGCACTTCCTCCCCGGCGTGGGCGCCGCAGGTGACCAGGCGGCCGTTGAAGCAGACCGCGTCGATGCTCTGGCGCAGCACGTCGCCGCCCACGCTCTCGATCACGAGATCGACGCCGCGGCCTTGGGTGAGCCTGAGCACTTCGTCCCGGATGCTCTGGCGCGTGTAGTCGATGGTCTCGGCGGCGCCGAGCGCGCGCGCCTTCTCCAGCTTGGCGGCGGAGCCCGCGCTCGCAATCACGCGGGCGCCGTGCAGCAGGGCGACCTGGATCGCCGATGAGCCGACCACGCTGCCGGCCGCGTTGACCAGCACCGTCTGCCCCGCCTGGACGCGGCCGAGAGCGACCGTCATGTGCCAGGCGGTGCCGAGCCCGATCATGCCGGCGGCGGCGGTTTCGTAAGAGAGATCGTCCGGCAGCGGGATCACCGAGAGCGCGTGGGAGACGCAATATTCGGCGTGCGTCCCCCACTGGCCCGCGCCGATGCGGCCGTGGGTGAAGTCGACGCCGTCGAGCCCGCTCAGCCAGGGCTCGGAGAGCGGATCGCCTTGCGCGAAGTCGATGGCGACACGGGCGCCGGGGGCGGGGCCGGCCACGCCGGGGCCGAGCGCCGCGATCTCGCCCACGCCTTCGCTGCCGGGCACGTGCGGCAGCGTCACCGGGATGCCGGAGATGCCTTCGCGCACGTCGTGGTCGAGGTGGTTGATCCCGCTCGCCCGGATGCGCACCAGCACCTCGCCCGGCCCCGGCTCGGGCGTCTCGATCTCCTCGTAGAGCAGGGTCTCGACGCCGCCGTGGGCGCGGATGACGACCGCCTTCACGGCGGGCGTCTATTCGGCCGCCTCTGCGGCGACCGTGCCCGAAAGCGCGGCGATGGCCTCGGCGCTGGTCACGATGTCGGCGTACTTCTGGGCCATGTCGAAGAGGTTCGCCTCGTGGGGCCCGAGCGCCCGGTCGCCGACGCAATCGCTGATCACCACCGGGCGGAAGCCGTGGCACATGGCGTCCAGCACGCTCGCGCGCACGCAGCCGGAGGTCGTGCAGCCCGCCACCATCACCGTGTCGATACGCATCTTGGCGAAGGCCGGCGCGAGGTCGGTGCCGAAGAAGGCCGACGGCACCCGCTTGCGGATGACGATCTCGCCCGGCGCCGGCTTGAGCGCGTCGACGATCTGGCTCTCCGGCGCGTCCTCGGTCAGCGTCGTGAGCGAGGGCACCTTCATGCACATGATGTTCGCGTCCGCGGCGTCGTCGGCGAAGATCACGCGGGTGTGCGCGACCGGCACGCCGCGCTCCCGGCAGAAGGCGAGCAAGCCCACGGTCGCGTCGATCGCCTCCTGGATGTTGCCGCCGCCGAACTTGGCCGGGTCGGTGAAGCCCTCGACGAAATCGACGATCAGCAGCGCCGCCTTCTCGCCGAAGCCGAGCCGGTTGCCGAAGTTCTGGGTCTTGTAGATGTCGATGTCCGAAGCCATGCCGCACCCCCCGCCGCCTCTAGACTGACGTCTGCCGCTGTTAGGCATGCCGCTGACGCCCGCCGTGCCCATCTTGACCGCATCGGCGGCGGCAACGCAATCGCACCCGTCGGCCCCTCCTCACCCCAGCCCTCTCCTCCCCGCCGGGGAGGAGAGGGAGAAAAGAGAGGCGTCCTCTCAGCCTACGTCCCCCCTCCGCCTCTTGGGGGAGGGGGACAGGGGGAGGTGGAGATGAAAAAGGCGAGCGACAGTTCGGAGCCTGGCAAGCTCCAGCTGCGAACTAGGTCGCGGTACCGCCGTCGCTCTCGACCGTGACGGTCGCGAGCTTGCCGTTCCCCAGGTGGAACGCGGCCCGCCCGCCGGTCTCGTGCGCGTGCCCCTCGGCGTCTTCGAGCCTGAGCGAGAAGCGGCAGGTCAGGCGCTGCGCGGCCTCGTCCACGTCGTGGTTCGACAGCGCGTGCCGGATCGTGGAATAGGCCGCCTGCATCCTCTCGAAATACTGCTTGATCTCGCCGTCCCGGCCGCGGTGGCTCCGGCCGTCCACCGTGAGCACGGCGTCGTGGGCGAAGCAGTCGAGCACCGTGCCGAGGCGCCGGAAATCGATGTTGCTGTAGTAGCTGTGCTCGACCAGATTGACGATCTGGGCGCGCCTGAGCATCACCACCGGCGCCTCCTCTCCGTGCTGCGCCCATGCTAGCCGGGGCCGGCACGTGCCCGAAAGGTCGCCATCCCCCGGGACGATGGTGCTCTGGCCAATTCGGTGCGAAGGCCATAGTCTGAACGGAGAGGAGCGGGCGCCATGCATGCATTCAACTATCATCGCGCGACATCGGTCGAGGACGCGGTCGCCGCCTTCAAGGGCGCGGACGACGGCGCCTATCTCTCGGGCGGGCACACGCTGCTGCCGACGATGAAGCAGCGCCTTGCGGCGCCGTCCGATCTGATCGACCTCGCCGGGCTCACGGAGCTGGTCCGCATCGGCGTGGACGGCGAGACGGTGGAAATCGGCGCGCTCACGCCGCATGCGGCCGTCGCGGCGTCCGCCGACGTGCAGGGCGCGATCCCCGCGCTGGCCGCGCTCGCGGGCAAGATCGGCGACCCGCAGGTGCGCAACAAGGGCACCATCGGCGGCTCTATCGCCAACAACGACCCGGCGGCGGACTATCCGGCCGCCCTGGTCGGGCTCGGCGCCGCCGTCGTCACCGACCGGCGCACCATCGCGGCGGACGACTTCTTCACCGGGCTCTTCGAGACCGCGCTGGACGAGGGCGAGATTGTCACCGCCGTGCGGTTCCCCCGGCCCGGGAAGGCCGGTTACGCGAAGTTTCCGAACCCGGCATCGCGCTACGCCATCGTCGGCGTGATGGCGGCGGAGACGGCAGATGGCGTGCGCATCGCGGTGACCGGCGCGGGGCCCTGCGTGTTTCGCGCTTCCGCCATGGAGGCGGCGCTGAGCGGCGGGCTGGACCCCGACGCGACGCTGCCGGCGCTCTCCCCGGACGGGCTCAACTCCGACATCCACGCGAGCGCCGAGTACCGCGCGCACCTGGTGGGCGTCATGGCCCAGCGCGCGATGGCCGCCGCTCAGTGAACGGACCCTTCGTCACGACAAGTTGAAGCATCGCGATTGGCGCCGGGCTCCCGCGGGCCCGACATTCCACCCGTCACTGGACGGAGGATGCCTCAATGCGAAGCCTTGCTCTTTCAGCCCTAACGCTTCCCGCTCTCGCGCTCGCCGGAGCGCTCACGCTCCAACCTGCCGCGGCGCGCGAGGCGCCGTCGGGCTGGTTGTTCGAGTGGGGCGAGACGGACTTCTCGAAGTCGTCGGTCTCGTTCGACGAGATCATGTCCGGCGGGCCGCCCAAGGACGGCATCCCCTCGATCGACGATCCGGTCTTCGTGTCCGCCGGCGAGATCGAGGACCTGGCCGACACTGAGCCCGTCATGAGCTTCTTCGTCGGCGACGACCAGCGCGCCTACCCGCTGCAAGTCCTCATCTGGCACGAGATCGTCAACGACACGGTGGGCGGCATCCCGATCGCGGTCACCTTCTGCCCGCTCTGCAATTCTGCCGTCGTGTACGACCGGCGCGTGGGCGATGCGGTGCTGGACTTCGGCACCACCGGCAAGCTGCGCAACTCGGACCTCGTGATGTACGACCGCCAGACCGAGAGCTGGTGGCAGCAGTTCACCGGCG
>JAPPNV010000097.1 GCA_028818565.1 Rhodospirillales bacterium | reverse complement strand
GAGGGCGGACGAAATCAAGGCGCGGGCGAAACGTCGTGCTTTAGCCGCTTACGCTTCACCGGCATGCCGAACCTGGGCTTCGGGCTGTCGGACCGCGGGGCGCGGGACTGGCGCGTTGGCTGGCGTCTGACCTCGGCGGTGCCGCGCGATCCGGGGTTCGAGGTCAATCTCGACGCCACGCGGAAGGAGCCCGCAAACGACGCGGCGCCGGAGCACGGCATCTTACTGATAGGCACGCTCCGCTGGTAGCGGCGCGGCGGCAGATCCAGCTATTCGTCCCGTCAGGCTTGCCGCCCGGCTCCGTTGTGCTACGTCGACCATTCCGTTTGGTCGACAATCCGTCCATGCACTAAGATTCAAGCCGGACCAGTTGCCGGGTGTGGGTCAATGACTTCACCGGACAAGGTCGTACTGATCGAACGGACACCGCTGCTCGACCGAATTCAGGAAAACCTCGGGCGGCGCCTGACACTGATCGACGCACCGGCCGGATATGGCAAGACGACCCTTCTGGATCAGCTGCGCGCCAGGTTGAGCGGCTGCGGCTTTGCCCGGGCCTGGGTTCAGATCGAACGCCGCCATGGCGATCCGACATCGCTGGTCGCGCTCCTGGAGCAGGCGGCGCGGGCCGACCTCGGTATTCACGCGACCGTGTCGGGCGATCTGGCCCCGCTCGTGCGCCTGTCGATGCTGACATCGATCATGGGCGAGAACGGCGTGGAGGCCTGCCTGATCATCGACGATGCGCATTTCGCTCACAACGACGCCTGCCTCGAGCTCTTCGAATACCTCATCCACAACAGCCCGCGAACCTTGCACATCGTCATTGCGACCAGAGAGCGGTCGGGCATTCCGGTTTCAGGCTTGAGATTGCAGGGCGAGGTTCACGAGATCACAGTCAACGACCTCAGATTCGACGAGGGGGACATCGGAGCGCTGTTCGCTCAGCCCCTCGATGAGCAGGTTTCGAGGCAGCTGATAGAGCGGACCGAGGGGTGGCCGGTCGCGGTTCAACTGACGCAACTGACCCACGATTGCAGCGTGCCGCTGGCGCACCATGTCAACGGCCTGTCCGGATCGCGGGCCGAGCTGGCCGACTATCTGAATGAACGCGTGTTCCAGCAGCTACCGGAAGAGCTGCAGCAATTCCTGCTGGAAACGGCGCACCTGGAGCGTTTGAACGGCGATCTTGCGGATGCCGTTCGTGCGCGAAGCGACGGATGGGCGAGGCTGCTCGAGGTTTGGACGGCCGGGATCCTCCTGTCCAGGAGCGGCGCTCCCGAGGACGGGTGGTTCAAACACCACCAACTGTTCCTGGAATTCTTGCGGCAACAGCAGATTTATCTCGGCAGAGAGCACGTCTATACGTTGCATCGACGCGCCGCCGACTGGTTCTTCGATACCAACGACCTCCAGTCCGCAATACACCACGCCAAGGCAGGGAAAGATTACGCCCGTGCGATAGGGTATATAGAAAATTTTGGCGGTGTTCTTGTCGGCATTAGACAGGGAGTGGGTTATCTTCGCTCGCTACTGGGTCAGATCCCTACGAACCTGGTTCATGAGAGTCCGCGCGCCAAGTTGTGTTCGGCTTACGTGTTGGCAAAAGAGGGGAGGATCGTCGAGGCCAACAGGCTTTTCGACGAAGTCGTCGCCCAGGGCGTAAGCGACGATCGCAATCTGGCCGACGAGATCACGCTGATCGGCGCGCTTCTCCGAATTTATGAAGACCGGACGATTTCAGATGAAGATATTGCTCGCTTTGAGGATTTGACACGATCGACACCAGAATCGGAACCGTTGGTTCGAGGAGTTCTTTACAATATTCTTTGCGTCACGCAAATCCAGGCTGGCGATCTGAAGAGTGCCAGACTGTCCGGCGAGAGAGCCATGGCCTACTACCGGGATCTCGATGCCAAATATCTCCAGTTCTTCATCCATATCAACATCAGCATTATCGATCTTGAAGAGGGTCTTCTCTCCGACGCCCAGAAAAGAAGGACAACCGCACTGAACCTGGCTGAGCGGTATTTTCCGGCTGACAGAGGGCTCGCCGGCATCGCTTCCGTGCTCTTGTCGGAAGTCCATCTCGAACGCGGCGACCCGATGGCCGCCAGCCGGCATATTTTCAATTCTCTTCACGATATCGAGGTCAGGGAAGGGTGGAGCGAGCTTTATGTCCCGGGCTACACCGTGGCCATGGAGGTGGCCTATGCCAACAACGGCCTTGAGGCCGCCGCCGAAGTACTCGATCAGGCGGAGCGTACGATCAGGCGCCGGAACATGCGCCGGCTTCAGCGTCTTATTTGTTACAAGCGACTGGATCTGTTCGTCCGCGCGGATCGGGCCGATTTGGCCGAACTGACTTTGCAGGATATCGATCGCCTGACGCACGCGGGTGCAGAAGATGCTGGGCCGTGTTGGCGAGGCTACTATATGGCGGCGTTTTCCCTGGCCCGATACCACATTCGGTTTGGCAACGCCGCCCATGCGCTGGAATTGTTGAGCGACGCAGTTTGCGAGTCCCAGGAAGCAAATGCGGTTCGCTTCCGGGTAAAGGGATTGGTCCTGCAGTCCATGGCGCTGCATGAAGCCGGAAACAGTCGCGCCGCCGCCAAGCCCTTCAAGCAGGCTATCGCACTGGGCAGTTCGTGCGGATTCTATGGGTCCTTTACCGAAGAGGGCAGACTCTTCGCACAGTCAGTGCAGGCAATCGTTCGAACGACCGGGATCGGCGATATGAGCGATGTTGAAGTCGAATTCGTCGCCCGATTGTTGTCTGACATGTGCGCCGGAGATCGTGGAGAGGCAGCGCATATTCTCAGCTCGCGCGAGCTGGAGGTCATGGAACAACTTGCGCAAGGTCACTCGAACAAGCGCATCGCCCGGCATCTGGGGCTCTCGGAGCCGACGGTGAAATTTCACCTGAAGAATATCTATGCCAAGCTGGGCGTGAATAAGCGTGCCCTTGCCGTCTCCGTTGCACGGCGACATGGTCTGGACAAACCGCCGGAAGTGCAACACCTGTAGCGAAATCGATCAGCCTAGGTCGAGAGACGAAAGCTTGGCTGCTCTGCGAAGAGGCTCGGGTCTTTGTCGGCTACGATCACCTATCCGGACGAGTTGCGGACCTATCCGTTTCGCCGACTGACACGCGACCGGCATCCGCCTACGGTCGAGTAACGGGTTTCCTGCTCCTAATCGCACGAGGCCAATCAGCGCTCCGGTCGCGCCTTCTCCAGAATTGGGTCAGCAAGTCCACCGGATTGGCGGAGGTCATGAATTCGACGTTCGGGAACTTGATGCCCTCGACGAAGCCGCAGTCGTCCATCCGAAAGGGAGATTCCGCAGGAGGGGCGTCAGGTCGGCCCAGATCGGGCTCCCTACGCCGTCAGCCGAGGTCGCGGGCGAGGCGGCGGCGTGATCGAAACGCCAGTTCACCGGGTTGGGCGCGACACCTACTCGGCGGCGTCGCGGGCGAGGCTCGTCAGCGGTGGAATCTCGTAGCCCACCACGGGCTTCGACGGCGGGCGCTCGTAGGTAATCTTGCTGTGGCTCATCCCGGCGTCGACCAGACTCGCAGCGAGCTTGACCGCCCACGGTACCGGGTCGACCACCGGCACGTCGTAGCCCCTGGCGAGAAGGCCGCGGCGCACGGCCTCGGCGCAACCCAGCATGCCGGTGCAGCCGAAGATGATCGCATCGGCGCCGTCCTCCTCGACCGCCTTCACCGCCTCCTCCGCAAGCGCCGCCTTGGTGCGGTCGAGATCCTGCTCCAGCTCCAGCACCGGGATCGAGACGGCACGAACCGAGGCGAGCTTCTCGCGCACGCCATAAATCTGCGCCTGATGCTCGAACTGCGGGCGCAGCCGCTTGAGCACCGTAACCACGCTGAAGGTGTGCCCCAGCATCGACGCCACGTGCATCGCCGCCTCGCACGGCCCGATCACGGGGATCGAGACGCACTCGCGGCCGGGCAGCATGCCGGGATCGCCCATGCAGTCGATCACCACCGCGTCGCAGCCGTCGCGTTCGGCCTCGATGATCTTCGCGATCGTTCCGGGGACGGCGAGCGCTTCGTCGTATTCGCATTCGATCGAGGCCGGGCCGGTCTCGATCTCGACATGACTGATCGTCAAGTCGGGCCTTTCGAGGGCGCGAAACTCGGAGCTGTCCCGAAAACCCCAGGTGGTGATCGGGGTAACCACTCTCACATCCGTTGCCATGGCCGGTGCCCTTCCATTGGAACGCCGCTTAGCCGGCGATGCCTGGTAGGGAGTCTACGTCTCCGCCATCCGGCGTTCAATCGGGCCCGGCAGCGCGATGACTGCCGGTGTGATCGGGTAGCGCTGAGATTAGGATGCCGCGGCACGAAGCGCGGGAGACGGGCATGAGGATTGGTGTCGACGTCGGCGGCACGAACACCGACGCGGTGCTTATGGACGGAGCGGCGGTCGTTGCCTCGATCAAGGCACCGACCACCGCCGACGTAGGCGCCGGCGTGGTGGCCGCGATCGAGGGCGCGTTGGCCCGCTCCGAGGTCGCGCCTGAGACCATCACCGGCGTGATGATCGGCACCACCCAGTTCACCAACGCCATCGTCGAGCGCCGGCGCCTGGTGCCGGTGGCCATCGTGCGCCTCGCGTTGCCGGCCACCGAGAGCCTCAATCCCCTGATCGACTGGCCGCACGATCTGGTGGATACCATCGGCCGTAACGTCTACATGGCCAAGGGCGGCTATGAGGTGGACGGCCGCGAGATTTCGCCGCTGGACGAGGCCGAAATCGCCCGCATTGCCCGCGACATCGCGGCGAAAAACCTCCAATCGATAGCGGTCTCCTCGGTCTTCGCCCCGCTGAACAGCGCGCAAGAGGACCGCGCCGCCGAGATTATCCGCAACGAGCACCCGGAAGCCCAGATCACGCTTTCCAACGAGATCGGCAGGGTCGGGCTGATCGAGCGGGAGAACGCGGCGGTGATGAACGCCGCCCTGGTCTCGCTTTCGGCCAAGGTGGTGGGCGCATTCCGCGACGCATTGAAAGAACTCAAGATCGACGCGCCCTTCTTCATCAGCCAGAACGACGGCACCCTGATGAGCGCGGCGTACGTCGAGCGCTATCCGGTGCTAACCTTCGCCTCGGGCCCCACCAACAGCATGCGGGGCGCGGCCTTCCTCTCCGACCAGCAGAATGCCGTGGTGGTGGATATCGGCGGCACCACCACCGATGTCGGCGTATTGGCTCGCGGCTTCCCCCGGGAATCGGCGGTGGCCGTCGATGTCGGCGGGGTGCGGACCAATTTTCGCATGCCGGACGTGCTGGCGATCGGGCTCGGCGGCGGCAGCCTGGTGCGGGGCGACGACGCGGTGACCGTCGGCCCCGATTCAGTCGGCTTCGAGCTGACGGAGAAGGCGCTGGTCTTCGGCGGTGACACGCTGACCGCCACCGATATCGCCGTCGCCGCGGGTTTCGCCGAAATTGGCGAGCGCAAGGCCGTTGCGGGGCTCAACGGCGCCGCGGTGCAGCGCGGGCTGGATACCATCCACACCATGGTGGAGGACGCGATCGACCGCATGAAGACGAGCGCGGAGCCGGTGCCCGCGATCCTGGTGGGCGGCGGCAGCATCCTGATCGAGCGCGATCTGGCCGGCGTCTCGACGTTGAGCATTCCCGAACGCTCGGCGGTCGCCAACGCCATCGGTGCCGCCATCGCCCAGGTCGGCGGCGAGGTGGACCGCGTCTTCTCCTACGAGCAGGAGGGCCGCGAAAACGCGATCGCCCAGGCCAAGGACGAGGCGCAGGCCAAGGCGGCGGACGCCGGCGCCAAGCCCTGCAGCATCGAGATCATCGAGGTCGAGGAGATTCCCCTTGCTTACTTGCCGGGCGCCGCCTGCCGGGTCCGGGTCAAGGCAGTGGGCGATCTCGCCGACAGCTGAGCGCCGAGCGAGCAGGAGCGATTGCAAGGACATGCCGACGATGAAGATGCACCTCGATCTGCTGCCGGATTTCTTGCGCGGCACCGCGTTTCTCGGCACCGGCGGCGGCGGCGATCCCTACGTCGGTGGGCTGATCCTGCGCCAGAAGCTGGAGGAAGGCGCCGATATCACGATCATGGACCCGATGGAGCTCGACGACGACGACTTCGTCGTCTCGGTCGCCAACATGGGCGCGCCGACGGTGATGGTCGAGAAGATCCCGAGCGCGCACACCATGGTGAAGTGCCTGCGCTCCATCGAGCGCGAGAAGGGCCGCAAGGCCGCCGCGCTCATTGCTGCGGAGGCCGGCGGCATCAACGGCACGCTGCCGATGGCGATCGGCGCCATGACCGGGCTCCCGGTGGTGGACGGCGACGGCATGGGCCGCGCCTTCCCCGAGCTGCAGATGTGCACCTTCGGCGTCTACGGCGTGCCGGCATCGCCGATCGTGCTGCGCGACGAGCACGACAACGAGGTCATCGTGCGCGCCCGCAGCAACCTCGAATCCGAGTGGTTCGCGCGCGTGGTGTGCACCCGCATGGGCACCAAGTCGGAGATCGCGCTCTATTCCATGTCGGGCCAGGAGGCGAAGGAGACCGGCGTGCTCTACACCACGACGCTCGCCATGGAGATCGGCCGCTCGATCCGCGAGGCGCGCGAGACCCAGAGCGACCCCTTCGCCGGGCTCACGCACTATTTCGAGACCTCGCGCGACAAGCGCTTCTGTGCGGTGCTCTTCGAGGGCAAGGTGGTGGACCTGTTGCGCGAGACTACGCAGGGCTGGGCCATCGGACGGGTGCGGTTCGAAGGCATTGGCGAGAGTACCGGCGAGCAGCTGGAGGTGCGCTTCCAGAACGAGTTCCTGGTCGCGCAGCAGGGCGGGCGCACGCTCGCCATGGTGCCGGACCTGATCTGCGTGCTCGACCAGGAAAATGCCGAACCGATCACCACCGAGGGGCTCAAGTACGGCCAGCGGGTGCGCGTGGTGGGCGTGAGCGTGCCGCCCGTGATGCGCACGCCCGAAGCGCTCGCGGTCTTTGGCCCCAAGTACTTCGGGATCGCGGACGTCTACACGCCGATCGAAGCGCTGGTCTGAGGAGTCGGCGCCGGGCTCAGTCGACCAGCAGCTCGCCGCTCGCCACGGTCCAGCCGATCATGGTCTCGGCCCCGTCGGCGAGATCGGGCTGATCGGGCCGGTTGGGCACTTCGGCCACGATCTCCTGGCCTTCCAGCAGCATGCGATAGCGGATGATTGCGCCCTGATAGCTGCGATCGACCACGGTCGCAGTGACCTTGGGGCCATCGACGGCCTGGGCCGCAGCGCCGAGCAGCACGCGCTCGGGCCGGACCACGAAGCCAACGGCCTGGCCGGCCTCGATCCCGTCGCGCAGGGGGACGGCGAACTCGGCCCGGCCCACGGCGACGCGACAGTCGTCCTCGCTCACCGCCGCTACGCGCGCCTCGAGGATGTTGGACTCGCCGATGAAGTCGGTGACGAAGCGGTCGGCCGGGTGCTCGTAGATCGTATCGGGCGCGCCGATCTGGACAACCTTCGCGCGGTTCATCACCGCGATCCGGTCGGACATGGTGAGCGCCTCGCCCTGGTCGTGGGTGACGTAGACCGTGGTGATGGCGAGCGACTGCTGCAGCCCCTTGATCCAGTACTTCATCTCCTCCCTGAGCTTCTTGTCGAGCGCACTCAAGGGTTCGTCGAGGAGCAGAATCTTGGGCTCGGTGATGAGGACGCGGGCGAGCGCCACGCGCTGCTGCTCGCCGCCCGAAAGCTCGCGTTGGTAGCGCCGCTCGTAGCCGCCGAGGTTCACCTGATCGAGGGCTTTGCCAACGCGGCCACGAATCTCCCGCTTCGGCACCTTCCGCATCTTCAGGCCGAAGGCGATGTTGTCGAACACCGTCATGTGCGGAAAGATCGCGTAGTTCTGGAAGACGATGCCGATGCCCCGCTTTTCCGGCGGGAGCAGGGTCATGTCCTCGCCGCCGATGAAGACCTGGCCCTCGTTGGGTCGGACGAAGCCCGCGATCATGCGGAGCGTCGTCGTCTTGCCGCAGCCGGACGGCCCGAGGAGGGAGAAGAACTCCCCCTCCTCGACCCGGAGCGAGACGTCGTCGACAGCAAGGGTCTCGCCGTAGCGCTTGGTCAGGCTCGAAAGCTCGACGTCGGTCACGCGCGGCTCCGCTCGAATTCCCGGACCGGCAACGGCGGTTCAGGTGACGAAGATCGCGTTGGTTGTCTCGACGATTTCATCCTCGTTGTCCACATACCAGTTCCAATCCGGGACCCAGAGCCCCTCCATGGCGTCAGCGCTGTTGACCACGCCCTTGCTGGCGAGGTTATCCGCCACCTCGGCCTTGCCGTTGGTCGGCCGCAGATAGAAGGTGGCGCCGCACTTTGCCTGATAGGCGGGGTCGAGCGTCGCGTTCATCAGCGCGAAGCCCAGCTTCTTCTGCATCGGCTCGGCATAGCGGCTGATGGTCTTGGTCTGGGTCAGGATCGGCTTGCGGAAATCCCAGATCACCGGGCCGACGGAGATGCCCTTGTCCATCTGCAGGTAGACCTCGCCCTCCCACTGGACGCCGATGTGGACCTCGCCGCGCTCCACCAGGGTCTGCATGTTGCCGGTGAAGTCGCTGAGCTTCATCGGCTTGGCGCGCCGCATGGCGTCGAAGCCGGCCTCCATGTCCTCCGGTCCTTCGCCCCAGGCGGCGCTGGCGGTCATGAAGAACACCATCTGCAAGGTGTTGACGGCGATATAGGTGGCCCGATTGCCGGCGAAGCGGTCTTCCCAGAACGACTTGAAGTCGGAGGGCGCCGGGTCGATCAGGTCGGTACGATACACATAGGCGTACTGGCCGAAGGCCCAGGTCACGCCGATGCCGTTGTCGAAGGCGAAATCCCAGCAGTCCGCCGCGTTCGGCACGTTCGCCTTGACCTCCTCCACCGGCACGAAGTAATCGCCTGCCCGCGCGGTCTTCGTCATTTCCGGCAGGTTCCAGTTGCACATGTCGAAGGCGGGGTGCTCCGGCCCACTGGCCACGTACTTCGGGAACCAGGGCCAGGACGAATCGTAGGCGATCTTGCAGTTGTACGTCTCCTCGAAGTCGTTGAGCATCGCGCCGCGCACGAACTCCTCCCAGAAGCCGCCCCACTCGCCGAGGTTGAAGGTGGCGCCCTCCGCATCGAAGGGCTCGCCGTCCCAGTGCACGTCCTGCGACCAGGAATGGTTGATGTTGAAAAGCCCGAACTTGGTCGAGGCCGCCGCTGCGCCGCCTGCCGCGAGCCCTTTGAGGATGCTGCGCCGCGACGGCTTGGAAATGCGATTACTGCTCATCGTTCATTCTCCTTTCGTCGGTTACGAGAACTTGATGCCGGCGAAACGCCGGATGTTGATGAGCCGAGAGGTGAGCAGCATCGAGATCACGACCAGCGCAATCGCGAAGATGCCCGCCGCCGCCGCGGTCGGCTCGAAGGTGTATCTGAGCGAGATGTAGAGGGCGATCGGCAGCGGCGTGTAGTTCGGCGTGCTCAGGAATAGCGAGACGTCGAACTGTCCGAAGGACACGATGAAGGCGAAGATCGCGCCGGCGGCGACGCCCGGCCCGATGATCGGCAGCGTCACGTTGCGGAACGCCGTGAAGGGGCCGGCGCCGAGGCTGCGCGCGGCCTCCTCCAACGCTATGTCGAAGTTGAAGAGCGCGGCGGAGACCGTGCCGATCACATAGGGCGCCGTCACCAGCACGTGGCCGATGATCAGCCCGGGCAGGGTGCGCGAGAGCCCGATGCCGCTCGAGACGTAGAAGACGTAGAGCGCGAGCCCCAGCACGATCCCCGGCAGGATCAGCGGCGAGAGGAAGTAGGCCCGGAGCAGGTTGCGGCCGGGGAAGGTCATGCGCGTGAGGAAGATCGCCGCCATGGTGCCGAGCGTGGTCGAGATCACCATGACAACCACGGCGAGCCACAGGCTGAAGACGTAGGCGTCCAGGAACTCGCTGGCCTCGAAGAACGCGACGATCCAGCGGAGCGAGAGCCCTTCCGGCGGCCAGGTCAGATGATCGCCGGAGTTGAGCCCGGCCAGCACCACGATGATCATGGGAAGCAGCAGGACGACGAAGGCGAGCCAGGCGCCGATCTGGAGCGGCAGCGCCACCGCCCGCTCCTCGCGCCGCTTGCCCCGGTTGAAGAAGTGCCAGCTCCCGCCCGGCGCGACGCTCCCCTGCGCCACCCTCTCCGCCATCTCAGGCCCGCCCGCCCGCCGTGCGCGCCGCGAAGCGCTGATAGACGTAGACCGCGATCATGCTGGTGACGAAGAGCACGACCGCAATGGTCGCGCCGAACTGCCACTTACCCATCTCGGCGATCTGCTGATAGATGTGGAGCGGCATCACGATCACCTTCCAGCCGCCCATCAGCGCCGGCACCACGTAGGACGAGATCGAGATCGCGAAGACCAGCAAGGTGCCGGCGAGAATACCCGGCATGCTGAGCGGGAAGGTGATGCGCCAGAAGGTAGTCCAGCGGTTGGCGCCGAGGCTGCGCGCGGCCTCCTCCAGCGACGGGTGAATGCTTCGGATGATGCCGATCAGCGAAAGCACCATGAAGGGCAGGGTGAACTGCACCAGCCCCACCACCGCGCCGAAGAAGTTGTACATCAGCGGCAGCGGCTCGCGGACGGCACCGACATCCTTCAGGATGCCGTTGATGATCCCGTTGTCGCCCATCAGCACCATCAGGCCGAAGAGCCGGATCACCATGTCGAGCTGCATCGCGCACAGCACGAGGATCATGTAGAAGGTGTTGCGCCCGGGGTGCCTGGTCTTGGCGATGAAGTAGGCGAGCGGATAGCCGAGCGCCAAGGCGCAGACCGAGACGATGGCCGCAAGCCCGATCGAACGTATCGCCGCCTCGTAGTAGAGCGGGCGGTTGAAGAACCGGATGTAGTTCTTCAGCGTGAAGTCCCACTGGATGTCGACCACGCCCGCGACCGACTTGTCGAAGGAGATCAGGAACAGCGAGACGGTCGGGATGACGAAGAAGATCAGGAAGAAGGTGAAGGCCGGCAGCACCAGCCAGTAGAACTTGGTGTCGGCGAAGATGCGCCTGAGGTCGGGCAGCGGGAGCGTGCGCTCCGCTTGGGCGGCGGCTAGTGACATCGTTTCGTCCGCTCCGTGGCCCCCGGCATCGTCGTTGCGCCAATGCGCCGCTCGTCCCAAACCGGCGGGCGGCAGTTCGATGCTCGACTCTAGGAAGCGCGCCGGTCAGGTGTCAGTCGGCGAAACGGATAGGTCCGCAACTCGTCCGGATAGGTGGCCGTGTCCGACAAAGACACGAGCCTCGTCTCCGACAGGCCGTGATATCGCCTTTGGGCCTTGACCGGCTGTTCAATAAGCCAGGGGACCGAACGGACAGGGGCGATACGGTGGGCGGAAGATCTGACGTTCCGGACTCGCCGGCTGCACCCGCCGAATCCCTTACCCCGCCTCCCGGGAGGCCAACCTAAACGGCGCCGCCGAACAGATTCTCTAGCGCCGGATAGTAGGAAAGCTCAGCCGTGCCCCCGCCCGACGCGCGGACCCTTCCCAGCTCGTCGAAGTAGGCCTCGGCCGCGCCCCTCAGCTTATCGCTTGTTGCCGCCGTGGAGGCCTTGTGGGCGAGCGAAGGTCGGAGCGCAAGCGTTCAGTTCATTCACCGCCTCATCGCATCAATAGGCTGTTCAGAGTGTTGATTGAACGCTGATCAGCGTGGAATTGTACTGATTGACGGATGCCATGGGGTCGAACGCCGACGTTAGACGACACGGTTAGTCACTCTCCGCGCGGGCGTCTTGTTGGTGACTCAATGGTGACTTTCGAGCCACGCTCCTACACAAAATCCCCCTCTTCACTGAGTAACCTGTTGATTTTATTGGTGCCCGCGCCCGGACTCGAACCGGGACTCCCTGTCGGGAAACGGATTTTAAGTCCGTTGCGTCTACCAAATTCCGCCACGCGGGCCGGGGGACGCTGAACCACACGATAGGAAGCGCGGCAGGCGCCGGCAAGCGGCGCGGCTGACTCGTTCATTTCCCTCAATCGGCGGGCGCTCGCGTCGCGCGTCCACGCGCGCGTATCCGCGCGACGCTCGCTTGCCTACGCGCTTCGCGCGCGGCGCAGTCGCGCCGGCCGGGCCTTCGGCCCGGGAGCGCGGAAGCATGTCGCGCGTCCCCAATGGAATCACCCGGTCTCGCCCTCTCGTCCGCCTGTCCGCGCCGCCGGGGCAGGGTTGTCAACCTGCTGTCCATGATCGAAACTGACTGGACAAGAATAAGAACACCTCAGGGAGAGTGTCGGTGAACGAACGTTCCCGGCCCATGGGGCGGCGATCCGTGCGAGAGATCGCCGCGCCGGTCGGACGCGCGTCCGCTACCACCGGGCCGCGCAGACATCCCCCTGCGGCTTGAGCCATGGCGCTCACCGTCGACAACATCAGCAAGAATTTCGGCGGGGTCTACGCCGTGCGCGAGGTCTCGCTGGAATGCCAGCGCGGGGAAATCCTGGGTCTGATCGGCCCGAACGGCGCGGGCAAGACGACGCTGATGAACCTGATTACCGGCGTGAGCCCGTCCGACAGCGGCACCGTGATGCTCGACGGAAAGCGGCTGAACAGGCTCTCCCCGCGCAAGCGCGCCTATGCCGGTGTCGCGCGGACCTTCCAGAACATTCGCCTGTTCGAACATCTGACGGTGCGTCAGAACGTCGAGGTTGCCTTCACGTCCAGCGAGTTCCACCGGGCGCGGCAGGCGAGCAGAATCACCATCGACCGGCTGCTCGATCAGATGGATCTGCTGGAGATGGCCGACCGGCCCGCGCCGAACCTGCCCTACGGCTATCAGCGGCGCCTCGAGATTGCCCGCGCGCTGGCGCTCGCCCCCGACTACCTGCTGCTCGACGAGCCCGCCGCCGGCATGAACCGGCTCGAGTCCACGGCGCTGATCGATTCGGTCCGGTTCATCCGCGACGAACACGGCTGCGGCATCATCGTCATCGACCACGACCTGCGTTTCATCATGAACGTGTGCGAGCGGATCGCCGTATTGCACATGGGCGAGCTCATCGCGCTGGGCACGCCCGAGGAGATGCGCAACGACCCGCGCGTCATCGAGGTCTACATCGGCGCTCAGGATAACAACGGGGAGGCCGCGACGCCGGCGCCCCGACCGTCGCCATCGGACGGAGAAACCACGGTGGAGAGACCCACCTAGGGGGTGTGTCGAATACTCAAGGGAGGCTAAGCCAATGCTTACGACGAAACTTCTGGCCACGACTGCGGTTGCGGCCGGCGCGCTGGCCCTGGTCATCGCGAACGCCCCGGCATCCGCCGGGGATCCGCTCAAGATCGGAATCTCGGCCTCGATCTCAGGCGAATGGGCGCCCTACACCGGGGCTCACGGCCTGCGCTGCATGACGGAGCTCATGAACGAGCAGGGCGGCGTGAACGGCGTGCCCATCGAGCTCTCCGTGCAGGACAACAAGAGCGACCCGGCAATCGCCATCGCCCAGGCCCAGGAGATGCTGGACGACGGCGTGACCGCGGTGGGCGAGGCGGCGATCGCCTCGGATTCGCTGATCCCGGTCTCCCAGCTCGCGGCCGAGTACGACACGATCACCTTCTCGGCCGTCAACACCCAGATCGAGATGTTCGAGGTCGGGCTGGACAACTACATCACCATGGCCGTGCCCGACCCGTTCAACGCTTCGGCGACCGCCGAAGTCGCCTACGAGCTGGGTGCCCGCCGGGTGGTCCTGTTCCTCTCGGACGTGTACGGGACCTGGACGCGAAACCTGCCGGAATGGTTCGGCGACGTGTTCGGGCGGTTCGGCGGCGAGGTCGTCGGCCGGATGGAATATCCGGGCTTCGGCATCACCGACTGGTCGCCGTTCATCACCGACCTCAAGGCGATGGACCCGATGCCGGACTCGATCCACATCTCGTCGATCAACCCCGATGTGGGCGTGCTGATCCGCCAGATCCGTGCGGCGGGGCTCGACATCTTCGTGTTCGGCTCGGACGGGTTTGACGACCCGACGCTGCCGGAAGTGGCCGGCGGCGCGCCGAGCGTCGACGGGACCGTGTATTTCGCCACCCACGGTTTCGCCACGGGCGGCAACGCGCTCGAGATGTTCCAGAACGAGTGCGTCAGCCGGGGCTACGAGATCAACGGCTCGTTCTTCGGGCTGGGCGGCGATGTCGCCCAGATCCTTGCCAAGGGCGTGGAGCTCGCGGGCTCGACCGATTCCCGCGCCGTTCTCGACGCCTTGACCACGGCGGGGCCGATCGAGGCGACGTCCGCGCCCTCCATCGACTTCACCAACAGGTGGCACTACCCGAGCAAGGAAGTCTCGGTAATCGGGTTCAAGGACGGCCAGCCGATGCTGCACAAGGCCCTCGTGCCCGCACACTCGCCCCACTACGAGGAGTAGGGCGAGCAGTCGACCGGACCCGGCCGCCGACCCCAACGGGCCGGATGAACCGGGCACCGTCAGGGAAGGGGCGCCCGCCGCGGGCGCTGCCTTTCCTGACGGGTCCGGCGGGGCCGGCCGCGCGCCGACGGTCCAGGACGGCAAGAGCCGATGCTCGAAGTCGATAACGTCTCGGTGAATTACGGAGCGGTGCGTGCCGTGCATTCGGTCTCGCTCTCCGTCGACGAGGGCGAGATCGTGACGCTGCTGGGGCCCAACGGAGCGGGCAAGACGAGCATGCTGTCCGCGATCATCGGGCTCGTGCCCGTCGCGGAGGGCACGGTGACCTTCGAGGGCCAGAACATAAACCGGCTGGACACGGAAAGCCGGGTCGCGCGCGGCATTACCGTGACGCCGGAGGGGCGGCACGTCTTCGCCAACCTCACGGTCGAGGAGAACCTGATCCTGGGCGCGGCGATCCGGCGGGATGCGGACGGCGTCGCCCGGGACCTGGAGACCTACCTCGACATGTTTCCCATCCTGCGCGAGCGCTTCAAGCAGAGCGGCGGCTCGCTCTCCGGCGGCGAGCAGCAGATGCTGGCGGTGGTGCGGGCGCTGATGTCGGGGCCGA
Organism: Rhodospirillales bacterium; assembly: GCA_028818565.1. Taxonomy (GTDB): domain Bacteria; phylum Pseudomonadota; class Alphaproteobacteria; order UBA828; family UBA828; genus WTGU01. Next base: position 2,976 of record JAPPNV010000097.1, on the reverse strand, counting down.
AGCTCCTGATGCTGGACGAGCCCTCGCTGGGCCTGGCGCCGCAGATCGTCGACCAGATCTTCAAGCTGATATCGGGGCTGCGGGACCACGGCCTCACCCTGCTCGTGGTCGAGCAGAACGCGCAGGAAGCGCTCAAGTTCGCCGACCGGGCCTACATCCTGAGCAGCGGGAACCTCGAATTCGCCGGCACTGCGGAGGAGCTGCGGACCTCGGCGGACCTGATGAAGGCCTATATCGGCGAAGGCGTCTCGTAGGGGGGCGGGACAGACCATGCAATACGTGGCCGAACAGGCTCTCAACGCGCTCAGCATCGGCGCCGAGTACTCGCTGCTCGCGCTGGGGCTCGCCATCGTGTTCTCGGTCATGGGGCTGGTGAACTTCGCCCACGGCGAGTTCCTCGGCGTCGGCGGCTACATCATGTACGCCATGGCGCTGTTCGGCGCCGGCGACATCTGGATGATCCTGCCGGTCTGCCTGCTCACGGTCGTGATCACTGCCGTGCTCCTGGAGCGCGTCGCCTTCAGACCGGTTCGACGAGCGCCGGCGACCACGGGGCTGCTCACGGCCTTCGGGGTCGCGATCATCCTTCAGAACGTGTTCCTGATGGGGGTCTCGCCCCGGCCCAAGGCCGTGCCCGCGGTCGCGGTGCTGAACACGACGGTGGATATCGGCAGCTTCACCTTCACCATCCTGCAGTTTCTCGAGGCGGGCGTGACCGCCATCGCGATCGTGCTGCTGGTCGTCTTCATGCGGCGGACGAAGCTGGGCCTCGCCATGCGCGCCGCGGCCCACGACTTCACCACCGTGCGCCTGATGGGCGTGCGGGCCAACCGGGTGATCGCGACGGCGTTCGCGATCTCGGGCTTCCTCGCGGGCCTCGCCGCCATCTTCTTCATCGCGCGGCGCGGCGCGATCGACCCCTTCATGGGCCTGCTGCCGGTGCTCAAGGCCTTCGTCGCCTGCGTGCTGGGCGGCTTCGGCAGCCTGCCGGGCGCGGTGGTCGGCGGGCTCGTGCTGGGCATCCTCGAGGTGGTCCTGATCATCCTGCTGCCCGACTTCCTCGCGGGCCTTCGCGACGCCGCGGTGTTCTTCATCATCGGCGCCATCCTGGTCGGGCGGCCGCAGGGCATCCTGGGCAAGAAGGCCGAGCTGGGAGACAAGACCGCTTGAGCGCGCCGACCATGGATAGCGGCCGCCCGCGCCGGCGGCTCTGGCACGTAGAGGGTGCGCGGACGCTCAGATCGGTGCGGGGCGCCACGATCATCGCCGCCTTCGCGGTGGGTATCGGGCTCCTCATCATGCTGTTCGGCGAGCCCTACCAGGTGCGCCTCGCCGTCGCCGCCTACATCAACCTGATCCTGGTGCTCGGCCTGCAGATCTTCATGGGCAACGCCAACGTGGCCAACCTGGCCCACCCGGGCTTCATGGGACTCGGCGCCTATCTCACGTCGATCTTCGCGGTGCCGCTGGTGATCAAGAAGACGCTGATCCCCAACGCGCCGTTCGGTCTCGGAGAGGTTCAACTCGGCGTCGTCTCGTCATTCGTCGCCGCGGTGTCGATCACCGGGATCATCGCGGCTCTGACCGGGCTCGTGCTGGTCCGGCTCTCGGGGATCGCGGCGACGATCCTGACGCTCGCCATCCTGGTCATCATCCACGGCGTCTTCGTGCACTGGGTCGACCTGTTCCGGGGCACCCAGGCGTTTTACGGCATACCGAAGGTAGCCGGGATCGAGACCATGATGATCGCGACCGCCCTGGTCATCCTGGTCGCGCGGCTGTTCAAGGACTCGCGGATCGGCGTGCAGCTCCGCGCCAGCGCCACCAACATGCTCGCGGCGGAGGCGATGGGCGTGAACATCCGCGCTCTCCGGCTGATCGCCTGGGTGCTGGGCGGCGTGGTGTGCGGCATCGCCGGCGCCCTCTACGCCTATTACCTGGGCACGGTGAACGCCCGGGCCTTCTACTTTCACGCCGCGTTCCTCACGCTCGCCATGCACATCCTCGGCGGCATGCGCTCGGTAACCGGCGCGGTGGTGGGCGTGGCGCTGATTTCGGTCGCCATGGAGCTGATCCGCCACCTGGAAAGCGGGCCGGTCATCCTGGGCGCGCAGCTGCCCGACCTGTTCGGGCTCGGCAGCCTCATGCTGGGCGTCATCATCGTGCTGGTGATGTGCCTGCGCTCGGACGGGCTGATGGGCGGCCTGGAGCTCGACGAGGTGCTGGACCGGCACTGGAAGCGATGGCGGCGAGGCGGGTAGCGACTTGCCCCGCGACCGCTTGACATCGGCGAACCCGGCGTCGGACCCTTCGCCCGGCGCCATAGCGGACGGGGGCTTCCGTGCCTGACCCGCAATCGGAACGGCCGGGCGGGATCGCTGCGCCGGCCCGCGATTTCGATGCCGTGATCGTCGGCGCCGGCTTCGCCGGACTCTACTCGCTCCACCGGCTGCGGAGCATGGGGCTGAGCGCGCGGGTCTTCGAGATCGGGAGCGGCGTCGGCGGCACCTGGTTCTGGAACCGCTATCCCGGCGCGCGCTGCGACGTCGAGAGCATGGAGTATTCCTACCAGTTCGACGACGCGCTGCAGCAGGAGTGGGAATGGACCGAGCGCTACGCCACCCAGCCGGAAATCCTGCGCTACCTCGACCACGTCGCCGACCGGTTCGACCTCCGCCGCGACATCCGCTTCGACACCCGTGTCACCGCCGCGACCTTCGACGAGGCGGCCGGGCACTGGACAGTCGAGACCGACGACGGCGCGCGCGTGACGGCGACCCACTGCGTCATGGCGAGCGGCTGTCTCTCCGCGCGCAACATCCCGGACTTCAAGGGCGTCGGCTCGTTCGCCGGCGCGACCTACCACACCGGAGACTGGCCCGAGGAGGAGGTCGACTTTTCGGGCCGGCGGGTCGGCATCGTCGGCACCGGCTCCTCGGCCATCCAGTGCATTCCGCTCATCGCCGAGCAGGCCGC